>NZ_JADYXM010000013.1:0-112140 GCF_015864305.1 Pseudoalteromonas sp. NZS71_1 | reverse complement strand
ATGATTGCTTTATATTGTTAAAGAACGTTGCGATTATAAAGTTAAACTTTATCTCGCTAGGGCTGCGCATATTACGCTTTCCTATTTTTTTGTCAACACTTAAATTTAAACTTTCTAAAAAGATTCAAACTAAGTTTTACTTAACACCCTGAGTTGTTCGTGCCTCGCTATGCGTTGGCGTTTCCCGTCTCAGTGGGGTCGCATTATAGGGAGATCCGAAAACAGATCAACCCTTTTTTGAAGAAAACTTGAAATAATGTGCTGTTCGCACATATTTGCATCGAAATGGTTACTTTAAACACTAAAAAGGCCCTGGTGGGCCTTTTTAATTAGTTTACTATGAGCTTCCACCCAAGTTTACCTTGTTGTTTAGACTCTTGTTGTAGCTCGCTGGCCATTAATGGATGATCTTTTAACCAGTTACTTTCAAACTTAAGGTCTAACACTTCATTTTTAGCAGTTAACTTAAACTTAGGCAGTACGTCATCTTGTCTGCGCATTGATAAGATGACTGCTATTCGTAGTAATCTCACTATATATTGCGCTAATAGACTATTTACGCCGAGTGAATTAAAACAGCCTTTTGGAAAATCAGAACGATGCGCATCCGCTACCGCTACTATTAATTTATGCTCTGACTGTGAAAAACCAGGCATATCAGTATTTTCCAAAATATAAGCAGTGTGTTTATGGTACTGCTTATATTCTATTAGTAATCCAATCTCATGAAGCTGCGCTACCGCTTTTAATAGTGGTAACCCATTTAAACTTTCAATTGGCCAATCTTTATCAATACTTACCGCTAACTGCATAGCCAAGCTTGAAACTCGACACGCTTGTTTTTGATCAACGTGATAACGACTCATAAACCCATCAACTGTGCGTTTACGAATGTCGTTATTATGAAACTCCGGAACCATGCTATATAAAACACCTTCACGCAGTGCTCCACCCGCCAACCCCATTTTTTCTATTTCAAGAGATTCAAATAGTGCGATTAAGATTGCAAGTCCTGATACAAATACCAGTCGACGGTCTTCACTTAATCCAGGAAGGTCTAGCGCTGCAATAGTGCTAAATGCAATTGCTTGCTCTTTTATAGTGTTGAGCTTTTCAAGCGTAAGTAAATCGTCAAGATTTTGAGCGACCATAATTTCTTGAATTGCTTGCACTGTGCCAGAAGCACCAGATGCAATTTGCCATCCCGCTGTTTTATATTCTGGAGAAATTTCATCAATGACTGTACGAGCTGCCTTTATGGCTGCGTTAAAGTTACTCTTACTTAATTGGCAATCTTTAAAGTAGCGCTCAAGATAGGTAACACAGCCCATATTGAGGCTTTTGTAATGTAAGGCATCAAATGCTTTACCAATTACAACTTCGGTACTTGCACCACCAATGTCAATAACAAGCTGTTTGCCAGTACAAGATGAAGTATGAGCAACACCTTTATAAATTGTGCGCGCTTCTAATTCTCCGCTAATAACATTAATGTTATGGCCAAGAATCTTTTCTGCATGATTTTTGAATACTTCGGCGTTAGTTGCTAACCGTAAGGTGGCTGTTGCTACTATGGTGATGTTTTTATCTGGGATATCTTGTAGACGCTCAGCAAAAAGGGCAAGGCATTCCCAGCCTCGCTGCATTGCTTCAGTGCTCAATACGTTATCTTTATCAAGCCCTGCGGCTAATCGGACTTTGCGTTTAACACGTCCAATTGTTTGTAGACCGCCAGCAATTGATTTGGCTATAAGCATATGAAAGCTATTTGAGCCCAAATCAATAACTGCGTACACATTTTTTTGCGGTTTAAGTTGCCCCACCGTTCAAAAACCTCTAGTTACTACTACTTATACAAACGGTCGTTTACGACCGTCCTTTTTGGTAACTATTATTTGGGCGACGTCCGCTGTTATTACTACGGTTACGTGGACCTGTTGAATAGTTGCGCTTTCTTTGAATAATAGGCTGAGTTAAATCATCTAGCAATGCTGTTTTATCATAATGTGATAAAGGAATGCTGTGCTCTATATATTCTTCAATTTCATGCAGGTTATATGCATATTGCTCACATGCAAAACTAATTGCGTGGCCTGATGCACCAGCGCGGCCAGTACGACCAATACGGTGAACATAGTCTTCACAATCGTCAGGTAAATCAAAGTTAAATACATGACTTACTTCTGGAATATGAAGACCACGCGCTGCAACATCAGTCGCAACCAAAAAGTCTAAGTCGCCTTTGCTAAACTGCGCTAATATAGTTTGGCGTTTTTTCTGGTTAACATCACCAGTAAGCATACCTACACGATGACCGTCTGACTTAAGCCAAGCATATACTGTTTCACAACTGTGCTTGGTATTTGCAAACACGATTGCTTTCTCTGGCCATTCTTCTTCAATTAAGGTTAACAACAGCTTAATTTTATCTTCTTGCGAAGGATGAAATAGCTCTTCTTGAATACGTTTACCCGTTTTAACGTCAGGTTCAATTTGAACATGTTCTGGGTTTGTCATGTGCTCAAAAGCTAATTCTTGTACGCGATACGATAATGTGGCAGAAAATAATAAGTTTAAACGCTTTGATGTATCTGGCATACGATCGAACATATAGCGAATATCTTTGATAAAACCTAAATCGAACATACGATCAGCTTCGTCAAGCACGACTACCTCAATTTCATTAAGGGTGTAACAGCCTTGCTTATACAGATCAATTAGACGACCTGTAGTACCAATTAAAATATCAACGCCTTTTTCTAGTTGTGCACGTTGTTTTTCGTAATCTTCGCCACCATATACTAAACCTAAGTTAAGATTACAGTGCGGCGCTAAAATTTTAGCATCTTTGTGTATCTGAATCGCAAGCTCCCGAGTAGGGGCCATGATCAGGGCTCTTGGATGTTTACTAGGTGCTTTGCTAGATTGTAATAACCGATGGCACGTGGCAGTTAAAAACGCCAACGTTTTGCCTGTACCTGTTTGAGCTTGGCCCGCGATATCGCGTCCATCACAAATAAAAGGTAGGCATTTTGCTTGAATAGGTGTGCAATATTCAAACCCATTCTCGGTTAAACCGGCAACCACTTCCGGTGCGATAGCAAAGTCTGAAAACTTTTTATCGGTTAAATGTGTCTTAGTCATAGCGTTTAAGCATAACGTTTAAACTTGCAATAAGAAACAAGAGTGTTTAAATACGCACTAAATATTTCGCCTAACTAAATCGGAGAGCGCAATGAGCGAGAAAATAATCCAAATTACTGACGATAGCTTTGAAGCTGACGTATTACAATCTGACAAACCAGTACTAGTAGATTTCTGGGCTGAATGGTGTGGACCTTGTAAAATGATCGCCCCTATTCTTCACGAAGTTGCTGATGAATACGACAGCCGTGTGACTGTTGCTAAATTAAACATTGACCAAAATGCTGGCACACCGCCAAAATTTGGTATTCGTGGTATCCCTACTTTACTTCTTTTTAAAGATGGTCAAGTAGCTGCAACGAAAGTAGGTGCTCTTTCAAAAACTCAACTTATTGAGTTTTTAGAAAACAACATCTAACTGTAAGCTAGAACAATAAAAAGGGCTTTTTGCCCTTTTTTAAATTTATTTTGTATAAAGACTGGACGCTTTGCCAGTGAACTGCTAGTTTATAAAGCCAACTAATCCTTAGTTATATTCAACAAACCTCACTCAACGATCAAAGCGATTTTGAGTATGACAACTGTAATAAAGAACCCACCAATATGCATTTACGCGAATTAAAAGACAAGTCCATTAAAGAGCTTGTAGACTTAGCTGAGTCCATGGGGCTCGAAAACGTAGCCCGCTTAAGAAAGCAAGATATCATTTTTGCCATTCTTAAATCCCATGCCAAAGGCGGAGAGAATATCTTCGGCGGCGGTGTATTAGAGATTTTACAAGATGGTTTCGGCTTCTTAAGATCATCAGAAGCCTCTTACTTAGCTGGCCCAGATGACATTTATGTTTCACCTAGCCAAATTCGCCGTTTCAGCATGCGTACTGGCGATTCAATTTCAGGTCTTATTCGTCCACCTAAAGACGGTGAACGTTACTTTGCTTTACTTAAAGTAAATGAAGTTAACTTTGATAAACCTGAAAACTCTCGAACTAAAATTCTTTTTGAAAACCTTACTCCATTACATGCAAACGAACGTTTTCGCATGGAACGTGGTAACGGCAGTAAAGAAGATATTACAGCCCGTGTACTTGATTTAGCATCTCCTATTGGCCGCGGCCAACGTGGTTTGTTAGTAGCTCCGCCAAAAGCGGGTAAAACAATGCTACTTCAAAATATTGCACAATCAATTACGCACAACCATCCTGATGTAACATTAATGGTTTTACTTATTGATGAACGTCCGGAAGAAGTAACAGAGATGCAACGCCTAGTTAAAGGTGAAGTTATTGCATCAACGTTCGATGAACCAGCTTCTCGTCACGTACAAGTTGCCGAAATGGTTATCGAAAAAGCAAAACGCCTAGTTGAACATAAAAAAGATGTTGTTATCTTATTGGATTCAATCACTCGTTTAGCACGTGCTTATAACACCGTTATTCCTTCATCAGGTAAAGTACTTACTGGTGGTGTTGACGCTAACGCATTACATAAACCTAAGCGCTTCTTTGGTGCTGCACGTAACGTTGAGGAAGGTGGTAGCTTAACAATCATAGCTACAGCTCTTATCGATACTGGCTCTAAAATGGATGAAGTTATCTACGAAGAGTTTAAAGGTACTGGTAACATGGAACTTCACCTTAACCGTAAAATTGCGGAAAGACGTGTATTCCCAGCTATCGACTTTAACCGCTCAGGTACTCGTCGTGAAGAATTACTAACAAAACCAGATGAACTTCAAAAGCTTTGGATTTTACGTAAAATTGTTCATGACATGTCAGAAATTGATGCAATGGAATTCTTAATCGATAAACTATCGATGAGCAAAACCAATGATGAATTTTTTGATTCGATGAGACGCCAATAAAAGCGTTTTAATTGAATAAAAAAGCGCCTTAGGCGCTTTTTTTATGTCTGGATTAAATACAGTTTAACTTTCATTATACTTTTTAAGTACACCCTGCAGCGTATCAACGAGCGCTTTAAAGTCATTTGCACTGCTTTTTTGGCTTCTGCGTAGAAGTGCTCTGTCTAAATTTTTAGCCGATTGCGCAATTTCATCCAAACCAAACATTTGTGCAGCCCCTAAAATGCGATGGCTATCTTTTTGTAGCGCATCTAAATCTTCGCTTATAAAATGCTGCGTAATCGTTTCACTCTCCAAAGCAAAGCTCTGCTTGAAACTAATCACAAGATCGCTCATATCAACTTCATTTTGCTTTGTAATTGGCTGATCTTCTGCATTATGTAGGTGACTAGAAAGCGCTTTATAAAATGACTCTTTGTCTATCGGTTTACCTAAGTAACCAGTAAACCCTAACTCTAAATAACCATCCACTTCATGACTCATAGCATTTGCTGTTAAAGCAAAAATAGGTCGCTCAAAACCACATTGTTTTAATAGCTGAAAAGCAGAACGCCCATCCATCACTGGCATTTGAATATCGAGCAATACCAAATCTGGATATTCTTTTAAGCACTGCTCTACCGCTTGCTCACCATTTTCAACAGCAATAACCTCGAGTCCCATTGAGCGTAAATAACGACTTATTAACCTACGATTATCAGGATGATCCTCCGCAAGTACGACACGACCTGCCAATTGCTTATTTGCCTTAGGAGCACTTTGAGTTTCAATCATGCTTTGAGATTTATTTACTTCTGCGCACGGTAAAAAGAACGAAAACTGACTGCCCTTTTTGTATTCGCTTTGTACGCTGATATAACCGCCCATCATCGCAGCTAATTGTTGCGATAAGCTAAGGCCTAACCCTGTACCACCAAAGCGACGGCTAATGCTGTTATCAGCTTGGCTAAAGCATTCAAAAATAAGCTTTAACTGTTTAGAGCTCATACCAATACCGGTATCTTTTACAATAATAACTAGTCCTTGCTCACTCTTATTTAATGCAATAATGATCTGTCCAGAATGAGTAAACTTAATAGCATTTGCACATAAGTTTATAAGAATCTGTTTTACGCGTATTAAATCCAGCTTAGTGTAAAACTCATTACCCACTTGATTGTCTAAAATAAGGTGTAGATTTTTTGCTTTTGCTTGGGTGATAAACATTGCGTGCACATCATTTACCAGCTCTACAATATCAAAGCACGAAATATTTAACTCTAATCTATTGGCTTCAATTTTACTTAAATCGAGTACATCATTTATTAAGCTTTTTAAATGGTCACTGTGACGCTGAATTACTCTTAATTCATCTTTAAGTGACTCAGGCTCATATAATTCATTAATCAAAGCATCTGTTTGCCCTAAAATAGCCGTTAGTGGAGTGCGAATTTCGTGACTAATATTAGCCAAAAACTGGCTTTTAACATCGTTGGCTTCTCTCAGCTCTTGTGCAATTGCCTGCAATTCTGCAGTACGTTGCGTAACTTGTTCTGTTAACTGCTGCTTAGCGCGTTTTTCTGCACCACGGCGATAAAGCGCGATACCAGTTACGACAACTAAAAGTAATAGTAAAAAAGAGAATAAAGTAAGCTGAGAACGCTGCGACATTTTTAGCTCTTGCACACGGCGATCTTGCTTAAGTTTTTCTATCTCTTGGTTCAATTGCGTTGCTTTAAATTGATGCTGAAGTACCGCTAGTGCATTTATAATTGCCGTACTTCTAAGCTTTCGCAACTCACTAATATATTTTTGTTGCAAAGCCATTGCGCTTGAATAATCGCCTTTACTGGCTTCAAGAAGTGCTTTGGCCCCTAAGCTCTCTCTAATTATTCGCTCACTACCATATTCATGAGCAAGTAAAATAGCTCTATCTAAATTTATTTGCGCCTCTTCTAAGTTACCCTTAACAAACTGAATTTTAGCCAGCGCATGTAGCGCATTAAGCTCTAAATTATGATTATCTATTTTAAGGGCGTAGTACTCACCTAATTTAGCTTGCTCGTACGCTTCATCCACTTTTTTTAATACTAAATTAGTATTTGCTAAATTTGTATATTGTGTAGATAACTTATTGTAATCATTAGCTGAAATATAATAGCGCAGCGCTAACTGATAATAATGCAGTGCTAAGTCAAATTGATTACTCTCCATATGGGCAACACCCATATTGTTATATACCTGCGCAATACCGCTTTTATCATCTAATCGTTGATAAACCTTAAGTACATCTTGATAAAGACCAAACGCACTATCGTAGCGTGATAAGCGTATATAAACGCCTGCTATATTAAGTAGTATATCGGTTTTATCTTGCTCACTACCGTACGCCTCGTAGATAGCTTTTGCTTTTAAATAAAACTCTAGGGTATCGCCTAGCTTATTCATATTAAAATAGGCCAAACCAATATTATTTAATAAGTTTGCCTGCTCTAGTAATTGCTTATTCTTTTCTGCTAATGCTAGGGTACGGGTATATTCAATAATCGCTTTTTGAAATAAGCCTTGATAAAAAAGTACAACACCTTGCATTTTAATTGCACGAAAGTGCTCATCAGGGAAGAAAGTATCCGAAGTATGTTGTTCAAGTAATTTAAAGTAATGTAATGAGTCTTTAAAATTATCAACCGATAACGCAGTATTACCCAATGCCGAATAAACAGCGACACGCTCTTTTTTGGAGGCATTTTTATTAGCAAGTAGCATGTTTGCTAATTGTAATTTAGGCTCCCACTGCACTTCGTTTTTGAATTGCTCAAATAACGAATCATTATTTTGGGCATAGCTAGGAGCTATTAGTACACAGCATATAGTAAATAAGAGGCATTTTAACTTGCCCAGCATAATTTTAATCCTTCAAACCGTTACTTATATCAGTGTAATCTTTATTGAAGATACACCAACTACTAGGGCCTAAACAATGCTTAACCCACTGATTGATGAGATTTTTGAGCTAATACTAACAAAGCAGGTTTGGCAAGTTCATACTTTAGCAGCAGAACTGACAAACCGCAGCGCTATGACCACTCTCGATAAAAGTCCTGAACGTGATTTATTTAAACGTAACTTTTTAATCATGAATGCACTGTACCAACTGCAGGCACAATTACGCCCTCAGAGTTTACTCATTTCAGCTCTGCATATCGAGCTTTTAGAAAAAGGAGATAATAGTTTAGTAACAACAAGCGAAAATTTGCGAGATTATTATTTAGATTGGCATAATTACGATACCAGTGAAGAGCAGATTGATGAGCTTTTAAATAGCTTTTGGCGTCAGTTTAAAACGACATCACCACAACAGGCTTTAAATGAAAATGAATTTAAAGCATTGGCTTTAGAATGGAAGTTACCTGAAAATTTCACTCTTAAAAATGTTCAAAAGCGCTGGAGACAACTTGCATTACAAGTGCACCCAGATAAACCAAATGGCTGTGAAGTTGAGTTTAAAAAAATAAAAATACAATACGAGCAGCTAAAGGTAGCTGCTCGTTAATCTATTAATTTAGAAGTTTAAATTAACGAGTAAGGCGGCGTGCGCGTATTTTACGCCCTTTAATATTGCCTTCGGTTAATTTACGAAGCGCAGGTTTTAATGAGTTACGCTCAACAGCAACAAACGCTACGTTATCAAGTACGTTAATTTTACCCACCTGACGACCTGCAACCCCATCTTTACCCGTTAAAGCACCTAAAATATCACCTGCACGTACTTTTTGTTTTTTACCTGAATCAATCATCAAAGTAACCATTTCAGGGCGGTACGGTGGCTTGTCTAATAAATTAAATGGTGGCATTTGCTCTGGAGTAATATCACGTTCGTAATGTTCGCCTATTTGAGCAATTTTAAACGCTTCTGCTTCACCGTAAATAGAACATGCAATGCCCTTTTTACCAGCGCGACCTGTACGACCAACACGATGCACATGTGTTTGCGTGTCATGTGCTAAATGGTAGTTAATCACCATATCCATGTCGTCAATATCTAAACCACGTGCAGCAACATCGGTTGCAACAAGTATTGAAGCACTTTTATTTGAAAAGTGAATTAACGTACGTTCACGATCGCGCTGTTCTAAATCACCGTGTAGCGAAACAGCACTAAAGCCTTCATCAGCTAAATCGTCACACACTTGTTGTGTTTCTACTTTAGTATTACAAAACACAACACAGCTTTGTGGTGTAAATTTAAGTAATAATAATTTTAGCGTTGGATAGCGCTGCTTATTATTATCCATTTTGTAGAAGTACTGCTTAATTGTGCTTTTGGCTTGCTCTTCTTCTACTTTAACCATTTCTGGATTTTTAAGTACACGCTTAGCAATTGCTTCAATAGCTCTTGGGAATGTTGCACTAAATAACAATGTTTGACGATTTTGTGGAATGCGCTCAATAATTGCATCAAGTGTATCTTGAAAACCCATATCAAGCATTTGATCGGCTTCATCAAGTACCAATGTTTCAACATCATCTAAACGTAAAGTACCTTTACGAATATGGTCATCAACACGCCCAGGTGTACCAACAATAATATGCGCGCCATGTTCAAGCGAGCCTATTTGTGGACCAATTGATACACCGCCACATAACGTTAATATTTTAATGTTATGGATACCGCGCGCTAATTTACGCATTTCAACCGCAACCTGCTCGGCAAGCTCACGAGTAGGACACAAGACTAAAGATTGAATACGAAAGCGTTTTACGTTTAATTTAGCTAACACACCCAAGCTAAACGCAGCAGTTTTACCTGAACCGGTTTTTGCCTGAGCAATGATGTCTTTACCAGCAAGTACAGGCGGTAAACTTTGCGCTTGTACAGGTGTCATATGCGCATAACCAAGTGTTGATAAATTATCAACGAGTCCAGCTGGTAAAGCCAAAGATGAAAAAGCAGTTGAAGTCACAGTAAGTTCCATAGCAATAAAAATAACGTGGGGGAAAGCCCCACTAAATATGCTGCTAATAATAGCAGAATTCGTAATTAGCAACCATTAACAAACACATAATAAAGCACGTTAACAAAAGGTGTTGAAAATGATAGTAGTTTGCATTAAGATCGCGATTGTTTTTTACATATCACTGCTGGAAGCAAACAATGAAACTGAATTCTCTTTACATAGCACTATTAGCAAGCATTACAACAAACACATACGCAAACACTACTGACCTTGAGCGTATAGAAGTAAAAGGTAGCTACTTTAACGATTACAAAGTAGATAACGCTAATGGCGCAATGAGAACATCAGCTTCATTACTTGAAACCGCACAATCTGTAACCGTAATAACCGACACTATTATTAGTGAGCAACTTGCCACTACCCTTGGCGAAGTACTAACAAATGACGCAAGCTTAACTGCAGGCTCACAACAACGAAATCGTGAGGTATTTAACTTGCGCGGCTTTGAGCTAAGCTCATCAACAGGTTATTTACGTGATGGGCATCAGCATTGGTCGCACTACCAACAACCAATCGAAATTTTACAACAAGTTGAAGTAATTAAAGGCCCATCGAGCATTTTATATGGTCAATCAGGTCCGGGTGGCTTGGTGAACATGGTTACTAAAAAGCCTACAGCACAAACATTATTTAATGCCAGTGCCGATGTAGATCAACATGGCTCAACGCGCTTTATGGTTGATGCTGCAGGTGCCTTGACTGAATCTGAAGATTTACGTGCTCGTGGTATTTTAGTTAAACAAGATGTTGATTACTGGCGTGAATACCAAAACGGTGAAAACCGCGAGCGTGACCGCTTTTTAGGTGCTTTAGTTGTAGATTACGATATTAGCGACAACGCATTAGTACGTGTGCATTACGACCGCACAGACGACGAAGCCGGTTTAGATACTGGCGCATGGATAGACGAAAACGCCAATGTAATTGGTGATGATAAAACAATCCGTGATATGTCTTGGGCATTTACCGACATAACCGTAGAAAACCTAGGTGTAGACCTAGAAGTATTTTTAACCGATAACTGGCAAGTAAAGCTTGGCTATAACGAACAAACGTTTGAGCGCCAACGCTTTGAATCAGCACCGAATATGCCAAGTGACTTTGTTGAAGGCGATAGTTATGAATCTCGCCCTTACGACCGTTTTGATGATTGGCAATTTAAAACTGCATTTATTGATTTTATTGGTGAATTTAAAACAGGTAGCTTACAGCACCAATTTTTAATTGGCGCAAACTCGCTTGATTATTACTACGGGCAACGTCGTACCTCTGCCGACTCTTTTGATTTTTCTGCAGGACAAGCAGAACCATCTCGTCCATCAGTAAGCTATAAAACAGATGATACAGTAAGCGAAACTGAATACGACTACTACGGAATTTACGTTCAAGACTTAATTTCGTTCTCGCCTGAGTGGCAACTATCATTGGGTGGTCGTTACGACAAACAAAATAGCACAGGAAATGATAACGAATCATTTGTACCAAAAGTAGGTGTGCTTTATCACCCAAATGCTTCTGCAACTATATACGCTAGTTACTCAGAAGGTTTTGAGCCTCAAGGTAGTGAAACACTGATTGATGAAACAGATGTAAATAACGGCATGAAATTAGATGCTGTTACATCTAAGCAAAGAGAGATTGGTATTAAATGGCAGTTATTTGATGACCGCCTAATGCTTACCAGTGCTATTTTTGATATTAGCAAAGAAGGTACTCTTGTTAGCGAACAACTTGAGACGCCTATTGGCTCATTCACAAGTGAAACAAACCAAGTGGGTGAACAACGCCACAAAGGTGTTGAAGTAAGCGCACAAGGTGCCGCTACTGACCGCTTATTTGTTATGGCATCAACTATGTATCTAGATGCTAACTTTGAACGCGATGAAATATTGGAAGGTAAACGCCCTACCGATGCACCAAAATGGTCGGCATCACTTTGGACGCGTTATGAATTAAACGACGCCATTGCACTTAATGCTGGTGCTTTTTACGAAGGTGAGCGCTTTGCCGATAGCGCTAATACAATTACTAAAGATGCCTATACGCGTGTTGATGTAGGTGCAACTTATAAGTTTAACTTAAGTAATACCGATATTAACTTACGCCTTAACATCGAAAACTTATTTGATAAAAGCTATTTAGGTGGCGGCGGCACAAATAATGTAACTGTTGGCGAGGGCACAAATCTTCGTTTAGCTGCGCAATTTAGCTTTTAAATAAATGCCTTAAATAACAGCTTTAAAATATAGCCCGCGTACATTTACGCGGGCTTTTTTATATCTAAATATTCACACCTAACAGCATTAAACCTATTACAAAGCCTATTCATCTCATCTATTTTTTATCATGTTTGTTACATGCTCTAATAGCGCTAATTATTAAAAAGGCCTACCAAAATGAAAAAATTAATTACCGCACTGCTGCTTACTAGCAGTATGGCTGCAAACGCTAACAGCGCCGAATTTACCCAAAAGCAATTACAACAAGTAGACGAAGTGCGCACCTCTGCACTAAATAGTGATTTAAGTTATAAATTACTAGAGTCATTAACAACTGAAGTAGGCCCACGCCTTCCTGGTACCGAAAACGATAAAAAAGCCGTGGCATGGGCTCAAGCCAAATTTAATGAACTGGGCTTTGATAAAGTATGGTTAGAAAAAGCCACATTTCCTGAATGGCGCCGTTATAGCGAAAGCGGAAAAATACTAACACCAAGCGAGCAACCACTGCACTTAACTGCATTAGGTAACAGTATAAGCACGCCAAAAGATGGGATTACAGCGCCGGTAGTCTTATTCGAAACACTTGATGAATTAAAAGCCGCACCGGCAAACAGTTTAAAAGGTAAAATTGCGTATATTAATTACCGTATGAACCGCGACATAGACGGGAATGGTTACGGACCTGCTGTAAAAGCACGCGGTACAGGCGCTATAGAAGCATCTAAAAAAGGCGCTGTTGCCTACATGATGCGCTCGGTTAGTACCGGTCATCATCGCTTTGCACACACTGGCGGTAGTTACTACAAAGAAGGTGTTACAAAAATACCTAACGTAACAATTGCTAACCCAGATGCAGATCAAATAGCACGCTTAGTTGCTTTAAATAAAGACGTATCGGTAAATATTAATGTGCAAACCGAAAGCCTTGGTGAAGGCACTGGTTATAACGTGATTGGCCAATTTAATGGTACCGAAAACCCTGAGCAATATGTATTAATTGGGGGGCATTTAGATTCTTGGGACTTAGGGACTGGCGCATTAGATGACGGCGCAGGCGTTGCACTAACAATGGCAGCCGCTAAACATATTAGCGATGTAAAACGTCCTAAGCGCAGTATTCGTGTGGTACTTTTTGCAGCTGAAGAGCTAGGTCTTTGGGGTGCAAAAGCTTATTTTGCAGAGCATAAAAACGAGCTAAGCAATATTGTTGCAGCCGCTGAGTCTGATTTTGGCGCCGATGTTGTATATGCTTTTGAATCGAACGTAAGCGCAGAGTCACTTCCTGTAGTTCGCGCTATAGCAAAAGAACTTGCGCCGTTAAATATTGAGCACATTGGTAAAAACCAAGCGAATGGTGGCCCCGATCTAATTCCACTTAAAGCAGCAACGTCAGCGCCTATTTTTGAACTTGCTCAAGATGGAACAGATTACTTTGATTACCACCATACAGCTGACGATACGCTTGATAAAGTAACACCTGCTAAGCTTCGTCAAAATACCGCTGCATATGCTGTATTTGCTCTAATGGCTGCCGATGCAAAAACCACTATCAAGCCTAAAGCTCAAAATAAGTAATAACAGACATACTTACTTACAGTTTGTAGCTTTAACTAACACGCTTCTTGTTTTACCTTTAGGTAATTAAACAAGGAGCGTGCTTTATGTTACTTTTCAATACGAGTGAATCATTTCCACATTTTGCACAAATAACACGCTGCCCTCACTGCCAGAGCGACGCCTACCATTTAGTAAATAAAAGCCGCTATTTACGATTTAGCATTTTACCTATGCTTGCCTTAAAATTAAGCTATAAACGCGAGTGCTATCAATGCGGAAAAAGCGAACCTGTTAAAATACCGCAACTACCGTTAATAGAAAAACTAAGCCTACCTAAATACTTTATTGGCGTATTTTTATTGCTTTGGATTGTTTCGTTTTTTTATCAACAACACCTTGATACCGAGACTCAAAAGCAAAGCTATTTGAATACACCTAAAATATATGACACCTACTTAGTACACGCCGACAAATTTACACACGAACCCTGGACCCTAACCAATTTAAGAATTGCTCAAGTTTTAAGTTTTGACAAGCAGTTTATTACCTTTCAGATAAGCAACTACAGCTATAAACGTAATAATAGTATTACCTTGGCAATGCGTACCAGCCAACTAATTCAAGACAATTACTTCTCCACTAAAACAATCACCCTCCCTCGTGATGAAGTAAAGCGTTTGTATAAAGACGAAGCTATTTATGATGTGCTGCGACCTTATGCCAACAGCCTTTATGGCGGGTTTGTGATGTTTCCTCCCAAACCTAAGCCACTATATAAAGGTTTAAAACTCGATAAAAACAATCAACAAGGCATTATTTATTTTAAAGATAAGTTGTTTTTTGAAGCATTTAATAGCTTTAAGCAAGCTGCTGAAGCGGGTTCTCAATGGGGGCAATTAAATTTAGCGCAAATGTATCGTGATGGTCAGGGAATAGCTCAAAATTATCAACAGGCTATTTATTGGTATAAAAAGGCCATTGAGCAAAAAAATACTAAAGCACAATTTGAATTAGAATCGCTTTGTAAAATAGCTAACTGTGAATGAGTGAATTTAAATATAGCTGGCGCAACAAGTACGCCAGCTATAAACTATTTTTTAAATAACTTTGTATAACTTACATGTATAAGCACAACAACTAAGCCGGCAATAACACCTAGCAAACCATCAAACAAGAGAGGCGCTAATACTTCTCCTGTGCCGCCAGCAACAGACTGAGCATAGCTTGTTACATCCACTTGAGTATGATGCAGTAACTCAACACCATGCACTAAAATCCCGCCGCCTACTAAAAACATTGCAATGGTGCCCGCAAATGCTAAAAACTGCATCAACCTAGGCGCTGCTGCGAGTAAGCCTTTACCAAGTAACTCTTTAAATTTATTAGCTGACACTTTAGATTGGTTGAGTAAATAAAGCCCGGCATCATCCAGCTTTACAATACCGGCCACTAAGCCATAAACGCCAATCGTCATTATAATTGCGATAACACAAAGCACTAAAGCTTGGTTAAGTAATGTAGCGCCTGCCACAGTGCCTAAAGTAATAACAATAATTTCGGCAGAAAGAATAAAGTCGGTTCTTATTGCCCCTTTTATTTTTTGTTTTTCATACTCAACTAAATCTAATTTTTCATCTTCATCTACCACTTCATTGTGATGAGGCAAAAACTTAGCAAATACTTTTTCAGCTCCCTCAAAACACAAAAACAAACCACCCATCATTAAAAGCGGTGTTATTAACCAAGGTAGCCATACGCTTATTAATAAAGCAGCGGGTACGAGTATCGCTTTATTTAAAAATGAGCCCTTTGCCACAGCCCAAACAACCGGTAATTCACGCTCTGCTGCAACACCTGTAACCTGCTGTGCATTGAGCGCTAAGTCATCGCCTAATACACCCGCTGTTTTTTTTGTTGCTACCTTACTCATTGTCGCAATGTCATCAAGTAAAGTGGTTATATCGTCTAATAACGTTAAAAGGTTAGTGCCTGCCATAAAGCTTCCGAGCTCAAAAAATATTGCTATAAACATAACGTAAAGCGCTACTTTCACCAACGGTTAATTTTGCTTTGTTATTCTTACATTAGATTAAAATTTTGCCCTGTGTTTTAACTAACTTTTAAAGAAGATGGGAGGAAAAATGAAAGTATATTTAGCATTAATCGCTATTTTACTAAGCTTGTCCGCATGTAGTGATTTACAAACCAGTACTGCTTACCAATGCGATGATGAGAGCGTAAAACTCAATATCATTAATAATTCTGAAGCCGAACTTATCTTTAACAATAAAGTGCATGTACTTAATCACGAAAAAAGTGCATCAGGGAATAAATATATAAGTGAAGAGGTACTGTTTTGGGGTAAGGGAAATGAGGCCATGCTAATCATTGCTGGTAAAAAAAGACAGTGTATCAAGGTTTAACACAAAACTAACCAATAAATTACAGCAATGCTACAATAATTGAAGACCCATTATTGTGATGAAGTTATGCGTTCAATTGCGATCAAACATAAAATAATTTTAGCTTTTACAGCCATTGGTTTATTGGTGCTAACAAGTAGTGTGTTTTTTTATTGGTCATTAAACAAAATTAGCGTTAACAATACCCGAACCGAAAAATTAGCAGTTCCGGTACAACAGTTCAGTAAAGATTTAAGGCTATCATTACTGTCTATTACCAAATTTAATGCCTTAGCTTACAGCCAAGCAAACCTTGATTTACTTCAACAAAATAAAAAACAGGCGCAAGCTGAACAACAACAATTTAGCGATATGCTCAATTCGTTAAGCACTCAACTAAATCAACAAATAACAATGCAAAATTTACTCACCAGTACCAACGCAGGCTTCGAGCAACTGACTAAAGTAAGTGTCGCAATGTTTAGTGCTAAAGAGAGTAAGTTTGTAGCGCAAAATTCCACCATAGAATTATCAGCAACGTTTAACGAGCAACTTTACAATTTAAGTTCTAACTTACTTGATATAGAACTTTTAGAAGTGCCTGCAAAACAGCAGGCGCTACTTAATGCGATGTTTGGAACAGCGACCCGTATAGATGATTTATTGTTTAACTTAAGCAATAATATAAAAAGCATTACTCAAACTACAAGTATCAATGATTTAAATAGCCATCAGCAAGATACCCTATTTCTACTAGATAACATCCAACCTAATTTCACCTATTTAGAGCAACAAGCGCTACCTTTTAATAATGCGTTTAATGCTAAAAATTTAACGACTAAGTTTAATCAATTAAGAGAGTTACTTAACAACGATACAGGAATTTATGCCCAACAAAATAAAGTACTCAAAAGTACTATTGCTGCGGCTCAAAATTTTGAACACTTTCAACAGCAATTTATAACAACAGAAGGTCAGCTTATTGAACTTAATAAATTGGCTGATGAGCGCTTTAATGCCTTACAAACTAATGCAGAGGCCGCCATAAATACAGGGATTAGTTCTGTAGTAATTATTACGCTTGTTTTAATTATATTGATTATCGCTATCTCTATTTTTACAACTCGCGCAATGCTAAAACCGCTTAAAAAAGTAAACCGCGATTTAGCCCGAATCGCCTCAGGTGATTTATCAAAGCGAAGCCATCCGCGCAGTAAAGATGAATTTGGTACTTTGCTAAATAACATAAATAAACTCAGTGAAGACCTTACCCAGTTAATTGGCGCAATTAGTAGTGACGCCCATGAACTAGACCGCAGCGCTATTAAAACCAGTGAAAAAGGTCAGCAAATGACGGTTGTTGCACAACAGCAGTTGGAGCGAAGCGCGCAGGCAACATCGCTTGCACAAAATATGCTAACCAACTCACAAGCGGTTTATGAACAAGCAGATAAAACATCAAGTGAAATAACCAATGCATCGCAATTTGCCAATGACGTAAACAAGATTGCTAATAAAAATAGTCTAAGTATAGAAACTTTATTACAGCGCCTTGATAAAGCAGTAGGCAGCACTGAGGAACTAGCCCAACACACTCAGCTTATTGAAGCCATTGTTGAAACAATTAGCAGCATTGCCGAGCAGACCAACTTATTGGCACTCAATGCTGCAATTGAAGCAGCGCGAGCGGGTGAAAACGGACGCGGGTTTGCTGTAGTTGCTGATGAGGTTCGATCATTAGCTGCACGTACACAGACCTCGACTAGCGAAATAAACACCATGATCCAAACATTGCAACAGCACACTCAAACAACTCAAGAACACATTACCGATGGCCAACACCAAGCCAAGCAATGTGTTAAAAACAGCACTGAACTAAATAAAGCCGTAGAGCGTATTAAAAGCACATTGTTGTCTGTTAATCAGATGAGTGAGCAGATTGCTCATGCATCACATGAGCAATTGACTAACAGTAACGACATTCAACAAATAATGGCCAAGGTGACAGAGCAAGCAACCTTGAATGCCAAAAACGCGACAACCCTAGCAAGCGAAAGTGAAGACGTAAATCAACTTGCACACTCCTTAACAAGTGCCGTAGAGCGCTTTAAGTTTTAAGTGCAAGTAATGACTTGGCTTGCATGAAATGGGTATAATACTTCAACTCTTTTGCTTAATAGCGGCCCACAATGAAATATAAAGATCTACGTGATTTTATCGATTTGCTTGAAAAAAAAGGCGAACTTAAACGTATCACCCAAGAAATCGACCCGTATCTTGAAATGACCGAAATATCTGATCGCACATTGCGTGCAAAAGGCCCTGCGTTATTATTCGAAAATCCAAAAGGCTACGATATGCCGGTGCTTACCAACCTATTTGGTACACCAAAACGCGTAGCAATGGGCATGGGCCAAACAGATGTTAGCGAGCTTCGCGAAGTGGGTAAGCTACTCGCTTTTTTAAAAGAACCTGATCCACCAAAGGGTATTAAAGAAGCTCTAGGTGCTATACCTATTTTTAAGCAAGTGCTTAATATGCCTGCAAAAGAAGTTAAAAAAGCGCCTTGCCAACAAGTAGTTTTAGAAGGCGATGATGTAGATTTAACTAAATTACCTATTCAACATTGTTGGCCAGGTGATGCAGCGCCATTAATTACTTGGGGCCTTACAGTTACTAAAGGGCCTTATAAAAAGCGCCAAAATTTAGGTATTTATCGCCAGCAATTATTAGGCAAAAATAAAATAATTATGCGTTGGTTGTCGCATCGTGGTGGCGCGCTTGATTTTCAGGAATGGTGTAAAGAAAACCCAGGGCAACCTTACCCTGTATCGGTAGCACTAGGTGCCGATCCAGCTACTATATTAGGTGCAGTAACGCCTGTACCCGACACATTAAGCGAATATGCATTTGCTGGTTTATTACGTGGTAGCAGAACCGAAGTTGTAAAATCTATTTCCAATGACTTGCAAGTCCCTGCCAGTGCAGAAATAGTACTTGAAGGTTACATTATGCCAGGTGAAATGGCGCCAGAAGGCCCTTATGGTGACCATACCGGTTACTATAATGAAGTAGATGATTTTCCAGTAATGACGGTCACTCACTTAACGCATCGTAAAGATCCTATTTATCACAGCACATTTACTGGCCGCCCGCCTGATGAGCCTGCTATTTTAGGTGTGGCACTTAATGAAGTGTTTGTGCCGATACTACAAAAGCAATTCCCTGAAATTGTCGACTTTTACCTTCCGCCGGAAGGATGCTCATATCGTATGGCGATTGTAACAATGAGAAAACAATATCCTGGCCATGCTAAGCGCGTGATGATGGGAGTTTGGTCGTTCTTACGTCAGTTTATGTATACCAAGTTTGTAATTGTGTGCGATGACGATATTAATGCCCGTGATTGGGAAGATGTTATTTGGGCTATAACAACCCGAATGGATCCTGCTCGCGATACAACATTAATAGAAAACACACCTATTGATTATCTCGATTTTGCATCGCCAGTCTCTGGCCTTGGTTCAAAAATGGGAATGGATGCCACCAATAAATGGCCTGGCGAAACCACCCGCGAATGGGGCGAGCCTATTGTTATGGATAAAGACACCAAAGACCGCGTAGATGATATTTGGGAAAGCCTTAATATTCTTTAAGTGTTTATATGTAAGTACATAACAGGCTATAAAATAACCCTGCAGATATGCTAGAATCGAGTTATTCGATTGCGTATCTGCTGTTTAAAGCGCTGCTAAAAGGTAAAAAATGCAAACATTAAAAGCTGAAGTTGTAGCTATCAGCCCACTTACAGAATTTGTTCACAAAGTAATTTTAAAGCCACAACAACCTGTGACCTTTGAAGCTGGCCAATACATGCAACTCGTATTGGGCGAAAAAGACAAACGTGCTTTTTCTATAGCTAGTCGCCCTTCACAGTGCGATGCAATAGAACTGCATATTGGCGCGTCAGGTGCCGATTCGTATGCAATGCAATCGCTGGAACATTTACGAAACGCCCATACCACTGGGCAGTTAGTAGACATTGAAGCTGGCTTGGGTATTTCACAGTTGCGCCTGCAATGTGAGCGCCCTATTATTTTACTTGCCGGTGGCACTGGTTTTTCATACGCAAAATCAATGGCTGATCACTTAGCTGAAATTAAGTGCGACCGTCCTGTATTATTTTACTGGGGTGTAAAAGAAGAGTCAGCTTTATACGCACATACAGAAATGCAAACATGGGCCGATAGCCACAAAAACTTTGAGTTTATCCCTGTGGTAGAAAATCCATCTGCTAATTGGCAAGGTCACACTGGCTATGTACATAAAGCGGTAATGCAAGATATTGTATCACTTGAACCATACGATATTTATATGGCCGGTCGTTTTGACATGATAGGTATTGTCCGTGATGACTTTATTACTCATGGTGCAATTCGTGAAAACATGTACGCAGATGCATTCGCATTTATCAAATAATTGAAATTAACTTTCAGTTATGAATAAAGGCACCTAATCGGTGCTTTTATTTTATATAACAACAAATACTTAATAGTTAAAACCTATCAATCTCATCAACATAAACAATTTCCTAAATCCCTATCTATAAACCATACTTTGTATAGAACATCAGCGGGAGAGACCCAAATGCTAAATACAAAAGTAAAATATTTTATGCAACGCAAGTTGCCAAATATCACACCAGATACAGAAATGACGACAGCCATAGCAGAACTACAAAAATTTAAACTACTTGGCGCACCAGTATTTGATAAAGATAAATGCCTAGTCGGATTTATATCTGAGCAAGAACTATTAAAACCACTTACGCAAAGCAGTTATTTTTGTGATGGGATGGTTAAAGTATCGCAACTTATGCAAACAAAGGTAGTGACCGTTAGCGGCGATACCAATATTATTGAGCTTGCAGAGCAAATGCAGCCCGGTAAACCAAAAAACTACCCTGTTGTAGAGGGTGTTAAAGTAATCGGCATGATCAGCCGAGCAGATGTACTTAAAGCACTTTACGATAATTACATAAGTTGCCAAACACACTAAATTGCAGATAACAAAATGCCGCTTATATAAAGCGGCTTTTTTAATATTCTTAAATTAACGTGCGCTAACGATTGCTGAAAGCTCTTTTTTATCGCCATCGCTTAAAAATGCTATTTCTAATGCATTTTTTTGGGCTTTTTCCATATCAGCTTGAGATAAGCCCGCTTTAGGTGCTGCAACGGTATATTCGTACTCAATTTCAATGCCTTCAACCGCAGGGTCATCAGTATTAATACACGCTAAAATACCGTGATCTAAAAACTGTTTAAGTGGGTGCTTAGCTAAATCGTTTACTGTACTGGTTTGAATATTACTTGTTAAGCACGACTCAATACCAATACGGTTATCGCGTAAGTAATCCATTAGTTTTGGATCTTCAATAGCTTTAACGCCATGCCCTATTCGGCTTGCACCTAGCTCATTAATTGCTTGCCAAATACTTGGAGCACCGAGTGCCTCTCCAGCATGAATAGTCGAAGCTAAATAAGCATTTCGTACTTGTTTAAAGTGCTCTACAAACAACTCACCAGGAAAGCCAATTTCGTCACCGGCTAAATCAACAGCGACTAAATCATTTTTAAATGCGAGTAAAGCATCAAGCTCTTTTTGACATGTTTTTACGCCATAAGTACGCGATAAAATACCAATCAAGTTAGCTTTTATATTTGCACCCTTTGTTGCTGATTTAATACCATCAACAACCGCCTCTACAACCCCTTCTGGGTGTAAACCTTGGCTTTGTGCCATGTAGTAAGGGCTAAATCGAAGCTCTACATAATCAAGGCCTTGTGCTTGTGCATCTTCAATGTTTTCAATCGCTATGCGTCTACACGCATCGTAGTCGCCAAGTACAGTGACACCCCAATCTAACTTTTGTAAAAAAGCCATAAGGTTTGGCTCAGGGTCAATAACTTGAACATGAGGAATTAATGCCTCAACGTTATCTGCAGGTAACTCTATATTAAACTGACGACCAAGTTCTAATATGGTTTGCGCACGTACATTACCATCTAAATGACGGTGAATATCTAGCAAAGGTAATTTTCTATTGATCATAATAGCAACCCAGTTTAGTTAAATTTGCGCGCATGATACGCAGATATAGTTATTTTTCAAGTCTATATGGTTTGCGTTAAGTTTAAGCGGTCATATGTCTGCTTTTTGTGCAAAAAATAACGTTACTTATTTATTTGATAAATAGTGCCAAAGAGTTTTAAAAAGCGTATTTGCATCAATAGGTTTGGTAATATAACTATTCATTCCAGAGGCTAATGCCTTTTTAACGTCATCGTCATGGGCGTTCGCCGATAGCCCTATTATGGGTAAATCAATTAACCCTAAATCACAACGAATTACTTTTGTTGCTTGGAGTCCATCCATTTTTGGCATCTGAATATCCATAAGAACAATGTCGTAGCTATTTTCGGTTAGCTTTTCTATGGCTTCAAAACCATCATTAGCAATGTCGGCAATACACCCTTTTGTTTTTAAAATGGCACTGGCAACATGCTGGTTAAGTGGGTTATCTTCGACTAAAAGTAACTTATAGTTTGCGAATGATAAGGTACTTACATCTATTTCGTCGTATTGCTGTTGAATTTTCTCTGCCTTTGGTAAAGGCGATATAAGCGGCAAACTAAATGTAAATGTAGAACCTTTGCCTTCATAACTAACTAAATCAATTGCACCACCCATTAACTCAACCAGCTTTCTGCAAATACTTAACCCTAAGCCTGTACCACCATATTGACGTGAGGTTGAGCTATCGGCTTGCGCAAACGGTTTAAACAATTGTTTTTGTGCTTCGCTACTAATACCAATACCCGTATCGTTAATACTAAAGTAAGTCATTTTTTTCGACTGCCAAATTTTCAGAGTGATCTCACCTTCCCCTGTAAATTTAACCGCATTATTGAGCAGATTCAGCAGCACTTGTTTTAAGCGGATTGGATCGGTATTAATGACCAAATTTGATGTTTTATCAAAATCGAGACTTAACTTTATTGATTTAATGTCAGCTTCAAACTGAAGTAAATTAAGCATTTCATCCGCTAAACTCGCTACATTAATAGGCTCTTGCATTAAGTCTAGCTTGCCTGCTTCCATTTTTGAAAAGTCGAGCACATCGTTCAATACCCGTAGTAAAACACCAAGTGCCCCATCTGCTTGTTCAATGTAACTTCTTGCTTGTTGCCAATCATTCTGTTGCAGCGCTAAATAATGCAGCCCTTTTATACCGTTAATAGGGGTGCGGACTTCGTGACTCATGTTTGCTAAAAACTGTCCTTTAATATGACTCGCTTCATCTGCTTTTTGTTTTTCTTTGCGTAATGTATGCGTTTGCTTAGCCACTTGTTCGCGAATTTGTATGTTTGTACCTGTAACTGAAATCAAAAATGTAATCAGTAACCACACAAACAACATACCTACTATTTGTGCAAGCCAATACATTAACCAAGACGTTCTAACTATTGGTTCATATAACTCGACCTGCCACATGCGTTTGCCAATCAACAATTGATATTCTTTAAACAGCGTTTGCGAGTTATCGGTATCGGCAATATAAATTGCCTGCTTTTTCCCTGGTATCGTTGTATCAAAAAAACTGACTGAAATTGAGTTGTTGTGATCAAATAATAGTGTTTGCGATAAGCGTTTCAGACTGACAATCGCTGCCACAAAACCTTGAAAATCATCTTCGGTAGACGACTCTCCAAAAACAGGATATAAAAAAAGCACACCGTCTTCAGCTGTATTTTGGACTAAATTAATTGGCTCACTTAGTGCAAGTTCATTAAGCTCTTTCGCTTTGCTAAGCGCTGCACCTCTTACTTTACTAGAAGCTAAATCAAACCCTAAAACACCTTCATTATCTTTTAAGGGATATACATATTTTACAGGAAAGTAATTACTACGAGTACCTGCAGGTTGCCAACCTCCATCAAGTGACTTTTCTTTTATGTATAAAGTTTTGCCTGTGGCTGTATTTTCATGTGTTTCAAAATCTGCGAGTTTATTTGCTGGTACATAAGGTATCCATTCAAATGCTAAAATTTCTTGGCTATAGTCCAACTGCTTTGAAGTAAATTGTTTAAACTCTTTAAAGTTCACGTCATTACTACTAGCAAAAAATGTAGCTAACAATCCTAAGTGAGCAGTAATACCATCGAGCTTCTGGCTTATAGCATTTTGCACAGTAAGTATTTTGGCTTCTTGCTTTTGAATGTCTTTTTCTTTTTTAACACTGGCAGCGCCATAAAAACTAACGCTGATCAGTATATAAATTAATAGTGAAGGTAAAATTACCAACATACGGTGGCGTACTTGCGTGTAATTAAAGGCTGCGAGCATGAGTGGAGTAAATATAAGTACACCGATACTGTCACCAATCCACCATGCTATAAAGCTATCAAAAATAGCATGCGTAGGGATCACATTATTCAATGCTAATAAGCTAGTTCCCACACCTGCAGCAATAACACAGCATATTGGCCCTGCTACTATTAGGCTCTGCACACTGTGTTTTAAAGAAGATAAATCTAGTGGAGCCTTTATAACATTTACTATGATTTGACGACCAATCCAAGCCTGTAAAACAGAGGCTAAAGTGACGCAAATAGCTTGTAAAAGCACATTAAAATGAAGAATATCTACGGTGTTATCAAGATGAATTAAGTTAGTACAGAAAGCACCAAGAATAAGGCCAATAAATGACTTACGTCCCCAAATTAAAAAGCTCGCTAAAGCAATTCCTGAGGGCGGCCAAGAGGCGACCGCATAGCCATCAACAGAAAGAAGTGAGTTGCTAAAATACCCAGTAAAGAAGTAAGCACAAGCCAAGCTAAGGGTTAATATTAAAAACTTTCTCAATGCTTGTGCTCCTGAACTACAAAAAATGCTAAGTAGTTATAGTGTAGTCATTTATTGATATAAAACGAGCGCCTTTTCTGCTTGTGCACTATTTTTATAACTTAAAACAGCTTGTTCAGAGAACTGTTTTTTATTGTCACTATTCAGTGCTTTATCAAAAATTCTAGCTGCTAAGTCATAATCACCTTTAGCATTAGCAAGGCAAGCCAGCGCAAGTAATAGTGAATTATTTGAATCATCCTTTTTAAGGCGTTCTTGTATGTTTATTTGCAACTTAGGCGCGTCGGCTGCTGTTGCTTTACTTAATATATTGGCAAGCTCTAAGTGTTGCTCATTATGCTTAACCATTTTAATTAAGTCACTTTCGATAACAGCCAATTGACCTGCTTGCGCCATTTGCATTAAATATGCGGTGTGGGCATGAGCTTGCAGCTTTTTCGGTAGCTGTTTATATTTTTCACTCAGTTTGTCTGCATCTAACGCATTAAAGTAGGCACTAAATAACTGCGTCCACTGTGCATCAGTAAGTGCTTTTTTGCGTAATAAACGCGGCAAAAAATCTTCCAGCGCACTAAAGTGTTGTTGCTGTACTAATACTTCTGCATAAAGTTTTAACTCAAGTGCGGTGGCTTTTTTAGCTTCTGCGCTAATACGCATTTGTGATTCAATCGCGCTACTGTCGCCACTTGCCAACCATAGCTTTGCTACTTTTAATTGATGCTCTGGGCTTATTTCAAATAAACGCTCAAGTGCTTTATCTGTTTGATTATTAGCAAGCGCTGCTTTTGCAAGTAATGCTAAGCGAATATCTTCAAACTTATCTGGTACGCTATTACCCGATAGAGCCTGCTCTACATGCTCATAATCATCATTAATAGCACTCCACAGAGCCTGCTCAATAGCTACTTGTTTGCGCTCTTGGCTACGTGCAAAAAAGCCATGCTTAGTATTATGATAAATCGATAATAAGTAGCGGATTAGCTTATATGTTAAATATAAAACAACAGCGGTAATGACTGCCATTATACAAAACGATACTATCGTGCCTTCTATCGTCGTATTGTTAAATGAAATAAGTACATAACCTTTTTCATCTAGCACAAATGGAGTAACCGCCAGTACAATAACAATAGCTACAATTAAAATAATTAGCCCTATCATTGCGCCCACTCCTTAACCTTTTGTGTACTATTTAAGGTTATTTTTGGATTAAAATTAAGCTGCTCTTTTTCGAGTTTAGACAACGCTTTAAGTACCGTTTTGGTTGCATCATCGTCTTGCTTAAAGTACTCACCAACTAAACGTTTTGCTTCACTTAAGGCGCTAAAGAAAATACTCGCCTGCTTACTCATAAGTGCATCTTGTGCCTGTGTTATATTAAGCTTGATACGTTGATTAATTAAATGGCGCTCTTGATCTGTAAGTAATGGCTCAATGGAAACACCTTCGTGCTGGCGAATAGTAATAAAGCTATCCACAATTTTATTCCAGCTATTACTCAGGTTTTGCTGCCAATCACTCACGTCATCACTTAAAGCATTTTCATCTATTGCAGCCGCTTCTTCTGGCAAGTTAACCGCATTAAAAACTAAATTATCAACGCTATTAAGTGCACTGTTTAGCTGTAAATAAATAGCCTCTGTTGCTATAGGTTTAAGGCTATCAAGTGTTTGTATGTCTTGCATAATAGCTTGGCGAACTTCAACTGTTCCTGGGTGTTCGCTAAGTAATGCATCTAAGCGCTTTAAAACAGCAATAGTGCCTTGGTAATCTTTTTCAGCCCATAGTTTAAATTCAGCCATACGCTGTAAGCTGGTTACCTCATATGGGTTTAAAGACGAGCCTTGTTGCTGCGCTTTTTGCAGGGCTGCTTTTAGCTCTTGCTGATTTTGAGCTGCACTTTCACTTAGGGTTGCGGCTACTTTTTTCTCACTATTAAACAGCGCTTGCTGCAAATTAGATTGCGCCGATTTAAGTGCTTGCAGCTCTTGAACGAGTAACTTATTTTGCTCGCTTAACTCATTAACGGCTAGGTTTTGCACCTTACCAGCATTTAATTTTTGATAAAACTCGTATCCAACACCAGAGGCCACAATTAACGAAATAAGAAGCGCAAGTGCTGCAACCTTACTTACCTTTTGTTTGTTTTTTTCTGTCGTATTTTTTGTAGCTGCTGGCTCTTGCTTAGCTGATTTAGCTGAGGCCGGGTTAGCTATTGTTGATGTGGCTTTTTCTGCCGTAACTGGCTTTGACTGTTCGCTCATGTTGCTACCTTGCTGATTTATGCAGGTAAACATAGCATTATCGCTAGCCCCTGCTGCAATGTGTATATTAGCCGAACTTACCTGTTGCAACTTTAAATAAGCGGCTATCCGCTCGCTTGCAACATAAAATCGGCACTGTTGTAACCATTGTAGTTGGTGTGCAGTAAGGCTTTTAAATATAGCATCAACTGCTGCATTACTTGTTATGACTATACCGTGTACATTCTGGCTTTTCCAGTGGTCTGTCCAGTTAGGGATGATACTCTCTGTGGGTTCACGTTTGTACACAACACAATTATTTAAAAAAGCACCACGCTCTTTTAGCGTTTTAGCTAACTCAGGGCGGCCACCTTGCCCCTTAACTAACACTATATTACTGCCATCAACCTCGGCGAGTGATTTGAGCGCAAGTAACCCTTCTGAATCATACTGCTTTGGTACTGCTGCGCGCACACCAAATTGCTCATATATAATGTCGGCTGTTTGTTGTCCAACCGCATAAAACTGCGCTTTGGTATTTATATCGGGTTTTAATTGCGAAAGTGCACTGACTGCATCTTGCGATATAAATATTATTTTATCTGCATTTAACAGCGGACTAAGTCCAGTGCTGGAGGGTGTTAAATGCGTTATTTTTAATACCGGAAATAAAGACGCCTGATAACCCGCTTGCTCAAGTTGCTGTGCAAGGGCTGCGCCTTTTCCTTCGGGCCGAGTTATCAGAATATGTGTCATTTATGCGTCTCTATAAACTTCAGCTAATATTTTGTCTGCGCCTTGAGCTAGTAATTTTTTAGCAAGCTCAATACCTAGTTCTTCTGCGTCATTTACATGACCTGTTACTTCGTCACGTAAAATTTCGCTGCCATCAACAGCCCCCACTAAACCACGCAAATGTACCTGCTCGCCATCAACTAATGCATAAGCACCAATAGGAACTTGGCAACCACCTTCTAAATAGCGGTTCATCGAACGCTCTGCATTTACGCGAATACGTGTTTGGGTATGCTCAAGTGGTGCAAGTAATGCTTTTGTTACTTCATCATCAATACGACATTCAATACCTACAGCGCCTTGACCATTTGCCGGTAATGACACTTCTGGCTCAATGTAGTCAGCAATACGCTTACTCATTTTTAAACGAATAAGCCCCGCTGCCGCTAAAATAATAGCATCGTATTGGCCATCATCTAATTTACCTAAACGCGTATTTACATTACCGCGCAAATCACGAATATCTAAATCAGGGCGAAGTGCTTTAATTTGGCACTGGCGGCGTAAGCTCGAAGTACCCACAATGGCGCCCTGTGGTAGCTCGTTTAAATTTGCAAAATTGTTTGATACAAACGCATCACGCGGATCTTCACGCTCACAAATAGTATACAGCTCTAATCCTTCTGGGAACTCTACTGGCACGTCCTTCATAGAATGCACGGCAATATCAGCTCGGCCATCTAACATAGCTTGCTCTAGCTCTTTAACAAATAAGCCTTTACCGCCAATTTTAGCCAATGGCGTATCTAAAATTATATCCCCTTGCGTCGACATTGGGACTAATTCTACGCGCACATCTGCATGAAAACGCTCAAGCTCTGCTTTTACAAATTCGGCCTGCCAAAGTGCTAAGGCGCTTTTGCGCGTTGCGATGCGTACTAATTTTGTTTTTTCTGTCATAGGGGTATCCAATTAATTACTGCGTTTAGCTAGTTTTAGTCAGCTAAAATTCTAAATTCTTTTTGGGCAATTAAATTGCCTTGCTCATCAACTACATCAACACGCCAATGGCCTGTTTGTGTGTCCATGATATTTTTTGTTGAGTACGTTCTGTAGCGAGGCGAAGTAACATTAAGTGTAATTTCAGCCATAGTTTCACCTTCAAACGACCAAACATGCTTAACTTGCTGCCCTTGAAGGTTTTTAATCTCACTAAAAAACGATACGCCTTCATCAAACTGACTTAATCTAATATCAGCAGCAAACACATTAGTGGGCTCACGCTTACTTACTTTACGAGTAAGTACTGCACGGCTAATTTTACCTGTATCTATTTGCGCCCCCAATGCCACACTTGCCACTTGTGCTGTAGGTGAAAAACCTTCAGTGCCACTCAATGCACCATCATCACTTTCTAAATCTAAAAGTAAGTCGCTTTGACTGGCTGGCTCAGCTACGTTTTGAGCTTCTGCGGTTTCTTCTTGCACATCATTATCAAGGTTTGAGTTTAACTCTGTATTAATACTCTCACTTTGATCAATCACAATATCGTTGTTAGCTAATAAAACTGTATCAGTATTTACAAGCTCAGCGTCATCAGATGTATTACTTGAAATGCTTAGTTGAGCCTCATTTTGCTCAGCTGACAACGGTTCAATCCGAGCTTGCATTACCTCTGCAGGCTCATTAGGGGTATTGTTTACTGATGATTCAAGCTCAACATCCGTTACTTCAACGCTTGTCTGGTTTTGAGCGTTACTACTAAAGCTTAAAAATTGCTCCTGCTCATTTGGATGCTCACCTTGCTCTGCACTGGCTGACGTTGTTAAGCCATACACAACTGCTGCAGAGGTCATTAATACCAACATAGCAATACTCACAATACGACGCCAATTCCACTCGTAGCTTACCGTTGGTACACTCTCTTGTGGTTCGCGTTTAACATTTGCTTTAATAACTATTTTTTGACTCATATTGACCTCAGCGGTTCCAAAATTAGCTTAAACGAGCAATTAACCATTGGCGAATAGCTTGCAATTCTTCTGCGCAAACTTGGTGGGCCATCGGATATTCTTGCCAGCTTACATCCATGTTATGTGCTGTTAATACTTCAAACGCACTTCTTCCCGCACTATGCGGTACAACATTATCTTGGCTACCATGAGCCATAAATACGTTTAAATCAGTATGCTTTGCTTCATCAGCAAATTTTTGCGGCACACACATATAAGTAGAAAGCGCCATAACACCCCCAAGCTTTTGCTCAAAGCGCGGTGCTAAATGCAGAGACACAACACCACCTTGAGAAAAACCAGCTAAAATAATTTTATTAGCAGGTATGCCATTAGCAATTTCTTTATTAATTAACTCTTCTACCTTTGCAGCCGAATCCCTTACGCCTTGTTCATCGGCACGCTTATCTAATTCTATAGATTTAATATCGTACCAAGAGCGCATTTCCATACCACCATTTATGGTGACCGGTTGTACTGGCGCATGCGGAAAAACAAACCGTATACCAAGCTCACTTGGTAAATTAAGCTGCGGAGCTACTGGCGCAAAACCATCCCCAGAGTCACCTAAACCATGTAACCAAATAACCGTTGCTTTGTGCTCACTTTGGGCTGCATATTCTACAAATTCTAAACTCATAGTGATGATTGCCACTTAACTTCTTGGCCTGCTTGGCGAGTTGAGGCTTCATTTATAAACGCCCAAAATTCAGCGCCAGAGCGGTTATCAATCCATAACCCATCACGCATTTCAAAATGATGTCCATTAAACTTAGTCGCAACCCATACTTGATGAAGAGGTGCTTGCTTGTTAATCACTATTTTACTTTTATCAGGAAAAATAATTTCTAAAATACCTTGTGCCGATTCGTAATCTAAATCAGCTTCGCAATCATCAACCTGCTCTTCAATAGTGAACATAAGAGCTTCGGCTAATTGGTGATATTCGTGTTCAGTCATTGTTATTTCCTTTGCAGGCGAGCCGCCTAATATTGGGTACGTTTTAGCTTTGAATTAGCTTTAAAAATGTGCAGCTAGTGCCTGTTAACCTTTCAGAATTGAAATTTGTTCTATCTAGGGGCGATTTAATCGCGGCGCGAGATTTGTAACCTAGTGGACTAAGTTAAAACCGAGCAACAAAGAGTAAATCGTTCCTAGGACGAACCCAACGGGCAGCGCAAATTCAACCTCGAGAGATAAACAAGTCCTAGTGTAACAGGAATAAAATCATCCGCGAATAGCTGCATTTTTTAGATATTCTGTTACTCTGCGATTATAAAGCCAGCAACCGTATTAATCTAATGAAAGCGACACATACCTTACAATTAAAAAAACTATTAATAAGCACTGTACTGTTAAGCGCCTTAGCTGGCTGCGGACAAAGCGGTCCGTTATATTTACCAGAGCAACAAACAGAGCAAAACCAACCTCAAAATACAGCTAAACCAGCCACTACCGCTGAGCAAGTCAATACATCGCAAAGTCAGGAGCAATAAATGGATTATTTTAACTACAAAAACAACCAATTATTTGCCGAAGATGTAAGTGTGGCAAGCATCGCGCAGCAATACGGTACGCCGTGTTATGTGTACTCGCGTGCTACATTTGAGCGCCATTACTTAGCGTTTGCTAACGCCACTAAGAATCATAAAAGCTTGGTATGTTACGCCGTAAAAGCAAACTCAAATATAGCCGTGCTTAATATATTAGCGCGCCTAGGATCGGGTTTCGATATTGTATCCAAAGGCGAACTTGCGCGTGTAATTAAAGCGGGAGGCGATGCTTCTAAAGTGGTTTTTTCGGGCGTGGCGAAAACAGCAGACGAAATAGCGTACGCATTAAAATTGGGGATTAAATGCTTTAACGTTGAATCAGCCTCTGAGCTTGAGCGTATTTCTGAAGTGGCTTGCGAGCTTAACTTAGAAGCGCCTATTTCTATTCGCGTAAACCCCGACATAGATGCAAAAACACATCCGTATATTTCTACTGGTTTAAAAGAAAATAAATTTGGTATTGATATACAAACTGCTGTAAGTGTTTATCAACAAGCAGCGGCTTTACCTGGTTTAAAAATTATTGGTGTTGATTGCCATATTGGCTCTCAATTAACTGAAGTTAGACCATTTTTAGAAGCCCTTGATAAACTCATGGCGCTTATTGATGAGCTAAAAACCAACGGTATTGAGCTAACTCACTTAGATATTGGTGGCGGTTTAGGCGTGCCATATAACAATGAGCAACCACCGCACCCAAGTGAATATGCAGCGCAAGTAACCGAACGCTTAGCTAACTACAAACACCTTGAACTTATTTTTGAACCAGGGCGCGCTATTGCAGCTAATGCAGGTATTTTAGTTACTCAAGTTGAATTTATTAAACAAAACCAAGACAAATTTTTTGCCATTGTAGATGCAGGTATGAACGACATGCTTCGCCCTGCGCTTTATCAAGCGTGGCAAAAAATCATTCCGGTATCCGTTCGCGACGACGAAACACCGACTCACAACTTTGATATTGTGGGTCCGGTGTGCGAAACCGGCGACTTTTTAGGAAAAGATCGTGAACTAGCGCTTAAACAAGGCGACTTACTCGCACAACGAAGTGCTGGTGCATATGGCTTTACCATGAGTTCAAACTACAACTCGCGCCCGCGTGTTGCAGAAATAATGGTAGATGGTCAGCAGCACCATCTTATTCGTGAACGCGAAACTATTGAAAGCCTTTATCAAGGTGAGAAAGTTTTACCATAAACGTTTTTGTCTACTAGCTGCTCTGTGGCATGATTAGCACAGAGCAAAACCGAATTAGAGCGCTATGTTAGTTAATTTTTCCAAAATGCACGGCTTAGGCAACGACTTTGTTGTGATTGATAACATTACACAAAATGTTTTTTTGTCGCGAGATCAAATCAAAAAACTGGCAGATCGCCATTTTGGCATTGGCTTTGACCAATTGCTGATGGTTGAAGCGCCGTACTCTCCTGATCTCGACTTTCATTATCGAATATTTAATGCCGATGGTACCGAAGTAGAACAATGCGGTAACGGCGCACGCTGTTTTGCCCGCTTTGTACGTATGAAGGGCCTTACTAACAAGCATAAAATTACTGTGTCGACCAAGTCGGGCAACTTAACGCTCTACATAGAAAAAGACGGTCAAGTAACGGTTAACATGGGTCATCCAAATTTTGAGCCAAGTAAAATCCCTTTAAAAGCGAGCAAGCGTGAGCTTACTTATATTATTAGAACCGAAGAACACACTGTATTTAGTGGCGCGGTATCTATGGGTAACCCGCATTGCGTGCTAGAAGTTGACGACGTAACCACCGCGCAAGTTGATATATTGGGTCCATTACTTGAAAACCACGAACGTTTTCCGCAAAAAGCGAACATTGGCTTTATGCAAGTTGTATCGCATGAACACATTAAATTAAGAGTGTGGGAGCGCGGCGTTAACGAAACCCTAGCCTGTGGCACAGGTGCGTGTGCAGCAATGGTGATTGGTCATATGCAAAATAAGTTATCAACAACTGTTCAAGTAGATTTACCAGGCGGTAGCTTACAAGTACGTTGGAGTGGCGAAGGTCACCCAGTACGCATGACTGGCCCCGCAGAGCATGTGTTCGACGGGCAAGTAGCGCTATGAGCGAGCTAAGTAAAGAACAGGTTATTGATTACTTACATCAACATCCTGATTTTTTAATTCAGCACCCTGAGCTACTCGCACAACTTGAGCTGCAACAGCAAGCTCAAGGTGCAACGTCGTTGGTACATATTCAGCAACGCCAATTACGCGAGCACAACACGCTTTTAAAAAGCCAAATAGACACTATGAGCAAGCATGCAACGCAAAACGAGCTTGTATATCGTTTGTTTAGCCAGTGCCATCGCCAGCTTTGGAATCATAACGATTTTGACACCCTTGCAAATAATCTACGCAATATAATTTGCTCAAGTGAAGATGTTAACGACTGCAAATTAGTGAAATATAATCTCGAATACGACGAACTTATTGCCCATCGCCTTACCCATTCAGGGCATTATTTAGGGCGTATTAATCAGCAAGAGCGCGAATTATTATTTAGTGAAGATACACAATCTGTCGCGATTTATTTAATTGGCGACACTAAACACCCTATCGCTATTTTGGCGTTTGGTAGCAGTAACGTAAACCATTTTGAGCCCGCTCAAGATAACCTCTTTGTACTCGACTTTATAAACGCATTACACCTGCGGTTGCAAAAACTAGCATGAGTGACGATGCGCCTAATATTACCCAGTTAAGCGACAATTGGCGTACACCCATAACGCTATTTAGCGATTATTTAAAGTTTGAAAAACAGTATTCAGCGCACACAGTTAATCAATATGTAAGTCAGCTTGGCTTTGCAGCCCTTTATTTTAGCAAATTATGTGATGACTGGTTTGGCGTGCAAGGCGAGCATATTCGCCGCTACAGCATGGCACTACGCTCAAAACAATTAAGTGGGCGTACTATTAGTTTAAAGCTCAGCTGCATTCGTAGTTTGTATAAGTTTTTAAAAGCAAAAAACATTGCCGAGCAATCGCATTACCATAATCCGGCAATAGGTATAAAAGGCCCTAAATTTGCAAAGCCCCTGCCTAAAAATCTCGATGTAGATCAAATGGCACGCTTGCTCGAAATACCCGACGACGAACCTCTCGCTATTAGAGATAAAGCAATGATGGAGCTTATGTATTCATCAGGGCTGCGTATAAGCGAGTTAGTTGGCGCTAACATGCAAGATATTAGCGCTGCCAATGGTGAAATTTTAGTGCGTGGTAAAGGCAATAAAGAGCGATTAATTCCGGTGGGCAAAAAAGCGTTAGACGCATTAAAAAAATGGCTCACAATACGCCCTCAATTTACAAAGCCCGATGAAATAGCAGTATTTTTAAGTAGCCAAAAAAATCGTATTTCGATTCGCCAAGTGCGCCTACGCATGCAAGAGTGGGGAATAAAACAAGGCATTAGCTCGCAGGTTCACCCGCATAAGCTGCGCCACTCGTTTGCGTCACATATTTTAGAATCATCTGGTGATTTACGCGCCGTGCAAGAATTACTAGGGCACAGCAGTTTGTCGGCTACACAAGTGTATACGCATTTAGATTTTCAACATTTAGCCAAGGTGTACGACAACACTCACCCTCGCGCAAAAAAACGAACTGATTAGGAAAATAAATATGATCCGATTTAATCGTGCTATTAAGCCATTTTCTGTCATGAGCTTTGATTTAGACGACACGCTATACAGCAATCACCCTATTATAAAAGCAGCCGTTAAAGCCCAACAAAATTATTTAAACGCGCTACTGGGCTATCAAGAGCAAGGTCCAAAGTACTGGCAACTATGTCGCGAACTTGCCGTAATACAAAACCCAGATCTCGCAGATGATGTAACTAAATGGCGCAAACACACCCTACGTTTAGCGCTTTCTAAACTTGGGTTTACCGCAGATGATGTAGAGCGCCATGCAAATGCCGCCTATAACGCCTTTGCCGATGCGCGCAGCAACATAGTCGTAAGCGATGACGTACTTAACTTACTAGATAACCTAGCCAAACACTTTACGCTTGTTGCGATTACTAACGGTAACGTTGAAATTGAACGCTTTAACTTACACGATAAATTTGAACTCGTACTGCAAGCAGGTATGCACGGTAAAGCAAAACCTCACAGCACCTTATTTGATAAAGCAGCCACACATTTAAACGTTGCTAAAAGTGAAATTTTACACATTGGCGATAGCCTAGATACCGACGTACAAGGCGCAAATAATGCCGGTTGCCAATCAGTATGGTTAAACGATCAAGGCGCCAATTATGCTTATAAAGGGCTGGCTGATATTGAAATAGTCAACATCCATGCTTTAACGCACTTTATTAAATAATACCAATTGCATTAAATAAGTGTTCTATTATAGCGCTAAGAAAATAGCACAATAACAAGGCGAAAATTGTGACATATAGTTGTTCTATATAAATAATTTTTAACGCAGTTAGTGAGTTATTTAATGCGATAAAATGATCATGTTTTAATAAAATTGGTATAAACTCGTTTAAAAATAAGAGGTCACAATGAGCCACTATACCAAGCTAATCACCTTGCTATTAATTGGCTCGCTTAGCCTTAACGCTTATTTATTATGGCCGCAGCCTGCGTTAACTACACCACAAAAAACGCAAAGTGCCCAGCAAAGCATATCGCCTAAACAACAAGATACGTTACTAAATACGGCAAAGCAGCAATTTAAACAACACCAATTTGAAGCCGCACTTAGTAGCTATCAACAACTCAAAAACAACAATCCAGAAAGTGCAAAAAACCTTTATTCATCGTGGCTGATACAGCTTAAAACATGGCTAAATAGCAATTTATTACTTAGCGAATCATTTCTCAATGCGCTATTAAATAACAGCCCTTATAACGTAGAATTACTTAATTTACAGGTTGAGTATTTAATAAATAGTGAGCAAACACAAAACGCCATTATTGCTTTATTTGAGCTGAATTCATTACTACCTGCTGATCAGCAAAACAACGTAAATACACGCTTAAATACGCTCACTCAAAACGAATTACACACATTAACTGAGCAACAAAATTGGCAAGCTATTATTGAGCAAACACAAATTTGGCTTGATTATAAAAGCGATAACGCGCAGTTTTTATATCCGCTTGCGTACGCCTACTTTCAGCAAGGCGATTTAATTAGCGCACAAGCAACCCTTGATAGAATGCCACACCAGCACAATCTAAAAAGCCAAGTGCAAACACTGCAAGCTATGATCAATAAAGCGCAATCGCAAGACGACTTCGTTGCTTTAACGCCTTACGGCGCGCATTACTTAATAAACACCGAAATAAATAATAATCTATCAACCGAACTAATGATTGATACAGGCGCAAGCGTAACCTCACTACCTACAAATATTATTGAGAAAATTTCGCCACAGCCTTTATATTTAGGCGATGTAACGGTAAATACAGCGAATGGTCAAATTGTTGTAAAGCGTTATCAAATTGAATCGTTTAAAGTGGGCTCGCAAATTATTTATGGTTTTGAAGTGCTAAGCATTGAAAACACCCGTGGACAAGGTTTACTAGGAATGAACTTTTTATCGCGATTTAAATTCAATATAAATCAGCAAACAGATGAGCTAGAGTTAAGCGCTAAATAATTAAAAACCCAAAGGTAACACATGACACTAAATGACTATTTAAAAACCCTTGCAGAAAACCCAAAAAGCATTCAATTTACCGATACAATGGCGGTGATAGAAGCAAATTACACATTTACTGCATGTGGCTTTAATAACCATGGATTACTTAGCGCTGCGAGTGAGAACAACGGCTCATGTAAAATTTTTGCGTTTGCTAAATTAAACGATTTAAGTAAACAAAATACGTTGGATTGTTTTGGTAAGTTTTACCGAGACGACGTGCTGCAAAACCCAAAAGGCGATGATCACCTAAATATTCGCACTTTTATGTTAGCACCAGAGGCAACACCTTTTTTAGGTATTACCTTTGAAGGCGAGCCACTAAAAGAAAAATAGCCAGCAAAAATTAAAGTGGCTTTTCCATAAAGTAACGCGTACCTGAGCGTGGGTAATTATTAAGTTGATACTTAACACTATAACCGCGCTTTTCGTAAAAAGGTTTTGCTTGAAAATCAAGTGTATCAAGCTGAGCAGTTGTTGCTCCTAGCTCAACAGCAGCTTGTTCAAGTTCCGTTAGCAGTTTATCTGCAAGCCCTTTACCTCGTGCACTATCGCTACACCAAAGCCAACTAATCATCAGCCAATTTCCAAACACACACCCACTAATACCGGCAACAAGCTCGCCTTGCTCATCAGTAAATTTATAGCCTAATGGCACTCTTTGCGCATCAAAATGCTGGGCGTTAAATTCAACCATTTGTGCGCGAAGCGCTGAGTTTAACGCATCGGTATTATCTACTTTTAATTGATACATTTATCGCCCTTAAAAAGCAGATACTAGCAAATTAGCTCAATCAATAAAGATTATTTTTACCGTAAGGTACTTCAAGCATATTGCTACCGGTTTTTTCTGGCTGACCGCACATTTCGTCGTAAGCGCTTGTTTGGCGCAGTACCATTTCGGCATACGCTATTTTGTCAAAACGCTTTTGAACATGCAGTGGGCTTAGCGCTCTTAAAAACTCACCGCTGTCTTCTGTTACATAGTATTCAACGTTATTAATCATTACTGATACTTGATAAAGCGCCATATCTAACGAGTGAACAATGACTTTTTGTAGCGGCTCGTGCTTTTTTAACTGTGAAAATTTAATACCCATCCTGGCTACCTTTTTATATTTAACCTGAGTTCTGGTTATTTAACATTATCGATACGCAGCTTTGCTATAATCACGATCAAATTTTTATTAGCCGCTGGCGTCACACGTTATGAGCACAAAAGTCCGACTCGCTAAATATATTGCCCATGCAGGTATTTGTTCTCGTAAACAGGCATCGCGTTTAATTGATGAAGGTGTTGTGACTGTAAATAATCGCCCAGCGAATCATATAGATCACGTTGATGAGCAAGACATTGTAATAGTGAATGAAAAAGAAATTAAAGGTGCTGCCGATTTAGTTTATTTTGCGTACCACAAACCAGTAGGTATTGACTGCAAATTAAATATTGATGACCCAGCCAGCCTTATTCACCATTTGCCCACACTCACCCGCGTTTACCCTATTGGTCGATTAGATAAAGACTCTCGCGGTTTGCTTATTTTGACCAACGATGGGGATTTTTGTAATCAACTAATACATCCTGACTTCCACCAGCCTAAACATTATTTAGTCACCGTAAATAAGCCTTTAGACGATGCTTTTTGTAAAAAAATGGCAGCAGGCGTACCCGTTGATAAACACATAACCCTGCCTTGTGAAGTAAATAAAATAGCCAGCAATCAGTTTAGTATTGTTTTAAAACAAGGGCTAAACAGACAAATACGTAAAATGGCGCATTACTGCGGATATAAAGTAATTGATTTATTTAGAGTGCAATTTAGTGACCTCACCCTTTCAAAACTAAACCTACCTGAAAACCAATATATACAAATTAATAAAAACGATATTTCAAAAATCTAATACCAAGTCACTTAATTACATCTCAAAAAGTTAAAAATAAACTTGCAATTAAAGATTACAGGTGTAGTCTTTAATTAAAGATTACATTTGTAGGCAATAGCATGATTGAGTTATCAAAAGCAGAGTTTGACGTGCTCGACGCACTTTGGATTAACTACCCCGCCACCGCAAGCCAAATAATTGAGCGCTTAAGCGACGATAAGCAATGGCACGAAAAAACCATTAAAACCCTACTAGGTCGACTAGTAAAAAAAGGCGCACTTACATTTGAAAAAGAAGGTCGTCAGTATATTTATATGCCGTGTATGGAGCGCGCCGACTACACCTTAAAAGAAAGCCAAAACTTTATTGAGCGCTTTTTTAGTGGACGTATTGCGCCACTTGTAAGCGGCTTTGCTAAATCGGAGCAGCTTTCTCAGCAAGATATAAACGAGCTTAAAAAAGTTATAGATGACTGGGAAAAAAACCAAAAGTAAGGGATTAACATGGTTATTCAAACTGGGTTTAATTGGTTAATTGAGCAACAACTACTATTAAGTATCTTGTTTTGTGGATTTATTTTACTCGAGCGATTTAGTTTAAAAGCCCTTGGCTCGCGGTTTGTATATAAATTAGCATGGCTATTACCTGCAGCATTGGTTATTGCTAATTTACCAAATGCGATTAAACCACTGCAAAATAGCAATATTAGCCATTACTTAATCACCCCTAACCAGCCTTTTACACATGAAATGGGTATTAGCTGGGCGCTCATGTATGTACTTATTACCGCAGGGTTATTAATAGCTAGCTTTATTACGCATACCCGCTTTGTTAAAAGCCTGCAGTTAACTGAGTTAACACAATTTGAAGGCACTCTTACCGCTGATGTTAAAACTTATACCAGCCAACATGTAGCCACGCCAATGGTGGTCGGTATTTTAAACAGCAAGCTGGTGTTACCGAGTAACTATAATACCCAGTTTGATAAAGCCACATTAGCGCTTATTTTAGAGCACGAAAACGTACACATTAAACGCAAAGACAACTTAACAAACGCACTTATATTACTGCCTACTATTTTACTGTGGTTTAACCCACTAGCTTGGTTTTGTTACGCAAGCATGCGCCGACTACAAGAGCTGACTTGTGATGAACGGGTATTAGCCGATAAAACCACTCAACAACATATTTTATATAGCAAAGCCTTAATAAACTGCGCGGCAAATGTGCCCACAGGACTTATGGCTTATTCACACTACGGAGATAAAAAAACCATGTTACAACGACTAATTAATATAAAACACAGCGGGGAGCGTTCAAAGCTTGCTAAAGGTGGCTTATTACTTGTAGCCGCAAGCATGCTAAGCGGCTTAGCAATTGCAAAGCAACCAGAAGTAAATAAAACGCAAGAGGAACATATTTCACCAACAATACGCATTGAACCTGCTTATCCAATACAAGCAGCTCAACAAGGGATCAGCGGCTCTGTTGTATTAAAATACGATATTGCAGCAAACGGTAAAACAAAAAACATTAGTGTTATTCAATCTAAACCTAAAGATGTTTTTGATAAATCAGCGAAAGAGGCGCTAGCAAAATGGAAATATAAAGCATCAGATTCAGGTTTTGAAGATGTACTTGTGCAACTAGATTTTGCGATTAATAGTGAAGTGGCACCTACCGATTTAATTGAGCGAATTAAAGTATCGCATTAACGCCACGAGTTCTTCAAGACTACAAAGCAAGCGCCCTTTTAGGCTGCTTGCTTTGTGGTTTTAAAGTATAAACCTACAAACTCACCACAATCATGGCAATGGCTGTACCCAAACCAATAAACCACACTAATGAGCGAATTATATCTAGGTTCATATAGTAAAATACGCAATACAAAATACGCGACACAATATGCGTAACAGCTAGCATTTCGGTCACTGCACCTACAGAGTTAGTACCCAGTACAACTGCAATAGCGACAGCAAAAACAGCAAGCGATTCAAAACAGTTTTGATGAGCAGCGAGCGCCCGTGCACCAAAGCCGGTTAATTTTTTTTGTTGCGCCCTAGGATGTTTATTGTCGTATCGACCTAATTTTGCCATTGCTATAGCAACCGGCACTTTTGCAAAGTAAGGCATTAATACCGCAAGTAATGCACATACAACTAATGTTGTCATAATTTATCCTTTTGATGTTTCGGATAATTTATACCAATCTGATTAAATATGGTATCTATAACTAGGCAAGTATTTATATAGGTATAAGCGTAGTTAAAAGCCGCCAGATACGTTTTATGACGACCCCAGCGGATTAAACAATAAACAGAGCAAAGCAAAGCAAACTAGACTGCCACTCTAATTGTATTAGGAGCATGGCACATGATAAACATGACGCCATAGCTCGAATATATGTCAGTACCTTTGCTTTTAAGCAAGCTTTTGACGCATCATTACTGTGAAATGGGATACACGATAATAAAATAAAAGCATCGATTCTGATGTTTATAAACTAACTCGCCTTTGTTTCAAGCCGAGCCTTACTGTATCAAGAGCATCTCGCAGCGACTTATTTTGATATGATTCTTCTGAGGAGTCATACATTAAGCAAAAATCAGTAAAACCCCCATTTAAGATCTGAACTTCCACATCATGCCCTACTAAACAATCTGGGATTTCAGTCATATAAGGGTCAAATACTTGTACTAACTTTCCTGATTTAGAAGCCCAAGCACTCAGAATATCGTTTATATGTTCATCTCCAAAACTATACCCAATAACGGTTAGTTCAATGATTTCATTCAAGCTTTTCTTAAAGTAATCAAGTAAAGTAGCAGGTGCGATTTGTGACATTTCATTTTTAAACTTATGACCACCAGAAAGCAAAGATCTTCGCAGAAACTGTATTTCCCCAGTATCATCTTCAACGGTTAACTCATTTGTCATGCGATATTGATCACGATGGCAAATCAGACTATTAGCTTTCTCTATAGATATAATTGAATCAATATGACCACCAACGTACTGACCTAAAGCCTTAGCTTTAATGAAGTAGTCCATGTCTTCAATCGCAAATATATCCAGTGAGCCATGTAATTTTACAAGATTAAACCCAAGTGAACTTCCTTTAAAGAAGTTAAATTCGCCACTTTCTAATTGTTTAGATGATATTGACGAAAATGGAGCTACATTTCCAAAGCCTCGATAGTCATCATAGAACCCGTCGGAGAATGGGATCGATAGATATGTACACACTTCTTCGAATACTACGTCATGATTTAATGAGCACACTAAAGTGGGTTCTCTTTTAGAAAGGTACTCTTTCAGACCATAATAATTTTTTATACGATGAGTCAGTAACTCTTTGATTAAACTTTGATCCTCTAGAAGTAAAAGCTGGATCGTTTCTATTAACTGAATAATGATACCGTGAACAGCATCCCTTTTATCAACATTACCTCGAGAGTTAAGATAGATATCCTCAAGGTGTGCGACTATTTGCTCGTAGTGCAAATCATGATTTTCAAATAACGAAATGAACTCGTTTTTCAACTCTGAGTCATTTTTGAAATTAAAAAGGTTTGAATCTAACCGTTTTAAGATAACTCGCCTTAGCACATTAGTAAATTCCCATACTAATGGCATGCCTACTTCGTAAGACGCTCCAGCTCCCAAAAATAAAGCTTTCATCAAACCTCCAAACCTAACAAGCCTGTAGATTAACTCGTTTTTTATTTGTTTTTATTAATAAACAAACCATAGCTGAGTTCCTATTTTGGTTCAATCGACAACTGACTTTCACGTAAAATTTAAAAAGCGCTTTATAGGTTGCTTTAATGGACGTTTTGGAAGGGATTACAGGTGTCTGTGTGGCTTTATTGAGCTTAAAAGGTCTACCCTTCTTAATGCATCGTGTTTTGCAGCTTTTCTATATAGCAGCTAAACTAGACAGCCACTCTAATGGTAAAAACTAAACTGGTTCACTGAATCTACCTTTCAGATTAAAAATGTATCTTTTATCGCAGGGTTACTTTCATCCCACCTATTAAATGAATCATTATCGCTATTAAAACCTAAATTACACGTATCGGAATGGCTGCATGATTGCACTTTTAATTTTTAACTCTGTGGTTTTAAATTTCCGCCTGTAGCTTTTCGCAGTTACTAATATAAGCTCAAACGGCAACCCTTTTGCTATAACCTGGCGCGACATCCCAGCAAAGCGAAGCCGTTTTTTTATGCTGGTATGGTCTGGCTCTTCTGGTACTTTTGCCATTTTAGCTCTGCTCGGGTTTAAACCGCCATATAGTCGGAAAGTGCGGCTTCGTCCAAAAGTGTTTGTTAATTCTCACGATAAGAACTAGGCAAGTATTTATATAGGTATAAGCGCAATAAAAAAGCCGCCAGATACGTTTTATGACAAACTCTGGCGGCTAACAATAACATCAGGCTTACTATAGCTAAATTTATCCTCAAACCCGTGCGACATAATGTCGCAGATGATGAATATTCAACATCATAGTTAATGCATCGCTTTACTTCACAAAGCTTGTTAACTTTACTGCCTTACATTTTAACGATGACGACCATGACCTGGATATTTTTCACTTTTTTAGCCGCCTTTATGCAAGCATGGCGTAATGCCTTGCAAAGTAAATTAAGTAACGATGTGAGTGTGGCTGGCGTAACCCTCTCTCGCTTTATTATTGCAGGCCCTATTGCTGCCGTGTATTTATATGGCCTTTATCAATATCAAGATACCGCCATGCCTACGTTTAATAATGCCTTTTGGGGATTTATTGTAGGCGCAAGTGTTATGCAAATACTTGCCACTGGTTTAATGGTTAAGTTATTTAAAATGAATAATTACGCCGTAGGTGCTGGTCTTGCCAAAAGCGAGGCGTTAGTGGCTGCTATTTTAGGTGTATTATTTTTTGGCTCGGCACTTTCTTTACTCGGTTGGCTTGGTGTGTTTTTTGGCGCTATTGCCGTATTGCTACTCAGCGGCATAACAAGCGTTAAACACTTTAATGCTAAAACGGCATTACTAGGCCTTGCTTGTGGTACTTGCTTTGCACTTACCTCACTGTGGGTACGTGAAGCGAGCTTAAATTCAGGATTATTATTCCCACACTCAGCCGCTTGGGTTTTGCTGTTTGTAATTAGCTTACAAACACTAATACTACTGGGCTATTTATTATTAAAAGAGCCGCAAACGCTCAGTAAATTGTGGTACTACAAAGGCACTACAGCCGCTATTAGTGTTTTTAGTTGTATCGGCTCTATTGGCTGGTTTAGTGCAATGAGCTTACAACATGTTGCTTACGTTAAAACACTTGGACAGGTTGAAGTATTTTTTACCATGCTAATTGCCGTACTTTGGTTAAAGCAGCCACTTAAAAAACAAGATACTGCAGGCTTAATACTCATAGCCATTGCCGCTGTTTTGGTTATGTTGCCGAATTAATGGCAACATAAAAAAGCGCAGGCTTTTATACCTGCGCTATTCATAATTAAGCGTTTATTCAAATTACCAATTAAGAGCTTATTTTAAGTGTTATCACACCGCTAATAATCATTAATACTCCCGCAATACGACCAAATGTAGCTGCATCGTTATAAAACAATATACCTACTAAAAACGTACCCGCAGCGCCAATACCTGTCCACACCGCGTATGAGGTGCCCATTGATATTTGCCTTTGCGCAAGCCACAACATAAAACCACTAGCGACTAAAAATGCCACCGCTATTGCGATGCCCTGCCAGCGAGTATCTGAGTTTTGCGAAATTTTTAAACCTATCGGCCAGCCAATTTCAAGTAAACCGGCAATAACCAAATAAATCCACGCCATTAAACATCTCTCTTTTTCAATATAACTTCATATAAATCTTCGCGGCGATCTTTTAAGTTACGCACTGTGCCTTCGCTGTGAAGAATTTTTAACTTATCCATATCAAGGTCACTAAATAACAGCATTTCTGTATTAGGTGTGGCTTCGTTAAGTGTTGCATCGTGCGGGAACGAAAAGTCCGATGGCGTTAACACAGCCGATTGTGAGTACTGCACATCAAGGCTTTCTACTTGTGGTAAGTTACCTACCGAGCCTGCAATAACCACATAACATTCGTTTTCTATTGCACGCGCTTGTGCACAATGGCGCACACGTAAGTAGCTGTTTTTAGTGTCGGTCCAAAATGGGACAAACAAAATATCTAACCCTTGTTTTGCTAATATGCGTGAAAGCTCAGGAAACTCTACGTCATAACAAATTTGAATACCTACACGCCCAGCATCGGTTTCAAATACAGCAATTTTGTCGCCGCCTTGAATAACCCAATCGTTTTGTTCATGCGGGGTAATATGTATTTTACGTTGCTCGTCTATTTTACCGCTGCGGTGGCATAAATAACTTACGTTATAAATTTTATCGTCTTCGGCAAGCGGCATAGAGCCGGTAATAATATTGGCGTTGTATTCTATTGCCATACGCGACATCGCGTTTTTAAACGTTTCGGTATATTCCGCTAAATAACGAATCGCTTCAGTTTGGTTGCTTTGATTTCCTAAGCCCATTAATGGCGCGTTAAAAAATTCAGGGAATAGTATAAAGTCGCTTTTGTAGTCTGATACGGTATCTACAAAGTATTCAACCTGCTTTAGCATTTCTTCAACCGATTCAACACAACGCATTTGCCATTGCACAGCACCTACACGCACGATTGATTTAGTTGACTCGAGTACAGTGTCGGTTGGTTCATACATAATGTTATTCCACTCAAGTAAAGTGGCGTAACCAACTGACTCTTGATCCTCCGGTAGGTACTTTTTAAGTAAACGCTTTACCTGAAAATCGTTAGATAACTGAAAGCTTAAAATAGGATCGTATAGCTCTCTCTGATCTACTTTTGCAATGTATTCCATTGGCGTCATTTCACTACTGTGATTGTAATAACGTGGAATACGACCACCCGCTAAAATAGCGCGTAGGTTATATTGGCGGCACAGTTCTTTACGGGCATCATAAAGGCGACGACCTAATCGCATGCCTCTGTGAGTTTCGCTAATGGCCACATCTAAGCCGTATAGCGCATCGCCGTCGGTATCGCTAAATACACGGTCGTGACCATCTGCAATGTCTTCGTACGTATGCGGGTTTGAAAAACGTGTGTAATCAACTTGTACACTTAATGCTAAGCCCACCAGCACACCGTCATCTACAATACCTATTTGCCCTTCAGGAAATTGGTCTATTAATCTAAAAATGGTATGACTTGGCCACGCACCACCTAAGTCGGGATACGCTTGATCCATCAAGGTTTTAATTTGCGGATATTGCTCTCTGGTTAAGTTACAAATTTCAAGATGGGTTTTTTCTGCCGACATACACAACTCCTTTAGGCATAAGAAAATAAAAGCCGAATGTACGCTCGATTAAATCAAGAATACACTCAGCTTTGTATCATGTTTTTTACTTTAGATGTACTACTTTAAACTGCGATAAAAGAGTGTGGTTACTTTCTCTTTTGGTAACCAGCCTGCGTATTCAAGACCAAGTTCTGCCAATGGATCGGCTTTAAGTACTTGCTCTAAGCTTGCATTATTTTGCATTGCTTTTAGCATTACGTCTTTCGCGTTTTGAACTAGTTTACCATACGCTATCAGTCCTGAACGGTCACTTACCTTACCGTGTCCTGGTATTACTTTAGTGTTGTCGTCAATTTGTTTAACTACATCGTCTACTGCCGCTAAAATACCATCAACGCTACCGCCACTATCTACATCAACAAACGGTAAGCTGCCAAAATTAAAGTAAATATCGCCCATGTGCACTATGTTGTCGTTACTAAAAAAGACAACCGAGTCTCCATCGGTATGTGCATGTTCGTAATGCACTACATGGGCATGTTCATTATTAAAATGCAGTTTTAAATCGTGACCAAAACTAATGCGCGGTAAAAAGTCTGACCCTTCGCCATGCTGCTCTTCTAAACGTTTATGTACATTGTCGTGTGCTATAACGTGCGCACCCGCTTTAGCAAAGTTTTCGTTGCCACCGGTATGATCGCCATGATGATGCGTATTAATAACAAACTCTGCACTGCCTGGTTTTAAATCGCTAATCGTTTTTTTAATATCATCTGAGAGTTTGGCAAACTGATCATCAATAATATAAATGCCATCATCACCTACACTTGCTGCAATATTACCGCCTTGCCCAAATAATACGTATACATGCTCACTTAGCTTTTGTGCTGTTACTGGTCCCTCGTCGGCTTGCGCTGCTGTACTTAGTAATAAACCTGTTATTAATGCGGGTAGTATTTTTTTCATTTTTGTTCTCTGTTGTATGAATTAATAAATATAGAACGTTTTTATCACTATTTAAGCTCACTCACTTATCACTTAAACGTTATTTAATAGGACTTATGACTATTTGATGCATAAGTGTTTGCGGCAATAAAGGTGTATGTTTACCCTCTACGTAATCACTAAAACCCGCTCTATAAAATTCAGATAATGGATGCCCCGATTGCCCACCAGGAATAGCCATAATTGCATGCTCTAAATGCCCAGGTTGAGCAATAAAGCGTTGCGATGCGCCAAAACTACGCCCTTGTACGGCGGGCATGTAGCTATCACCAAAACCCGTAGCTGTAGGCATATTTAATAACTTAGCAAGTAACGGCATTTGCTTTGCAAATGGATGCTCTATCACTAACTCATTTACCTTGCCCCACTGCCAGCTTTGTACGTTATTGCCAAATTGTTCTGTAAGCTTAGTAATAGTTTGGTTAAATGCACCGTGTAATTGTGCATCCCAGCTTTTAAATTGCGGGTTTATCCACGTATCGGGTTTGTTATTAATAAGCTGCCATACTGCGGGCTCTAAATCTCGTTTTACGTATTTAAGTGTGCCTTGTTGTTTATTTAATTGGCTTTCAATATTACTAAATAAAATATTAATCACTTCATCGCGGTAGCGCTTAACTAAGGTATACCCTATGGAGGTTGAACACGCACATTGCTGCCAATTTTCGAGCGCTGTTATATATTGCTGATTTTTAGTTGTATCGGTTTTTAATTGCTTTAATAGCAAAGCATGCCAAGGCATTAAAAAGCGAGCCTGATTATCGAGCTGTAGTGCGTAAAAGTCGCTCTCTGCAAATGTTTGTTTTTCAAATAATCTATCGCGAATTTGGCTCGAACGTGCACCGAGTGCATAGCCACCATTGCCAAAACGGGCGTTATCCTCAGCCGATACCACGCGAGAATTACCAGTCCATAATCTGCCGCTTTGTGGGTTTTTAATAAAGGGACGTTCTAATTCGGTTTGCTGCCAAAGCACTGAGTAGTCATCGGCATTTACACCGAGCTCACTTGGCGTTTTACGAGCCGGTATACCGCCCATATTTTTCCACGCTGCGCTACCAAGGCTGTCGACCACCATTAGGTTTTGCACAGGTATTCCTACATCGCTTGCTACAGCAAGTGCATCATCTACTGTTTTGGCTTGCTCTAACTTTAAGAGTTGCATATTAACGGCGTAAGGCTGATGTGCAGCCCAGCTCAATGCATAAGGTTTTTCGTTAATGTATTTTACAGGGCCATATTCGCTGAGTAGTAATGAATAGTTTTCAACCTCCCCATCGGGTAATGCAATAGGTTCATCTACTTGCCATGTTTTACTATCATCGTTTAATGCAATCCAATCGGCTGTATCTAAATAACCGTTAGTAAATCCCCATGCAACATTGTTGTTAGTGCCAACAACAATGGCAGGTGCTCCGGGCAGCGATACACCGGTCACCTGAGTCTGCTCACCACTGTGCATGTAATTTAATTGTGCCCTGTACCAAATTACAGGTACTGCCATCGATAAATGCATATCATCCGACACCATACCCGCACCTGTTTTAGTAAGCGTTCCCGTAACAGCCCAGTTATTACTGCCGCGCTCTTGGTTGGCTTCAATACTTTTAACTGTATGCTCTGTTTGAGTGGGAAAAGTAGGTATACCGGCGTTATAAGGCGTTAATTTACTGCCATCAAGTGCGGCTTGGTACTTACTTGGTTGCGTTAAAAAATCAACCATTTGCTTTGTGTACGCTTGCTCAATTTGAATGAGTGCTTGGTCACGTTCAAATGTCGCGCTTTGTAAATCAAGGTACATGCTAAATATCACAAGTAGGCTGTCTTCGCTTTGCCATGGCTTTTGTGTTGCACCTGTTAGTAAATATTCAAAGCTTGAATACCCTACTTGCGCTAAACCTTCGTTTACACCTTGAGCGTAACTTTTAAGTAATTGCTTATCGGTCTCAGCCAGCGTTTGTAAAATAATTTGGCTGCGTTTACGCAATTGATGAAAACGCATTTTTTTATCGAGCCCCAACGCGGCTTCGCCAAATAATTCACTTAACTCGCCTGCGGCATTACGTCTTAGTAAATCCATTTGAAAAAATCGGTCTTGCCCATGCGCATAACCTAAACCATAGGCAGCGTCGTTTCGGCTATTGGCGTTTATTACTGCTTGCCCTAGTGCATCGCGCGAAATTTTTACAGGATCTACTACCGCGTTACTACGTCCGTTTCCATCAAGGGCAGGTAAACTTAAACTAAGCACACCATAAACAACGGCGGTACTTGCCAGCCCTAAAATCACAATTAATAATAACAAGCGTTTGATTACTTTAAACATCAACCTTTCCTTTGCACGTTTTGACCAAGCGTTAAGAACATATAATAACCACAGTTTTATTAAATAATAATGTTCTTGCTCGCAAAGGGTGAAATAAACATCAAAATCCACGATAATGTCAGCTCCACACATCGTGCAGAACTAGTTGAGATCAATATGACTGAAAAAACATTTATCAAAGGTAAAGACCGCGACCTAGAATCGTCAATCTCTACCATGCAAAACAAGCTTGAAGCCCTACACATTAATGTTGAAGAAGCGCTTTGGCTTAACCCTGTAGCTAACTGTTATTCGGTTCATATAAAAGACAGTGACTGCGGTGTTATGTTTACCAATGGTAAAGGCGCAACCGACAAAGCCTCTATTGCCTCAGCACTCGGTGAATACTTTGAGCGTTTAAGCTGTAACTACTTTTTTGCAGACTTTTATCTAGGTGAAGAATTTGCCAATGGCGAGTTTACTCATTACCCAACCGAAAAATGGTTTAAAGTTGAAGGCGACGAAGTACCACAAGGTATTATGGATGAAAGCTTATGGGATTACTTTGACCCAGAGCGCGAACTTAACGCATCACATCTCTTTGATTTTAACTCAGGCAATATTGATCGTGGCATTTGTACCCTGCCCTACACTCGCCAACGCGATAACCAAGACGTATACATTCCGGTAAACGTTATTGGTAATATTTTTGTATCTAACGGTATGAGCGCAGGTAACACAAAATTTGAAGCGCGCGTACAAGGTTTATCAGAAGTATTTGAACGCGCTATTAAAAACCGCATCATCGCCGAAGGCATTTGTTTACCAATCGTGCCTGAAGACGTTGTTAAGCAATATCCTAAAATTCACGAAGCGTGTGAAGAGCTTCGCAGCCATGGCTTTCATTTACGTATTGCCGATGCATCACTTGGGGGGATTTACCCAGTAATGAGCGTAACGCTTATTAACCCAACTGATGGTTCTGTATTTGCTTCTTTTGGTGCTCACCCATCATTTGAAGTTGCACTTGAGCGTACCGTTACTGAGTTACTACAAGGTCGTCGTCTTGATCAGCTAGATGTATTCCAACCTGCAACATTTGATAACGATGAAGTAGCAACACCAGAAAACATTGAACTGCACTTTATCGATTCAAGCGGTTTGATTTCGCATGATTTCTTCCGTGCAAAACCTGACTTTGAATTTGTACACTGGGACTTTAGCGGCACAACAGAGCAAGAATATAACTTCTGTACTGACCTGATTCACAGCATGGATCACGATATATACATCATGGATTACACGCACCTAAACGTATACGCATGTCGTATTTTAGTACCGGGCATGTCAGATATTTATCCAGTTGATGAGCTTATTTGGCGCAACAACAACGAAGGCGCAAAATTTCGCGAAGCATTCCTATCGCTTGATCAGTACGATGCAGAGCAATGGATGGAAATTTACGACAGCCTAGAAGAAGCCGGTCATAGCGATATTATCCGCGCCGCAGAGTTTATTGGTTTAGCAACCGATGCCGACACACCATGGCACACACTGCGTATAGGTGAGCTTAAAGCGCATCTATGTTTAGCTGCTGGCAGCGAAGAAGCAATCGATTGGGTTGATTGGATACTTCATACAGGTCAAGTAAACGAAGATGCAATGCGCCATTTTCGCTGTTTAAAAGCGATTCTTGAAATTAAATACGATGACGAGCGCGAATACGCCGATTATCAAGATGCTTTAGGCTTAATGTTTGGTGCTAATAATGTAGCGCTGGCTATAGAAATTGCCGAGGGTGAAAAGCAGTTTAACGGTTTAACTTTCCCAGGTTTATCGCTTGAAGGCTTTAAAAAGCATGCGGCACTACTTGATGGTTACCGTAAATTACACGTAGCAAAGCAAAATCATTGGGCGCGTGAAGTTAGCGATAGCTAAACTACTAATTATAAAAAATAAACGGCGCATTTGTTAATGCGCCGTTTTCATTTGTGTCATAAATTAGCTATAGTTAATTTGCCTAAATTAACGCCACGATGTAGCTAATGCCACCGTCTAGTAACAACAAAAAAATGAATGTTCATAACTTTAAGCTGACCTTTTGGTTATCGCTTACGCTAACAGCACTAGTTGGGATAGTTCTTGATCGAATTAACTATAATCGTGTTAAAGATACCCATCGTTTGCAAATTCTTTCAGAAGTAAGCACATATAGAGCTCAACTCGAATCTACTTTAGTTTCTAATATTCAACTAGTACGAGGTTTAGGTGTTGCCGTTGCTGCAGAACCTGATTTAACACAAGAACGCTTTGCACAAATTGCCGCCCCTCTTTTTAAAACATCAAACGAGTTACGTAGTATTGCCGGTGCTCCAAACATGATTATTCAAATGAGCTATCCGCTAAAAGAAAACCAAAAAGCAATTGGTCTTAACTTTTTAAAAAATGAAAAACAGCGCGAAAATGCAATTAGAGCTCGCGATACAAATACAATAGTTATGGCGGGCCCTCTCACTTTAGAGCAAGGTGATTTAGCGCTAGTGGCACGCGTTCCTGTTTATTTACAAACGGATAATACCTTTTGGGGTTTATTATCCGTTGTTTTAGATATTGAAAAAGTATATGTGAATTCAGGAATTCACGAACTCGAAAAAGAATACACCATAGCTATACAAGGGCGTAATGGATTAGGTAAAAAGGGCGAATTTTTTTACGGAGATCAAAGTATTACAAACATGAACCCGATTGAATTCACTTTAAATTTCCAAGGTGGCAACTGGCAACTCTATGTCGTTCCTAAGGTAGGCTGGAGCCCTCCTAACTCAGCTATATGGCCACTACGCTTAGCAATAATAATTATTTGTGGGCTATTAATTTGGGCATTTTTGTTCTTTTTAAAAATGCTTGAGCGCCAACAACAAAACGAAAAAATGCTCGAAACCATGAGTGATCTAGCTCAAATTGGCGCATGGTCTTTTAACCTCGAAGATCAGCAAGTGTACTGGTCAGATATGACTAAAAAAATATTTAAATACCCCCTTAATACACAACCCGAATGGCCTAAAGATTTAAGCTACTTTGAAAAAGGCACTAGCAGAGAAGCCATTAAACCCTTAATTGAACGTGCTATTAAATATGGTGAAAGCTACGAAGTTGAGCTCGAAATAATAAATACTGAAGGCAACCCGGTTTGGGTGCTTGCACATGGCGAAGCAGAAATGAAAAGCGGGCGCTGTGTAAGAATTTTTGGGTCATTACAAAATATCGATACTCGTAAAAAAATTGAATTAGAAAATAATAAAACCGCGCTGCATAACGAAATTTTAGCTTCACTTACGGTAAATAAATTAATTTTAAACGGTCAATTAAGCCAATCGAAGGACATTATTACGCAAGCTGTTTGCCAAGCATTTAATATTGAACGTGCCAGTATTTTACTTTTTAATAAAGATAAAAGTCAGCTAAACCCTTTTGCTGTACATAGCAAACTTTCACCCGCAAATGAAGTAGAGCCAATTTGGCTTAGACAAAATACGCCTAACTTTTTTAATGCTATAGATCATCAGGCTGTTTTTAATGCTCCTGATACTTTAAATAATCCTATTTTAGAACCTCTCAAAAAACGTTATTTAACACCATTAAACATTAAGTCTATGCTATGCGTAATAATTCCTGCTGGCAGTGGCGTAATAGGAATGGTATGTGCCGAACAGTGTGAATCAAAACGCTATTGGTCTAAAAATGAAGAAAGTTTTTTAATTGCTGTCGCTGCATTAATTGGTAGCTTACATTCAAGCCAACAACGAATAGAAACAGAACAGCAATTAGTTACCGCTAAAGAAGGCGCAGAAAAAGCAGTTGCTGCAAAAAGTGAATTTTTAGCGAGTATGAGCCACGAAATTCGCACTCCAATGAATGGCGTTTTGGGGATGTTAAACATTATAAAGCAAACTCAATTAGATCAGCAGCAAGAGCATCATATTGAACTTGCGCAATCATCAGCGCAATCACTGCTTAATATAATTAACGATATTTTAGATTTTTCAAAGATTGAAGCCGGTAAGCTCGATATTGAAAACGTGCAGTTTAATCTCCCAAGATTATTAGGAGAAGTGGTTGAATCATTTGCCTTAAAAGTAGAGCAAAATAATACCAAACTTATTTTAGATGCCACTCAAATTACAGTGAGTGAAATAATCAGCGATCCAAATAGGTTACGCCAAATTTTAAATAATTTAATTGGTAACGCAGTTAAGTTTACTTTAAATGGAGAGGTGATAGTAACGGCAAAAATAGATGAAACAACCGATGGTTCATTTTTACAATGCTCAGTGATCGACACTGGTATTGGTATTGATCCTAAGCAACGAAGTTCATTATTTGAGTCTTTTACGCAAGCGGATACTTCTACAACTCGCCAATTTGGTGGAACAGGATTGGGTTTAGCGATAGTTAAACAACTTTGCGAACTTATGCATGGCGAAGTGAGTGTAAATAGCATGGTAGGCGAAGGCAGTACGTTTTCTTTCACCATAAAAATACAGCCGCGATTAAGTAAAGAGCAAGATTTACCTAGTCATTTAATTAAAAATAAACGTATTCTTATTATTGATGAATGTGCTTTAAATGCGGGCACCGCAAATAAACAACTCACTGTTTGGGGGGCTACTGTTAATTGCATACATAGCTACCTTGATGTAGCTGATTATCTAAAAAATATAACCATTCAGCCAGATGCTATCTTAGTAGATTACTACTTTTTTGAAAAAGCCACTCCGTCAGATATTGCTACCCTCAAAAACTTTATAGTTATGTACAATTGTAAGTTAGTGATAATGGCTCCTATGAGTTACTCACGAGAAGAGTCAAAGCTTGGTATGGAGGTCAACAGTATGATTTTCAAACCACTCACCCCCTCTGATTTATTTGACTCGCTAACAAACGAAAAATATATAGAACAACAACAAAATCAAGCGCAACTACAAAATAAACTAACTAAAGCAACAACAGTTGATTCATCAGAACCAACTATTTTATTAGTTGAAGATAATAAAATTAACCAAGTTGTTGCTTCTGCTTTATTAAAACAAGCAGGAGTGGTTTTTGATATTGCTGAAAATGGGCTTGAGGCAATTGTAAAACTCAATGCAAAACAAGGGAAACCATACAAGCTAGTTTTAATGGATTGCCAAATGCCTGAAATGGATGGCTACCAAGCAACTAAAGCTATTAGAGAAGGCGATGCGGGTAAAGGTAATGAAAATATTACTATTATTGCATTAACAGCCAATGCCATGCAGGGCGATAAAGAAAAATGCTTAGCCGCAGGCATGAACGACTATTTAAGTAAGCCTCTCGATTTAGCTGCATTACAACCAAAGCTTCAACAATGGCTTGGTACTCAATAAAGGTGTAAGCTAATAAAATACGCTTACTAATTTGAGATTATTTATGCAGTTATCAGCAAATCAACAACGTATTATTGGGTGTTTATTAGAAAAACAAAGTACCACGCCGGAGCACTATCCTTTATCTTTAAATGGATTGGTCAATGCGTGTAATCAAAAATCAAATCGCGACCCAGTTTTGAGCTTAACCGAAAGCGATGTACAAAATACACTTGATGAATTAATAGAATTGCGTTTAGTTACCATTGATGAAGGGCTTTCTGGTCGAGTAAATAAATACGATCATCGTTTTTGTAATACCGAGTTTAGTAATCTGCAATTTTCTGCTCAGCAACGTGCCATTGTTTGTTTATTACTTTTACGTGGTGCCCAAACCCCAGGTGAATTAAGAACTCGCAGTGCTAGGCTTGCTGATTTTAATAACGTAAATGAAGTAGAAACAGCGCTCAATAAACTGATTGAAAGCGATTACGCCCGTAAATTAGAACGAGAAGCAGGTAAACGCGACAGCCGATACATTCATTTATTTGGCGAACAACAAAATAATCCCGCCGATGCCTTTGTTGCTCTACCAAGCGAAGTAATTAAAGATAAAGAATTAAGTGATTTACTGGCAGAAGTAGAAGAATTAAAAGTAGAGCTTCGCAGAATAAAAGCTCATTTAAAACTTTAATTAATTAAAACTAAATCACATAATAAGTTTATTGCGTATCACATATTAAATTTTATAAGGAGCTGGCAATGCGCGCCGAAATTATGGCTGAAATGAAGGTTCAGCCAACTATTGATGTAAATGCTGAGATAACTCGCCGGGTTGCTTTTATTAAAGCACGTTTAGTAGCAGCTCACTCACGATCACTAATATTGGGTATTAGTGGTGGTGTTGACTCATCAACTTGTGGCCGCTTATGTCAACTTGCCGTAAACGAGCTAAATAAAGAACACGATACTGACAAATACCAATTTATTGCTGTGCGCTTACCTTATGGCGTACAAGCCGATGAAGACGAAGCGCAAATGGCGGTTGATTTTATCCAGCCAAGTAAACGTATGACCGTAAACGTACAACCTGCTGCTGATGCACTGCATGAGCAAGCGATAGCTGCTGTAGTTGGCTGTGGTGAAGCACTGCCTGAGCAAGCTCAGATAGATTTTATTAAAGGTAATGTTAAAGCACGCCAACGTATGGTTGCTCAGTACGAAATTGCAGGTTTTTGCCAAGGCTTAGTAGTGGGTACCGATCATAGTGCTGAAAACATTACTGGTTTTTATACTAAATTTGGTGACGGCGCGTGCGATTTAGCTCCGCTATTTGGTTTATCAAAACGCCAAGTGCGTGCACTTGCTACTGCACTCGGTGCCCCAGCTTTATTAGTAGAAAAAGCACCTACAGCTGATTTAGAAAGCGACCGCCCAGGCTTAACAGATGAAGAAGCACTTGGTTTGAGCTATGAGCAAATTGATGACTTTTTAGAAGGTAAATCTGTTTCTAAAGACGTTGAACAAAAGCTTGTAAGTATTTACATGCGTACACAACATAAGCGCCAACCAATTCCGACAATTTACGATTAATGTTTTAGTAAATAAAATAAAGCAATTAACGCCTTTGAGGATTAATTGCTTTTTTGATCGACAGATTAAGAAACTGCGTATATTTTAGTAAATTAACGCTTTAAATTTTATAATACCAATTGCGTTAAATTAGTGATCTATTATAGCCCTAAGAAAATAGCGATAGATCGATCTTGTTTTAATAATATTGGTATAAGTTACCCGCCAAAGAGAACACTGCCTTATATGACATCGCCCATCTTAATTACCGGCGCAGGCCAACGTATTGGTTTAGCGCTCGCTCAGCATTATATAGCCCAAGGGCAGGCTGTTATTATTACGTATCGTACTCGCCACAACGCTGTTGATAAATTAGAGCAACTAGGCGCTGTATGTATTTATGCCGATTTTAGTACCGATGACGGTATAAGTGCATTTATAAATACGCTCAATATGCATACAACATCGCTGCGCGCTATTGTTCATAACGCATCAAGCTGGGACTGCGAAGCTAACAACCCTGACTTTGCAGCACTGTTTGATAATATGATGCGTATACACGCCAAAACACCGTATTTAATTAATTTAATGTGCGCTGAGCTGCTTTTAAACTATCAGCAAAGTGCAAAAGTACCTGCTGATATAATTCACCTTACTGATTATGTAGTTGAAACAGGCAGCCCTAAACACTTAGCTTATGCAGCAAGTAAAGCAGCTCTCGATAACTTAACTAAATCGTTTAGCGCTAAATATGCGCCAAACATAAAAGTGAACTCGGTTGCTCCATCACTCATTATTTTTAATGAACATGACGATGAGCAATATCGAGCTAAGACCCTTAAAAAATCATTAATGGGCATTGAACCCGGATGCCAAGAAATTATCAATAGCATTGATTTACTATTACAAAGCCACTACATCACAGGGCGCTCTTTGCCTGTTGATGGCGGCCGTCATTTAAAGTAAATATAAATAAACTGAGATATTTATGCACAATGAATTAAAAGAAAGTTACGAAAAAATCATCACCGCAGTAGGCGAAGATGCTAACCGCGAAGGCTTACTTGATACGCCAAAACGTGCTGCAAAAGCAATGGAATATTTAACGCAAGGATATCGTCAAACGCTTGATGAAATAACTAATAAAGCGGTATTTACATCTGACGCTGACGACATGGTGTTAGTGCAAGACATAGAGCTTTACTCTATGTGTGAGCATCATTTACTACCTTTTATTGGCCGTTGCCATATTGCTTATATTCCAAACGGTAAAGTATTAGGCTTGTCTAAATTTGCACGTATTGTTGATATGTTTTCACGCCGTTTTCAAATTCAAGAACAGCTAACGCATCAAATCGCTAAAGCAGTTGAAGAAGTTACTGGCGCTAAAGGTGTGGGCGTTATTGTTGAAGCAAAACACATGTGTATGATGATGCGTGGTGTAGAAAAGCAAAATTCAAGCATGCGTACATCAGTAATGTTAGGTAACTTTAGAAGCGACCCTAAAACACGCAACGAATTTTTGCAGCTTATAAAAGGTTAACCCTATGGCTAATGCAATTATTAACGTTACTAATTTGCGCCTGCGTACGTTTATTGGCTTTAACCCCGATGAGCGTGAAAAAAAGCAAGATGTAGTGATCAACCTAGAGATTCACTACCCTGCTGATGACGCGTGTAAAACGGATGAAGTTGACCAAGCACTTAATTATAAAGTGATCACCAAAGAAGTAATTAGCTTAGTAGAGCAAGGGCACTTCTTATTGCTCGAAAAATTAGTGGCTGAAATTCTTGCGGTTTGTCACGCACACCCAAGTGTTCATTACGCTAAAGCACGTGTTGATAAACCGCATGCACTGCGTTTTGCCGACTCGGTGTCGTTAACGCTTGATTGGGCTAAATAAGGCCTTAAAAAACTTATTTAAAAAAGCTTTTCGAATCCTACGGCAAGGGCGATAACCGCTAAATAGCGCGCGCCTTTGCCTAGTGTTACTAGTAATAAAAACAGACTAAAGCGTACTTTAAATATCCCCCCAATTACAGTTAGCGGATCGCCTACTACTGGCAGCCAAGCAAACAACAAACTATACACACCGTATTTATTAAATTGCTTTTGTGCGTTATCAAGCCCTTTTTGCGATACCGGAAACCATTTTTTATCTTTAAAACGCAGTACCTGCGTGCCTAACCAGTAATTAACGCAGCTTCCCAATACATTTCCAAGTGTTGCTACGCACCACATAAGCCATAAATTAACTTTACCTTGGGCAATCATCCCCACCACTATCACCTCAGAAGAGCTAGGCAGTAATGTGGCAGATATAAATGCGCTAATAAATAACGTGAGATAAAGCATAATGTCCTTATGGCTAAACGTAAAAACCCAGCCTATAGCTGGGTTTATAATACCAATTTTATTAAAAACATGATCATTCTAGCGTATTAAATAACTCACTAACTACGTTAAAAATTATTTATATAGAACAACTATGTATCATAATTTTAGCCTTGTTATTGAGCTATTTTCTTATCGCTATAATAGATCACTAATTTAATGCAATTGGTATAAAAATAAACTGAGGTTTTATTTTATCAAATTTAAACTAAACGGGTAATTAAACTCTTTACCTTCGTTAGCTTTAATACTCGCCATTACAACCATTACAAACCCAAAAATTGCCACTATAGGTAGTAATATTAAGCCTACTGCTACAAACATCAGTAAAAAACAAACTACATATGCAATTGCCATCGTTATTTGAAAGTTAAGCGCCTTTTTACCGTGCACGTCAACAACTGGCATCTCATCTCTTTTAATTAACCACACAATTAATGGCCCAATTATTGAGCCAAACGGCACAATAAATCCGGCAAGCGCACTCAAATGGCATAACATAGCCCACATACGGTCATCTTTATTAACTGGTTCAACCTGTTGATTTTCTTCCATAACACTCTCCTTTTTGTTTTATGTATGTTGCCTCTTAACTAAACAAATGTCTACAAATCAACCAACGTATTTGTATTTAAAAATCACAGCGTAAAATCTTGTGATAAAAAAGTGATAAGTTTGTGAGAGTTTCTGGAGACGATTATTCAATACTTAACTCGAATCATCACTTACAGGAATAATAATGAAAACTTCTACATTAACAATTGCAATTCTTTTAGCGGCAGCTAGCCAATCGACTATGGCCGCAGAATTAGACCTAAAAGTTACTAACCTAACCAAGGGTATTCACTTCACTCCACTGTTAATTACAGCACACAACAGCGAAGACACACTATTTGAAGTAGCAACGCAAGCATCTACAGCATTACAAACAATGGCTGAAGGCGGCAATATTGCAGAGCTAGTTGCACAAGCAACTGCAGCGGGCAGTGATATGGCTGCAAATCCAGCTGAAGGCTTACTTGCACCAGCCGCATCTACAACGGCAACACTTACCACTACCGACGGTAACGAGTACCTATCTTTAACTGCAATGATGCTACCAACTAATGATGGCTTTGTAGGCTTAAACAGCTGGAAAATCCCAACAGAAGCGGGTACTTACACAATTAATTTAAATGCTTACGATGCAGGCACAGAACAAAACAATGAGCTTGTAGTTGAAGGCTCTGGCGCTCCAGGTACTCCGGGTATTCCTGCGGCTCCAGGTGGCGACGCTGGCACTGGCGGTACAGGTATATTAAGTGGTGATACAAATACAAGCATCCATATTCACCCAGGTAGCTTAGGTGATGACGATTTAGAAGCGGGAAATAGCGATTTAAGTAATACAGTACACAGATGGTTAAACCCAGTAGCGCAATTAACCGTTACAGTTAAGTAGGAGCATGATTATGTCATCTGCTAACAACCTTAAAAAAAGTCTACTAGTGCTTGCACTTGCAACCACACTTGCAGCGTGTAGCGATAATGATAACGACCCAGTGGTTGAAGAGCCGGTCGTTGTTGAGCCAATTGTTGTAGAACCTGTGATCAGTGAGTTTACTATTACTTTTAGTAACTTAACTGCAGGACAGCCTTTGTCACCACTCTCTGTCATTGCTTTTGAAGATGAAGCACCTTGGTCATTCGGTACCACAGCTTCTGTTGGTTTAGAAATGCTTGCAGAAAGCGGTGCAAATGAAGAATACCTCAGCTACGAAAGTGCACTTGCTGCAGTTTCAGCTGAAGGCGCTATTGGCCCTGGTGAAACCACCACAGTAATAATTACTGTTGAAGAGCAAGAAACGCTTAATTTGTCATTTGCTGCCATGCTTGGGAATACAAATGATGCTTTTACCGGTCTTAGTTCTTTAGATGTATCAACATTAGAAGTTGGTGGTTCGTTATCACGCACTACGACTGCTTATGATGCGGGTACGGAAGCAAATACAGAAACAGCTGAAACTGTGCCAGGTCCTGCCGCTAGCGGTGAAGGGTTTAACGAAATACGTGACGATACAGCCGATATAATAACGATGCATCCAGGCATTGTTTCAAATCAAGATGGATTATCTACATCAGCACTTGGTGTTGAACATAAGTTTGATAACCCAGTATCGAAAATAGTAATTACGCGCACGCAGTAACGTTCCAGCTTGTAATGGGGAAGTAAGGGAGCACGGATGCCCCCCTTTTTACGAGGTAATACATGCGTCACGAAAAAATATTAGTAGTAGAAGATGACAGAGAAATAGGTAAGTTAATTACCACGCAGCTAACGTCGCTTAACTTACATGTTGATCATGTTGTAAGCGCAGAACTTGCCTTAAAAAAAATAGCTAAGCATCCCTACGGACTTATTTTACTCGATATAAACTTACCCCAAATGGATGGTTTGAGCTTATGCCGAAAAATAAAAGAGCATTACCCAACTACCTCCGTAATTTTACTCACCGCGCTTAGTAGCGATATGGACAGAGTTATTGGCCTTGAAATGGGCGCCGATGATTATATTTGTAAACCCTTTTTTGCACGCGAATTACAAGCCAGAGTAAAAACCCAATTACGCCACAGAGCACAGCTACTCGCTAGCCAAAATAACGACAACTCCCCCGTTGATAGCGAACAAACACTAAATGTAGGCTCACTCAATATAGAATTTAGTTCGCACCAAGTGTATTTAGGCAAGCAAGCCCTTAACCTTACCGCCACCGAATTTGATTTACTCGTTTACTTTGCACGCCATCCTAATCATGTTTTTAGCCGCCAGCAGTTACTCGATAAAGTATGGGGTTACCAACACAGTGGGTACGAGCATACGGTTAATTCACATATAAACCGCTTACGTGCCAAGCTAGAAGAACACCAACAAGCGCCTATCATCGAAACAGTTTGGGGTGTTGGTTACAAACTAAACCCTAGCCAACTCAATTAAGACACCTATTATGAAATTATCTTTGTATCAAAAATTAGCTATATCGCTAGTCGTGATTTTTTGTTTTATTTGCGCCCTAGTTTACGGCTGGAGCAAGCAATTAGAACTGACTTCAAAACACCACGCCGAACAAAATCTGCACTTAGCGTTAGCGGAACATTTAGTACAAGATAACCCACTAATAAAAGAAGGGGTTTACGACTATAAAGCGCTTGAAAACCTCTTCCATACCTTAATGTTATTAGGTCCTGCGTTTGAATTTTATTTTGTAGACGAAACCGGAAAAATTCTTACTTACTCAGCAAAGCCGGGTAAAGTTAAACGCACGCATATTAGTTTAACGCCTTTAAAAAGGCTGATTAACGACCCAAGCGCTGCACCTATTTATGGTGATAATCCTCGTAATAAAGAGCAACAAAAAATATTTTCAGCCGCGCCAGTATTTAATCAAGATAAGCTACAAGGTTATTTATATGTAATTATTGGTGGTGAGGCTTACGATACCTCACTAAGCACTGTAAAAAATAATGATAAGTTATGGCTAGCTGCTTTATGGCTTGGCTCTGCACTCGCATTTTTATTTATTGCGATGCTAATTTTACTACGTTTTTTTACCAACCCAATTCAGCGCTTAGCACGCGATGTTAGTAATATTGAAGCCGCTAACTACAGCCTTACCGACACCAAGCTAAGTAACTATTCAACGCAAAAAAGTAACGAAGTGCATAGTTTAGGGCGAAGTATTCAAGCCATGTTAACCCGTATTAATGAGCAGTTTAAAGCGCTTGAACAAGGCGATAAACAACGCAAAGAGTTGCTGACCCATCTATCGCACGACCTACGTACACCACTTGCTTCACTGCAGGGGTTTTTAGAAGTATTAAATCAGTCAGGCGAGCAGCTAAGTAAAAAAGAGCAGCAAGAATACTTGCAGGTATCGCTTAATAATTGCGGGCAATTAAAGCTACTCATAGAGCAAATATTTGAGCTTGCTCACTTAGAAAATGGCGAAATAAGTATAAATAAAGAAACCTTTAATTTAGGTGAACTCATTTACGATTGCATGGCAAAATTTAGTTTAGCCGTTGATAAAAAAGGCATTAGTTTGTCGGTAGAGCCTGCGATTTGTGATTTTCCTGTGGTTGCCGATATAGCTAAATTAGAGCGCGTGTTAAGCAACTTAATTGATAACGCAATTAGGCATACCCCTCGTGGCGGCAGCATTGCAGTACATGTAAAACGCAGTGACGATAATCAACTATTTGTGCATGTATCAGACACGGGCGTAGGCATAAAAGAAGATGAGCTGAATGCTATTTTTGATCCGCACTACCAAGCAAGTAATTCTAATAAAGAAGGGCGCCAGCAAGGTGGTTTAGGATTGGCTATTTGCAGAGGGTTATTAAAACTGATGGATAGCGAAATTTACGTACAAAGTGAAATTGGTAAAGGCACTATGTTTAGCTTTAACTTGCCACAAAAAAAGGTGCTTTCTTAAAAAGCACCTTATTGAGTTAAATCTATTTAAATATTAATTACTTCTTAATACCCGCTAAATCAAGCATAAATGCATAGTTTAGCGCGGTATCTTCTAAGCGTTTAAAGCGACCCGATGCGCCGCCGTGCCCTGCTTCCATATCTATTTTAAACAATAACTTATTGTCATCAGTTTTATAGTCACGAAGCTTAGCAACCCATTTTGCAGGCTCAAAGTATTGAACTTGTGAATCGTGCAAACCAGTCGTTACCAGCATATTAGGGTACGCTTGCTTAGATACTTGGTCGTATGGCGAGTAAGACAGCATGTAATCGTAATACGCTTTTTCGTTCGGATTACCCCATTCGCCGTATTCATTTGTTGTAAGCGGAATACTCGCATCAAGCATCGTTGTTACTACATCCACAAACGGTACCGCAGCAACCATCCCTTTATAAAGCTCAGGTGCTTGGTTTGCTACTGCGCCCATTAATAAGCCACCAGCACTGCCACCCAGTGCAAATATTTCATCTTTTGCGCCATACTTTTGAGAAACCAATGCTTTGGTTACGTCAACAAAGTCATTAAATGTATTCTTTTTAGTGAGTAGCTTGCCGTCTTCGTACCAAGGACGACCTAGCATTTGCGAGCCACGTACATGGGCAATTGCAAATACAAAACCACGGTCTAATAAGCTCAAGCGTGAGCTTGAGAACGTTGGATCCATGGTTGCACCGTACGACCCATAACCATATTGCAGTAGCGGGTTAGTGCCATCTTTTTTAAACGCATCTTTACGGTAAACTAAGCTTACCGGTACTTTTATGCCATCGCGTGCTGTTACAAAAATACGCTCTGAAGCGTAATTGTCAGCATCAAAATCACCTAACACAACCTGTTGCTTAAGAAGCGTTTTATCGCCAGTCGCTAAATCTACATCGTACGACGAGCTTGGTGTAGTCATGCTTGTGTAGTAAACACGTAACGTGCTGCTATCTATATCGTTATTGCCATAAGTACCAATTGTATAAGCGCTATCGTTAAAGCTCAGTGGTAACTCTTTGCCTGTTTTTAAATTACGCGCAATCAACTTTGATTGGCCCATTTCACGTTCTTGGTAAACTAAGTAGTCATTAAATAAATCAATGCCTTCGAGTTTAATATCATCGCGCGCAGGGATCACACTTTGCCAATTAGCCTTGTCGCCTGCTTTATCAATATCAACTTTCATCAGCTGAAAATTTACAGCATTTAAGTTAGTTACAATGTAGTAAGTATTCCCTAGCTTCGAAATATCATATTCAAGCCCTGCTTCGCGCTCAATTAAGCGTTTAGGCATTGCTTTGGTATCATCAGCACTTAATACAGATACGCCTGATGCAGCCGTGCTACTGTGCCAAATATAAATCTCTGACTCATCTTTGCTTTTACTCATACCCATGTAGTAACTGGTATCAGTCTCTTCGTAAATTAGCTCGTCATCAGCTTGCGGTGTACCTAATGTATGACGATAAACTTGGTAACCTAGTAGAGTTTGTAAATCTTTTTTAATGTAGTAAACCGTTTTATTATCGTTTGCCCACACAATGCCACCGTTAGTGCCCTCAAGTGTGTCTTCGAGTAATTTACCGGTGGTTAAATCTTTTATTTTTATGCTATAAATACGACGGCTAACAGTATCTTCGCCATAAGCCATTAAATTGCCATTCGGGCTTACATCTAAGCCACTTACCGCATAATAATCATGACCTTTAGCAAGCTCATTTACATCTAAAATAACTTGCTGATCGGTACCTGCAAAATCGCTGCTGCGTAAATAAGTGGTGTACTCGTTATCGCCACGTGTTTGCGTTGAGTAAAAATAATCACCGTTTTTAACTGGGACTGAATCATCGTCTTTTTGAATACGCCCTTTTAGCTCTTCAAACAACTCACTTTGCAGCGTTTTAGTATGTGCAAGCATTGCATCAGTGTATGTATTTTCAGCTTCTAAATAGTTAATTACCTCTGGCGCTTTACGCTCATCATCACGCAGCCAATAGTAATCATCTATACGCGTATCACCATGAATAGTCATTTCATGTGGCACTTTTTTAGCAACCGGGGCAACAGCTTGGACTACTTGAACTGTTTTAACTTGTGTATTACTTTTTTTGGTTTCTTCAGGGGCTTGATTACAGCCACTTAAAATAGCGAGCGATAGTGCTGCGAGTGCGAATGGAGTACGTTTCATCAGTCAAAGTCCTTGTTGTATTTTTATTTTTTATTAAGTAGTTAAATATACCTATAAATTAGAGTTTGTAGTTGTTTAGTTTGTGAAGCAATGTAAAAAGGGAGCCGTAGCTCCCTTTGTATAACTATTAAGTTATAAAATTACTTTTGTTTACGACGACGTATAAATGCAAATGGCGCTACTAGTAATGTTAACCATGCAAGTGAGCCAGATGAGCTCTTTTTGCTTTCTGGTGCTACAGTCTCTACTACTGGTGGTACAACTTTAGTAATACTTACAGTAACTACAGCAGGAGCAGATACATTACCGCGTACATCAATTGCAACAACTTGAAGTTCAGCTGATGAATCACCAGTTAACAATTCAGTATTAGTTACAACCACTTGTCCATCCGCATCAATACCAAAACCTTGGTGAGTACTTGATTGAACGTAGTATTCTGACACATCTAAGTCTTGCTCAGACTCAGTGATAGTTAGTGCACCAACAACCGTTCCGTTAGCAGCATCTTCTGAAACACTAAACTCACCACCAACTAGCATTGGGGCGTCGATTGCAGGAAGCTCTAACTCAGTACTACTCATCACTTTAACAATATCCAAACCAGATGTTTGTGATAATGCAAATGGACCGCTTGCTTCAACAATTGCTTTTTCACCCGGTTTAAGTGAAGTAACTGCTTCGCCAGTTTCCATAGAAGTAAGCGTTACACTTGGAGATGCTCCAAATGTAGTTGAGCCTTCAATACTATCGGTCTGAGTGAATACACCGGTAACATATGAAGGGTAACCCACAGATGCTTTAAAGTTCATATTCTCACCAAGCAATGAACCATCAACGTTTAGTAGCTCACTACAAGTTGAGAAGGTAATAGTATCTTCACCGGCTGAGTGATAAAGCGGAGTAACCCATGCTAACGAATCGTTACCAGCGCCATCAGTTTCACCAATTACTGTACGGCTACGGCCAGGGAATGCTGTTTCACGACCGCGGTCGTTATAGTTTTGCATAACTTGATCATAAACACCGTCATTATCAGTATCAACTTCTAATCTGTAGCCTGCTTGGAATACATGCGTTAACGGGTCACGTAATTGAATTGATGACGTTACAAAAATACCAGAGTCACAAGAGCTATCTGCAAATGCAGAGAAAGTAGTCGCTAAAATATTAAACTCAGCTTCTTCTCGTGTTTTCTCTGTGCCTGTTGCAACAATGCTTTCTGCAAAAGGAGTAATATCTGTTTGGCCGCTATTTTCAACAATAAGTGCCATTTCGTTATCAATGATTTGAGACGAAACGCTTAATTCTGTCGCAGCTTTTGGCATTGCATGATATACAACGTGTAAATCGTGGTCTGTATCAGTGCTTGCGTCATTAAATACCAATGCACCATCAAACTCTACTGAAGTAAGAGCAGCGCTTCTTGCAGCAATGTCGTCTGCACTAAATGGGTTTTCTAATTCCCACGCTGGTAGTTTTGTTGGATCAACAGTTAGCGTCACATCAAAGTTAATTGACTGACCTGCAGGGATTGTTACCGACTCAGGGAAATCCCAGCTAATTGCAGCTGTATCGTCATCATTTTGGTAGCGAGCTTCAGTACGCAGCGCATACGTTTTAGCATCTGATGAGAAGTTCTTAACAGTCACTGTTTTAGTTAGAGACTCTGTTCCAGCCATTGACACAAGGCCGAATGAAAGAGCCGCTTGTTTAGTATTAAACTGTGTATTATTAACCCATGCAGCAACTGGTAAGTTGACTGCTTTAGTTACATCAACCAAGCCTGAACCAATCATACTAATTGGAGCCAGTTCTGAGTCAGGACTGCTTGCTAAAGGCTCATTTGTTACATTTAAGTCAGCTGCATTCATTATTGTAGCTTTAATCTCAAATGCATTACGTTCAGGGTGAGCTTCACGTACCATTGCAACAGCACCGGCTGTAATAGGGCCTGAAAAAGATGTTCCAGATACAGGAGCTAGCTGATCTTGCGTGCCTGCTGCTGCAACTAATATACTAGTACCAGGGGCAGTAATTTCTGGTTTTAATAAACCATCCATCGAAGGGCCACGAGAAGAGAACGTAGCTACTGCACCTGCTGTAGTTTTAATTTTTACATCAATATCAAATGTTGCCGTATCGCCTGCAGCTAATTGAGCTTTTAAAGCAGCACCTGCAGCAAAATTAATACCTACACTTTTAATAGTTACATTGTCATCACTGCCACCCATTGGTGCAGGAGTGCCATCATCTGTGTTATTTGCAATCAGTACAAATTCAGCACCTTTCTTCTGTGCACTAAGTACTTTAACTGTAAATGCACATGCACCACGGTCAATTAAAACCGCTTTACCAGTAAAATCAACATCATCAGCAAAATCAACACAACCATCTTGGTTTGTGTCAGGGTACACTAAATCAATATCTGCACCTGTAATTACAAAGTCAGTTTGCGGACCAAAGCCTGATGCTTGAATATTACCTTCGATACCAGCAATAGTACCTGTAGCAGTACCAACTTCAGTTGTAGGATGAGTCATTGCGCCTACTGATAACGCATTTGGTGTCGTGCTTGGGCCACCAATACGGAATGGATGATCACCATCATTACCAGCTGAAATAACCATATTCACACCTAAATCAACAGCACGTTGAATTAGGTATTGCGCACCACCACCTGTATATGTATCGCCAAACTCGCCACCTAATGACATGTTCATAACATCTACGCGGTCTGAAATATCACCATCGCCATTTGGATCCATTGCAGCTTCTAATGCCGCAGCTTGAGCGGCACTTGGACAGCCACCACCACAAACAGAGTAAACATATAATTCAACATCTGGTGCAATACCATTTACTGAGTTTGAAGAAGACGTACCATGATTCGTTGCATCACCTGTAGAAGGAGAATTTGCAGCATCATTTTCAATTGGATCAGCATCGTCACGAATAAAATCGTAACCGCCTTGTACAATACCTTGTGGCCAATCAACCGTTGTAGGATCAGCTTGAGCAGCCTCGTATGCTTCTACAGTACCCTCACCACCAAATGCTTTGTGGGTATAGTCAATACCAGTATCTAGAACAGCCACACGCTGACCTTTACCAGTTACAATACCATCAACAATTAAAGGCTTAGCATTAATATATTCAGACGTTGCAGCTACATGTAATTCGTAGTCAAACATCGGTAATACTTTAGCCACTCGTGAATCTTTAGCTATTTTAGCTAAGGCTTCTGGTGTCGCCTGCACAATTAATGTTGGTGCTAATATTTTTGTTTTACCAATTATTTTTGCATCAAAGTCTAAGCTACTAAGCTCGTTGGCCATCGTGTTTTGAAGCAGCTCAACGTTAGCAATCATTTCACGACTGCTTGACGCTTCATAAGTGCCAGAAGCCACAGCATCAACAGAAGTTGCTGCACGTAAAACAATCATATGTGCTGAAGGCTGTTTTTGCTCAGATGCTAATTCTTTCAGCTGCTCTGCAGCTTGAGGTGCAATCGTTGCATTAGGTAAAGTTGCCGCATTAACAAAAGTAGCAAGAAATGCACTTGAGACTGCCGTAGCTATAGCAGTTTTTTTTATTATATTTTTAGCCATGAGTTCCCCTTGGATAGGTTATGTATTATTGTATTTGTATTAATCAAAATGATTATATTGTTGTACTGAATATAAAACTTTTGGTACAACCCAAGCAACACCTTGGTTACAAACACATGACATCAAATCCAAAAAACAAGAAAACACCACCTCAGCAAATTGATTTAAAACAATAAAGTTAAAGAATCATATTTGTGAACTAATGTAAACAACTCTAACTTTTTCTTGAGAAATGAATGAATAACGAAGTAATTAACATTTTAACCATGGCTAAAGTAATTCAAACGGCCGTTGCCCCTGTATTCTTAATCACGGGTATTGCTGCTACTTTAGGTGTTTTATCTAATCGTTTAGCACGAATTACCGATAGGGCACGTCAGCTAGAACGCAGACTAAAAGTAAGTACTGACGAGGACTTTAATAAATCACTCGCTACAGAGCTACGCGCCCTTTTAAAGCGTTCTCGATGTATACATATTGCTTTTAGTTTAAGTGTATTAAGCGCACTACTTGTATGCGCTGTGGTTATGTTGTTATTTTTATCGCATATTCAATCTATAAACTTAGGCGTTACAATTGCCTGTTGTTTTGTAGCAGCAATGGCATTACTTATATGTGCATTTATGTCGTTACTTGGTGAGGTATTCTTAGCAACTAGAAGCATGCGTCGCGGGATGATATTTGCAGATATTGATATAAACGATTAAGTTTTAGTTAAATCTATCGTATTCACTTGAATAAATACGATGTTAGATACAAGATACCGAATTAAGAATTACAATTTTCAACAGGGGCAAACATGAAATTAAAAAAAGTATTAGCAACAATAGCACTGGCAACGTGTGCATTTAGCGTATCGGCAAATTCTGCATTTAAAGAGCCAAGTGACGCGATTGAATACCGCCAAGCTGCGTTTTCAATGATCTCAGTGCAAATTGGTGACATGGGCGCAATGCTAAAAGGTAAAGTACCTTTTGACGCAGAGCAATTTAAAATGCGTGCTAACAACGCTGCTGCACTTTCAAAAATGCCATGGGAAGCGTTTTACGAAGGAACAGATAAAGGCGACACAGCTGCACTTGCTGCTGTTTGGGCCGAAAATGCAACCTTTGTTGAAAAAGCGAATGCTTTTGCAGCAAATGCGGATAAGCTAGCGTTAGCTGCTCAATCGGGCGATAAAGCCGTAATTGGTAAAGCTTTTGGCGCATGGGCTAAAGGCTGTAAAGATTGCCATAAGCAATTTAAAGATTAATTATTGTTGTAGCCAGTTTAACAACAATAAATAGATAATAAAAAGCACTGAGCGTTAATAACGGTCAGTGCTTTTTTTATGTTTTTTATCTACGAGACTTTCACAGCTCGGCTTTTAAATGGGCGTTTAAATACGGCACCAATATCACCTAAAATAATATATAAACACGGTACTAATATAAGCGTTATTAACGTTGCAAACATAACAGCAAAGCCAAGTGCTACTGCCATAGGTATTACAAACTTAGCCTGCAGGCTTGTTTCAAACATAATAGGTAATACACCAGCAAAGGTTGTTATAGACGTTAATAGTATTGCTCTAAAGCGGGCACAACCAGCTTCTATTACTGCATTTTTAACGCTAACACCTTCGCGGCGAACTTGGTTTACATAATCTGTCATTACAAGTGAATCATTTATAACAACACCTGCTGCGGCAATTAAGCCAAATCCCGACATTAAGCTCATATCTAAATCAAACCAGTAATGACCCCAAATAGCCCCGGTTAAACTAAACGGAATAACCGACATTACAATAAGCGGTTGTGAATAGCTTTTAAGCGGCACAGCTAGCAGTATGTATACTAAAATCATTCCGCCAATAAAAAACATTATTTGCTCATTAGCTTGAGCTTGCTGCTCTTCTATTGCGCCACCAAGCTCTGATTTAACACTTGGGAATTCTTCTATTAGCTGTGGCAGTAGATTTTCTTTTACTTGCTTAACCACTTCGCCTGGCTCAATTTGCTCTTCATCAATATTGCCATAAACATATACGGTACGGTAACCACCTTCGCGTCGTATATAGCTAATACCTGGCGTTTCGGTTAGCTCTACTACATCACCAAGAAGTACTTCTCGCCCTTGTGGGGTCGTAACAACGGTGTGTTTAAGCGATGAAAATGCTTCTCGAGTCAGTTTAGGGTAACGTACCATTACGCGTACTTCTTCGCCGTTTCGGATTACACGCTGTGCCTCGCCACCATAAAAACTAGCACCCACTTGATTTGCAATACCGGCTAAATCTAAGCCTAAATCGTATGCAACAGGTTTAAGGCTCATTTGCACTTCTTTGCTCGCAGGATCTATGGTTGAGCTAATATCAAACAATCCTTTTTGCTGTTGAAGTAATTGAATAAAACGACGACCCGCTTGATTTAAAGTATCTATGTCTGAGCCATACAGTAAATAGCCAAACTCGCCGCCGCCATTACCACCGCCGCCACCAACATCGTCTTGAATAGTTAACGACTTAATACCAGCAATAGTCGGCATAGCCTCACGCCATCGGCGAGAAAGCTCAAATGCATTGTATGGACGTGAATCTTCGTCAACTAATGGAGCTAGTAACTGCGACTCGGTTCTGCCTTGATTAAATACCAATACATCACGAATAATCTTTTGGCCAAACTCACGTTCTGTTTCTTCATCGACTCTAAGTACCATAGCTTCTATTTCACGAATAGCAGCAATGGTTTGTAAGTCAGAAACGTTGTCGTTCATTTCTACTTGAATTTGTGGAAAGTCGTGCGGCACTTTAGGAGTTGGAACTGTACGTACTTTATTAGACGTAATAAGTGCAATACTGATTATAAACATTGCAATAAAAGCAAACAAAACAGTCCAGCGCCAATCAACACACTTAGCAATAAAACGTTTGTATGGGCCATTTACGAAACCAAAAAAGCGTGTATTGAAGCGATCGCGCCAACCACCCTTTTTAATCGGCGAAAAGTGCGTATGAGCAATGTGAGCTGGCAGTATCAGCTTTGATTCAATTAAACTAAATACTAAACACAGCATTACTACAACGGCTATACCATAAAAGAAGGCACTTTCTGGCCCGCTCGACATTGTGAATGGTGCAAATACAGCAATTGTTGTTAACACACCAAAGGTTGCAGGGGTCGCGACTCGGTTAGCGCCACGCACAACATTTTCTACACCACCGCCGCTTTTTTCAACTTCGGTGTAGGCAGCTTCCCCTATCACTATGGCATCATCCACCACTATGCCGAGCACCATTATAAAAGCGAATAACGAAATAATATTAATGCTAATGCCAAATAGTGGCATCATCATCATGGCCCCTAAAAAACAAACAGGTAAGCCAATCATTACCCAAAGCGCTAGTTTAAAACGCAAGAATAACGACAACATAATTGCCACCAAAATGGCACCTTGAAACAGGTTAGCTTTCATCATATCAAGGCGAGCATTTAGGTAGTAGGTCATATCCATTAATGGCTCTAATCGAATACCTGGCGGTAGCTGCTTATTTTTTTGATCAATAAACGCTTTAACCGAATCCGCAACGGGAATCATGTTTTGCTCTTGCGTTGCTTTTACCGATAAATACACCGCGTTTTCGCCATTAAACTTAAAGTAGCGCTCACCTTCGGTAAATTGATCTTTAATAACTGCAATATCTTGCAGTAAAACTTTAGCGCCATACTCGCCAATTTTTACCGGAATTTGCCTAAACTCTTCACCCGAGTAAAACTGATTCTCGACGCGAACAGAAATAACACCTGCGTCTGTTTTTAGCTGCCCCGCCGAAAAGTTAGCTGAGTAACGGCGTACCGCATTCATCACATCACTAAGGGTTAGATTATATTGGCGCAGCGTATCGGGCTCTATTTCAATTGCTATTTCATCAAGAGGAACATCGTTTACCACTAACGACACGTTAGATAACTGTAGTAACTCATCCTCTATTTGGTTTGCTATAGGCTTAAGCTCTGTAAGTGGTAAGTCAGCAACGAGCGTCATACCTATTACGTCTTGCCTAAACTCAACCTGACTTATGGTGACCGGTTCCATACCTGCCGGAAAAGTCGCAATACCATCAACACGCAACTTTACTTTATCAAGCACATCGGTAAGTTTTGCATCGGTGTTTATTTCCAGGCTGGCTGTACCGCCATTTCTAAATGCGCGATACACGCCTTTTTTAATTTCGGTTATATCTTTAAGTGACTCTTCAACTTTTATAAGAATACTTTCTTCTATTTCCTGAGGAGAGGCACCTGGGTAATTAGCCTCAATATTAATGTAGTTAATCTCTACATTAGGAAACATTTGACGCTGAATCGTAAAGTAACTTATAGCCCCCATAATAATGATAAAAAACATCATTAAATTAGCGGCTACTGAATTATTAGCAAAGTAGGCAATTAGCCCTGTTTGTTTTTGTTGTATTGACTCGCTCATAACTATTACACCCTACAGCTGTTGCGTGTTTGAAGTGCTCGTTTCTGAGCTTTCAGGTTTTGCAGCTACACCTGCAATTTTAACCTGCATTCCTTTTTGCGGGTATTCAGGTAGAGTAATAACAAGTTTGTCATCGGCATTTAAACCGCTGCTAATATAAAAATACTCACCCTCTTCACGAATAACCGTTACTTTGCGAGGCTCTAGTTCTTGATTTTCGTTTACTACCCACACAGTTTGGTTGTTAACCAAAGCTTGCGGTAAACGGTAAATATTATTAAGCATTGCACCTGCAAAATTCACCTGTACGTAGCTGCCAAACTTAATGGCTGGTTGTATGTTTTTAAGACCGTATGGGTCTTCTATACGCACGACTAGACTGCTCATACGCGTAGCGTTATCAACAATCCCTAGGTCGCGGTCAATTACACCTTCACGGGTGAAGCTGTTTAGGCCCTTTTGAATAATCGTCGCGGTAATGCCTTTAATACGTTCTGGCAAAAAAACGCTATCGAACCCTGCTATAGGAATAATCACTTCAGCAGTTTCAATATTATTGAGCTCAGCAACTTGCGAACCCATAGTGACAAATTGACCAACACCTACATTTCGGCTAATAACCAATGCATCGTAAGGGGCTGTTACTTCACAATTATCTAAGTCACGTTGTGCACGTTTTAATGCAGCTTGCGCCGACTTTACAGATGCCTGTGCACTTAACACTTGAGGCTTACGTAAAAATAAGTCGGTACGCGCTTTACTTGGAAAACGCTTTGCTTCATCTGCGGCCACTTGAGCTTGGGCCTGCTCTTCAATCAAGCCTGCTTGTGCACGAGCAATTTCTGCCTCTGCAACAAGTACTGCTGCTTCGTAGTTGTCTTTTTCGATAGTGAATAACGTTTCACCGCGAGCAACGATGCCACCGGCTACAAAATTAGGATGCCAACTTAACACTTCACCCGACACCTGCGCCGAAAGCTGTGTACTTTCAAGAGGCTTTACTTCACCGTAGCTATTAATAATAACTTGATGATCGTTTGCAGCCACTGGCTCAACTTGCACTGTTGGACGAGTATCAATTACTTCTTTTTTTTCTGGCTCTTGTGCAATGGCATTTATTCCCATAAAGCCAACAACACCAACAATTAGCGCTACAAATGGAAAAACCCATCTAAGTGAATTTGTTTGCATATCCTATTATCCCCAAAATTCTATTAACGTCATAATACCAGAGCCATATGAAACATTAAGGTGACATTTGTAAGCAACTGTTGCAAATACATATAAACCACTGCTATTTAGGGCTATAAAAATAACTTTGCATGCAGCTCACCTCATTCGTTATATTTTGTTACAAACTTTTGTTTATTAATATCAGTTAATTAGCGTTGTACACTTAAATTTCGTCGCGAAGATGTGCGAAATTAAATTAATTTACGTACAGTCCAATTAAATTAACAAATATTAAAAGTCTCAAAATGAAATTAACGACCATCACCCTTGCGCTTAGCTTAGCGTTTGGCAGCCATGCATTTGCAGCCGATAAAAAAGACGAAAAAGAGCCAAAAACACTTAGCGAAATGATCAAAGGACAAACCGAATTTGCCGGTATATTTAGCCTTTATCAAGACGAAAAAACCGGTAAGCACCTTATGGTGATTAACGAGTCCCAACTTAATACGCCGTTTGTATATTTTGCGCACACTGTCGATGGCGTTACAGATGCAGGCCATTATCGTGGTTCGTACCGTGAAACTAAGTTAATTGAATTTAGAAAATACTTTGATCGTATCGATATCATTAGCAAAACACCTCGCTACAAATTTGACGAAAACAGTGCAATTTCAAAAGCGAGTGATGCCAATATTAGTGAAGCGGTACTTGCGAGCATTAAAATAGAAAAAGAAGAAGACGGTAAAATAGCATTTAACGTAAATAAGTTATTTTTAAGCGAAGCACTTCATAAAGTATCACCTACGCCAAATCCAGCTGATAAAAACGCCAAAAAGCGCTTTAAAGTAGGCAAATTAGACGATAAAAAATCACGCATTATTAAACAGCGTCCATACCCTAATAATCTAGACGTGGTTGTTGATTACGTATTTACTAACCCAAGCCCAACGGTACGTGGCTCAAATGCAGTAAGCGACCCACGTAGCGTATCGGTAAAAGTTCAGCACTCGTTTGTTGCCCTACCTAGCAATAACTACGCACCACGTATGGATGATGCGCGCATTGGTTATTTTACAAATCAATTTGATCAAATGACATCTGCCGATTGGGCACCTTATGAAGATGTTATAAAACGTTGGGATCTACAAAAGAAAGACCCTAGTGCAGCACTTTCAGAGCCAGTAAAACCAATTACTTGGTGGATAGAAAACACCACACCTATCCAATGGCGCGATACTATTCGTGACGCTGTTTTAACGTGGAATACTTCTTTTGAAAAAGCCGGTTTTAAAAATGCCTTAGAGGTAAAAGTACAACCAGATGATGCAGACTGGGATGCGGGCGATATTAATTACAACGTACTGCGTTGGACTTCGTCACCTAAGCCTCCATTTGGCGGATACGGACCAGCACTTGCTAACCCATTAACAGGCGAAATACTGGGCTCAGACATTATGCTTGAGTTTGTATTTATGAAAAACCGTTGGATTTACGACACACTTTTCACTCAAGGAACAATGAGCCACGGTGAAGCAACAAATACCGGTGAGCTAAATTGCTCGCTAGGGCATGAGATTCAACAAAATCTAATGCTTGCCAAAGGTCTTGCTAGCGGCGACAAAATTGAAGATAAAGAAATGCTTCGCCAAGGTCTAACGCAATTGGTACTTCACGAAGTTGGCCATACTTTAGGTCTTAACCACAATATGAAATCATCTATTTTGTGGGATGAAAAAGAAGTACACGACAAAAACAAAACCCAAGGCATAGTAACCGGTTCTGTTATGGATTATGCACCAGCTAACATTGCCCCAATTGGTATGCAGCAAGGTGATATTTTTCAAACAAAACCAGGCCCTTATGATGATTGGGCTATTAACTATGGCTACAGCGTAGCACTTGCAGATGAAGCTGCTGAGCAAGCTAGACTTGAAAAAATACTTGCTCGTTCAAGTGAACATGCCCTTGCCTTTGGTAACGATGCAGACGATATGCGCGCACCAGGTCGCCATATCGATCCACGTGTCATGATTGGTGATTTGTCGTCAAATCCTGCGGCCTATGGCGCAGATCGTATGGCGTTAATTAATAAATTATTTACTGAGCTAAAAGATAAAGCAACGGTTAAAGGTGAGTCTTACCAACAGCTTGTTACCTCTGCTAATAGCTTATTTGGTCAATACCGAGCTCAAGCAGGTGTTGTTTCTCGCCAAATTGGTGGTGTGTACGTTGAGCGTGCTGTAGTGGGTGATGCAAACGCAGATAAACCATTTACACCGGTATCTCTTGAACGTCAAACACAAGCGATGGATATATTAGCCAAGTTTGTATTTGCACCAGACGTACTACAAAACATGCAACCTCTATATAGCTACTTGCAACTGCAACGTCGTGGCTTTAATCACTTTGGTAAAAATGAAGACCCTAAAGCACACAAAATGATTTTAGGTATGCAAAAGTCTGTACTTGCGCAGCTATTACACCCAGCCGTATTACTGCGTATTTCTGATACTGCTTTGTACGGCAATGAATATAGCCTAACTCAGTTTATGCAAGATTTAACCGCTAATATTTTTGTGAAAAGCAAAGACGCAAATTCTATTAGTCACAACTTACAAATTGAGTATGTTAATCAGCTAATCGCAATTGCAGGTCTTGGCAAAGCAAGTAAGTACGATAACTTAGCTAAAACAGCTGCGTTATATCAGCTAACTCAAATAGCCGATACCAGCACTGCTTGGGGTGCAGATACAGCAACTAAAGCGCATAAAAAATATATTGATCGCTTAATTGCAAAAGCACTAGAAGCGTAAAATATCTCTACAAATTGAGTAAACCAAGGCCACGTTTAACGTGGCCTTTTTTATAACTTAATTCACAGATCAAATATAAATAGTGCCTTTTAAATACCTTACAGCATGCCCCGTTAAGGTGACGGTTGTATCACCCACTTCACATAGTAAATACCCGCCTCTGCTTGAAGCCTGATAAGCGCTTAACGTAGTTTTACCCAATTGCTGCGCCCAGTAAGGTGCCAAACCAGTATGAATAGAGCCTGTTACATAATCTTCGTCGCCACCGCTTGCAGGCCAAAAATAACGAGATATAAAATCATATTCGGCACTTGCAGCAGTGGCCACTACATCAAGTGGATAAAGCGTTTTTAAAAGCTCTGAGCTAGTTTTTAATTCAAGTATTTGATCACCGCTTTCATAAATAACAAAGTAGGCTTGGCGATTTTTAAGCACTTTGCTCGGTTGCATAGACAGGCCATCAAGCAGTTGCTGAGGCACATTTTGCACTTCAACCGGTGCTTGTTTTGGAAAGGTCATTGCAAAGCTACCATCAGCGTTTTTATTAACGATTAGCTCGCCCACTGCATCAGCAATAAAGCGAATTTGCGATATATTATGCTCTTCACATAAAACATAGGCAGCCGCAAGTGTGGCGTGACCACAAAAATCGATTTCCATTAACGGCGAAAACCAACGAATAACAAAACTTCCATCGTCTTGCAGGCAGGTAAAAGCAGTTTCAGATACGTTATTCTCAGCGCCAATCTTTAGCATTAAATCGTCACTTAACCACGATTCTAGTGGGATCACTGCCGCATAATTACCTTTAAATAACTCATTCGTAAACGCATCAATTTGATGAATAGCTAATTGCACTTTAATCCCCTAAACTATTTTATATACACGCTGAAGGTAAAATTTCTTTTGGTACTGTTGTTTTATTTTCGCCAACCGCTTGCATGCCAGTTACCGGTTCGTCAAACCCACATAACCACGCAATCGGGCTTGTAGGGCTTCCCGTTACAACTGCGGGTCTGAATGTTAAAACTGTATTTTGCAAAAGCTGTGAAGCTTTATTACCCAAGCTAATATGAATAGCACCATTATCAACTGTAATACCTGTTACTCGATTGCCAATCAAAAATTTACTTGCAGGCACACCTGCTTGTTCATTACTTGCTGGAAAACGCCTGTTTTCAAGATAATAAACCGTAACGTCTTCTCTAATGGCAGCTGCCATTGCAAGTGGGTCAACAAGTTCTGCTCGTTGTATATACTTACTGTATTGAGGTAGCGCAACCGCAGCTAAAATACCAATAATGGACACCACCACCATCAACTCTATTAACGTAAATCCTTTTGTTCTCATAGCACTTCTCCTAGCATAAATAGTGGTTGATAAGCCGCTTTCACAAATAAGCAAATAGACACAACAATGACCAAACCATAAACAATAACGAGCTTATTTATAAAGCTTTTAATATGTGTATTAAGTAACTTTAGCTGCTGCTTTAATAACGCTTTAAATTCTTCTTGGGTTTCTAAACCTAGCAGCTCGCATTGAGCTAAGTGCTGGGTTTGAGGTGTAGAGGCTTTAACACCCTTTTTATGATTACTTGGAAATAATAGCGTGGTAATTAAAGAGTTATGCTCATTAATTAATTGACGAGGAATAAGAAATTTAAATAAACCCGAAAAAGGCTTTAGCTCTGTGAGAGCACTTACATTTTTTAGCTTTAAAATAACGGTAAAAATAACACTCAGCAATAAAACGAGTAAAATAATTGGCACATACCAGTACGTAAAATAATCATCAAATACATGATTTAAAGAAACAGTATGCTTGCTATATATCTCAACAAAAGTAGGCACAACAAAAGACTGATACAACAAAGAGGATAAAACATAAATAACAAATACAATGGTTAAGTAACTAAGCCAGCCCTTGTGCTCAAACTTAAATTCGTTAACTAATTCCGGTAAACATTGATAATACGTAGCTTGCTTTTGCGATGTTGCTTCATCTTGAGATGCAATTTGCGTCACCAGATTATGCGCTAATTTACTATGCGACCCGCTATTGGCATACATATTTAAATGGGGCGGTGTACTCAGCTCATCTTTTTGCTCTGTACTTAGTGTTTTAGAGCTATTAACACGGCAAATATAGCCAAACTGATTCCAATTCATACTTTACCCTTTTATTAGATAAAGTAATTTGCCATAAATTAGGCTAAATAGGAACTTAAGTAGCTTGTTTTTAAGCCATTACAGGCCGCATTCTATAATATTGCATACAACCAAATTGCACAGCATTGGTAAGCAACAGCATAATAAACATAAGTAAGTGCGCCGTGCTTGGAGCCGCTGTTGTAAGCTCAACAACTAAGCCGCAAATACCAGCAATAAACTGCAAGCTAAAGTAGCGCGCGCTTAAATTACTTACATTACCCGTACGCAATGTTTTATAAGTTTGCGGCATAACACGTACCGAACTCATCACAAGGCCAACATACGTTAAAGCGCTTAATACCGTTGCAGTATCTAGGTTCGAATTCAAAAGTAGTGAAAAAGGCAGTAACGAAAAACCTAGCATAGTAAACAACTGTACCCGTTCTCGTTTAGCTGCGTTATAACGTGCAAAAAAATACAAAATAAGTCCGCTTAACGCACCGGTTACAATAAATGGTAACGCAATATAAAAACGCTCAAAATAAATATTGTAGGTTATAAAATAAAGGCTTTGTGCTAATCCAAATGTCATCATTAATAGTGACAAACCTGAGACACTACGATTTTTTCGAATTTTGTTTAGTAATGGTAAAAAACTAAAAACCAAAATAAATGAAGACAATATAGGCAAATAATGCGCCAAAGCAACCTCGCTCGTTACATAAATGTTAATTAAAAGCAGAAATAAAAACATTTAATAAACATTTGTTTTAAAAGGCTTTTACTATGAGCGCCGCATTGTAGAGCCGCGTAAATTTAACTCAACTAAATAAGAAATTCTTGTTTTAGGTACTGGCAAGCTAGGTATACAAAAACCGTAGAATTAAGTTCACGGTTTACCGGTTTAATAGAAAGCCTCACCGCCAAACTATTAAATAAAAATGATAGTTGTTATCATGCGCAAGTCATTAACTGCTGTATATAAAACTACCTATGAGAAAAACTCTTTTTAAAATTCACAGTTGGATCGCTCTAATAGCTATCATTCCATTGATTGTTATTAGTATTACAGGGAGCGTATTAGTTTTTAAAAGTGAAATAGATGGCTTACTTATGCCAAGCAGCCACTTTGTTGTAAATGCACTGCCAGAGCGCATGCCAATCGACACGTTAATTGCAAAAACAGAGCATGCTTACCCTGAATATGTAGTAGGTAGTTGGGAAATATTTAACAATGATACAGCTGATCGGGTTTACTTAGTCAAACGCGGCACAGAGCAATGGTATAAGTTTCATTTAAACCAGTATACGGGTGACATTTTGTCTGAACCTGTTGGTACCAGCCATTATTTTACCGATTGGTTTTTAGAACTACATTACACTTTTTTACTGAACGACTTTAAAAACCTGCCAGGGCAAACAGGCACTGTACTAGGCTTCTTTTTTGCTCTGTTTTTATTGGTATTAGGTATTACTGGGCTTATTATTTATCGTAAATTTTGGCAGCGTCTATTTAGTGTGCGCTGGCGTGCAACACTGCAAATTGTACTTAGCGACATTCATAAAATGACGGGGGTTATAGGATCTCCCATCATTATTATTTTAGCTATCACAGGTGGCTACTTTAACTGGGCGGTGTGGTATCACGAAGTTATTGAACACGCAGAGGAAGAGCACTTTGTACTAACCAAAAACCTACACAGTAGCGATATTTCGTTTCAACGCATACTTGATGACAGTAAAAAGCAAATCCCCACTTTTAACGGTACGTTTTTAGTTATGCCACTCGAGCCTGACGAAAACATTACCTTATTCGGCGAAGTCGATACCGCCAACCCACTTGCTAGTGAGTATGCCAATACGGTTAGCTATAACAAGCTAACAGGCGAGCACATAGCTAACTGGGATATTCGCGAAGTAGGCGTTGGCTGGCAGGTAATTGATAGTTTTAGAACACTTCATTTTGGCTACTTTGCAGGGCTAATAAGTAAAATACTGTGGTGCGTAATTGGTTTAAGCCCAGTGTGGCTAGCAGGTACTGGTTTTTACTTATGGTTTACTCGCCGAAAACGTAAAAAACAATCACAAAAAAACCGTTTAAATAAACGCCAAGTCACTAGGGCGTGTTGATCTTTGGTGGGTGAATTTGCAGCAGTATGTTTGGTTTTTAGGCAAGGCAGAGCCTATGTAGTGTGGTTATTCCCCATGAATAGGCGATAACGCAGCATAAATACCAAACATGCGCTGCCCTTTGGGTTCTTTCTAGGGACGATTGACTCTTTGTTGCTCGGTTTTTACTTAGTCCACTAGGTTACAAACCTCGCGCCGCGATTTAATCGCCCCTAGATTGAACAAATTTCAATCCACAAAGTTCAACATGCCCTAGCGTTTAAAAATAATAGCTTATGATTCATTTAATAATAAGCTATTTATAAATTATAAAAACAGCACTCTACATATTATTTATAGAAGAGAGTGCGCAATAATACTTAGTCATTTTGAGGGAGTAAACCTAACGCTAGTTGCATTAAAAACGTCTCATTTAGAACAACTAAGTAACGAAATTTTTGCCTTACTATCGACAAGATTTTTCTGCCTAAAAAGAATTATTAATTAATCTTCGCACATCCAAAAAAATGTTATCGCCAGCCTTTTAGTATTTAAATCATCTCCAAAATACTCAGATGCACTGTGAACAATACTACCTTTAAATATAATTAAACGATTAAAGCGATTCTCAATATCTATGTCTTTATACCATGCGCTATATGGAAGGCTACTTACATTAAGTGCATCAACAAGGTTAGCATAAGGAGGATCGACAATATTTCCTCCTGCCGCTTCATTTGCATACTTTAAACGATAAAAAGAGGTACCGGCAGAGGTAATTGGATCAGGATTTAAATACAAAACAGCAGCGTATCTACATAAATAACGATTATCTACATGAGGCCTAGAAGCCCCTTCTTCAGCCCCCACTAAAATTGCAGTATTGGTATCAACTACAACCTTATTGGAATCAGCAACCCATAATTTATTTTTTTTGATAACTGACTTAACATATTTTTCTATTTTTTTAAGCTGTTTACTATTTAGAGCATTAGGAGTGCGCATTCCAGGCCAAAGTTCTTTGGTATACGGCTTACCGTACTTCCAAACCTCTTTTTTTAAACATGAAGAACGAATAGCCATTGCTTCTTCATGTTTAAAAAACTCATCAACAACCCAATAGTTACTACCTAGTTCTGGCTTTTCATACCTTAAACCAGGTGCGTCGGAGGGGACGCTTGGAAGTACAACGCTCTTGGGAACTTTCTGATGCTTAAATGACATTGTCAAAATACTTATTTTATTAAAATAGCTCAGAATATAACATTTACTTAACAGTCATTTAAAGTGAATAATAAAACTCTACTTAGCGCATACCCAAAGCTACTACCGTTATTTTGCCTACAGCTCTGTATTAGGGCTGAGGGCATAGTTTATTAGTGTTTCATTATAAAACTATGGTCACATTAGTATTTAAGCCAAAATTTTATACATCGTAAATTTAGCATTAGTCCATTTATAAAATTTTTAGAAAAAACATCTATAACATTGATTAAAAACCCACCACATTGTAATGTAAAAATTAACAAAGGAGTGGGTTATGATATTTATCAAAATAGTTATTAGTATTACCTTTTTATTTTTAGTTGGATGTAACACAACCAAGGTTCAGCAAGTAGAACAACAAGTAGGGCTTGAACAACTATTAAACCATTCTTTGTTTAATAAACTCGACACACCTTCCGAGCACAGTATTTTTGAGTTACCGGATGCTGAAAAAGAAATGTTTTTAGCTTACGCCGAAAACCAAAAGCTATCCCAAATCCGTGATGACCGCATAATTTACAACTACCTCGAAAGCCAGATAGCTAACTTTAAATACCATGGCGATACACTTACTTCAGCTCAAACCCTAAAGCGTTCGCAAGGTAATTGCATTAGTTTAGCCATTTTAACGCAAAGCTACGCACAAGCTCTTGGGTTAGAAACAAGCTTTCAAGAAGTTACAAGTAAGCCCATATACGCAAAAGAAAATAATGTTGTTTATGTCGCTAATCACTTTAGAACAAAAGTATATGCTCCAAAAGTAGAGAAAAAAGATGATAATATTATTGAGTTTTTCAGAGCGGGCACATTAATCGACTACTTCCCTACCCGTCGCAGTTTTTATTCAAGCAGCGCAGACTATAACGATTTAGTTTCTAAGTTTTATAGTAATTTAGCTGCCATAGCATTGGCAGACAAACAGCTGGATATTGCTTACTCACTTATTTTACAAGCAAACAAATACACCCCCAATGATCCTGAATTATTTAATATAGCGGGCATTTTGCATCGCCGAGCTGGTGATTTACAAAGCGCTAAAAACATCTATCAAACAGCACTTAGTAATAACGAAATAAGCATTAATTTAATCAGCAACTATCAGCTTTTAGCTAAAAAGTTAGGCGACAAAGAGCTTGTTAAAGAGCTCACCTCACAATTAGTTAATAAAGAAAAAGACCCATACGAATTACTAGTGATCGCTAAAAACAACTTACAAGCTGGCCACGCTCATCAGGCTAAAGCACACCTTGAGCAAGCGATTACTAAAGCGCCTTACATTGCTGAGCTATACTTGGAACTCGCAAAAGTTCGCTATCAACAAGGTAATATTAAACAAACACAAACCTTACTTGAGAAAGCAATTGAACTAGAACGTGATAATCAAAAACTCGATGTATATCAAGCTAAGTTACTATCCTTGCAGATGGATAAGTAACTTAGCCAATTAATATTTATAACGAATAATAAAAGCTCAGCCACGCTCGCATTTCATCTTCAAAACTGTCGCCTTCTACTCGCGACAGTCCCATATTAAACGTTAAATCGTTTACACCTGCTGGCCCCATTCCAAAACTAAAGTCACCTTGGTATTTTAAGCCGTAGCTTTGTGCGTATACGGTATCGTCGAGTTGATGTTGCTTATAATAAAGCCACGGCATGCCTTCTTTAAAGCTAAAGCCGCCACCGTAGCCTTGATAGCGCTTTGCAGTTGCACTGTAAAAAGGCAGCTCAGATGAAAGTACATATTCACTATTTTGCTGCTGATTAATAAGATTTGAGCTAAAGCCACCTAATGCAAGGCCCCTGTCGTCACGTTGCTTTTGAAAAAAGTTTGCATAAAGAGGAATACCAAACGCTTTACCAAAAATTTTGGCGGCTAAATCATAACCTTGCCAATTATTACTTTTGCTACTGCCATCGTACCAACTCGCATAAATACTTTGGCCTATAGCAAAGTCTTGACGATCATATTGCCAATTTTGAGCAATACCTAAACGCGTCCAACTTTTATGGCTTTGCTTATAATCAGTGTAATTGTAGGCAAGCTCTGGCGTTAAACTTAACTGCCCAAATTTAACGGGGTAACTTATTGCGGCAAAACCACCACGGGCATCCATGTCTGCACTTAGACTTTGCTGAGACTGGCGCGATGTATCTAAATTGTAGTCAAACAGTGCAAGTTTCAGTTTTACATCAAGCGCATTATATTTTGCCTGCACATAACCACCGTGCAATGCCCCATCGTGTAAATCAGTGCTATAACCCGCTTGTAAGTCGAGCTGCTTTAATAAGTCGCTACTTTTAATGCTTAAATCTAACAAACTGGTAGAAGCCGAATAATATTGAGAGCCAATCGCGAAAGTAGCGTGCTGGTCGAGCACGTTGTAATTTGTTTGCTCTGTAGTTTCGTGCTTATATATTTTAGCTTTTGGAAGTGTATGTTCGTTTACTATTAGCAGCGGTGCTTTTTTGTTAGCTGCAAACTCAGTAACTACAGTGCTTTTTATAACTTTTGGCAGTGTTTTTACATTTGGCCCATCTGCAGTTATCGAAAAATAGAGTAACGAGCCATCGGCCATTTCAATTGGGTGGGCAACGGCATCTTGCCCTTGGGTTAACTTGGTGAGTGTTTTACTCTCTATGTTGTAGTTATAAATATCGGTGGCGCTATTTAAACCTGCAACAAAGTAAATTGACTCGCCATTAAGACTAAAGCTCGGCTGACTTAAATATTGATACCCGTTTGGCATAGGTACTAATTGCTGCTGATTGCCGCCTACATCTTGTATATACAATTGCCAGTTTTCATTTAATGATGTTGATAAATAAGCTAATTTAGTTTCATCAGGACTGAGTATTGGGTAATCGTAAGTTGTCTCAAGGCTTTTTGTAAATAATGGTGTGATGGTTTGCGTATTGAGATCAACCTTTACTAATTCAGAGTAGCCATCTCTTATTTGCTCGCCATACAAGGTTTCGCCGTTACTGGTTACGTTAAAACGACGTATACCAGCAAGTTCGGTAAGTTGTGTAATATTTCCAGTGTCAGTGTTATAGCTAAATATGTCAGACACTTTGTTATAAATACCCGACTCTTCATTGCTGTACGCATTAAAATATAACGTTGTGTTATTTACCCATTGAGGGTTTGCAATACTGGCTCGGTTAATTTGATTAAGCACTTGTTTTTGTTCGCGCTTAAACACACTGGGCGCTGTATCGGGAATATCTTGTGCATCGTTTTCGAGTAGCTCTTTTTGCGCTTTAGTAAACTCTTCTTGCGCTTTAATGTTGTCATCAGTGCTATAAATTATAAGCTTGGTATTACTTTCTTTATCTCGCTCAACAATCGCAATTTTACTACCATCTTTTGAAAGTGCTGGGTTGCTTGCATATAAGTTAAGCTCAAGCCAAAGTTCACTATTAAGTAACGGCTCCCCTTGTTCTATTTGCATTGCTTTATAGGTATATTCAGCTATAAATCGGCGATATAGCTTGGCTGCACTTTGCCCAAACACACCGCTAAATGCCTCATCAAAATCACGCGTTTTTACGCCTTGCATTCGCGTCCAAACACTATCGAGTGTTTGTTCTGAATAGTTTTTCTCTAACCAATTTAAAAAGCGACTACCCATTAAATACGCCATTGAGCCGCCCATAAAGCCCTGCTCGCCATTTAACTGCCCATAGGTTGGCAGTGCGCCCTGTTGAGCAAATTCTCGCAGTATTGACTCTGAGTAGTTATCAAACAAACGTCCACGACCCGTCATTTTAGACTCAATCAATGTGGCATAACCTTCGGCTACCCAGCGCGGCGTATCACTGTAGGTTAAGTCGTATAAATCCCATATACCACGTACTTTCTGCTGCCAGTCATTGCGTGTAGGCTGTGCTAAGTGCACTAAGTGAATATATTCATGCAACACAAGCAACTGCTGCCAGCCAGAGCTGTTTGATATAACTGTGTCGGATTGTGGTGGGGTTGTAAAAAGTGCCATTACAGGGTTACTTGAGGTAGGTAGCGCAAAGCCATTTGCCGCATTTAGGGGATCAAACACCACTACATCGACTGTTTTATCAAGTGCTCTGTTTTGCTGCTCAAGCACTTTGGTGCGTACTATTTCAAGCTCTGCTGCAGTTGATTTAGCAAAATCAGCATGCTCAACACTGTAGTGAATGTTGAAATGTTCAGTATGAATAGTTTGCCAATCGGCTGCAAAGCTCGGTGCTGCTAGTAATAAAGCTGATGCGATAAGTGTTTTTTTCATGAGCGTCCCTAAAAGAATTCCTTAATACCATCTAGGGTATTATTAAATGTCTTTCATGGGCAGTAAGAAAGTGTAATAAAGCATGTGCAAATGTGTATTTACACATGTTTTATTAGGGGAGTTTACATCCAGCTGCGAGTATCTGACTCAATCTGCTTAATTGTAAAATTGATAATAAAGTCAGCATCTTGCTGCTTTATGTAGGGCATAAATGCAAAGCCTGAAGCAAGTTGTATATACAGGCTTTTTAAGCCTGATCTTCTCATTAAGTACGTACTTATACTGCGCGCACTTTGCGCTTTATAAAGCTCAAACACACGGTAATGCACACCAATCATACCTTTGCGTACAACCATGTAAAATCGACCATTATCCTCATGCATGTAATAACCATAACGCTGATACGATAAAGTTACCAAGCCAGAAAACACCACCAAAACACCAAGGCTTATCAAAGTATTAATATCAGCAATAAAACAAAAGCCAAACACTAATGCACTGGGTAACAGTGAATAAAAGCCTAAATTTTTATACAAAAGCGCTCGCTCTGCGCGCTTAAAAGCGAGTTTTTTACTATTAAACCACGGGTAAATCCATTGGCATACACTATCAACTTGTTCGCTATTTAATACAGGTAATACTAAGGTTTGTTTATTTTTTTTAGCCGCAACACCGGCTGCTATTCCGCCGCTACTTGCTTGCAAGCACTCAACGGTAAATCGCTTTAGCAATCGCCCCATTAGGTTTTGCTTAATAACAATAGATTGCACTTTATCCATGCTCATTGAAAGCTGATGGCGCTCTAACAAGCCAGCAATACGTTTAAACTTTTGACCTTTAAAATAAAGCTCAAAGTTATAAAAACGAATAAGCGACATAGTCACCGATAGCATCACCGCTACCAAAACTAGCAAAACAATTAAGGTGATCATCGCAAAGGTAGCAGCACTTGCCAGCATACCAAGCTCTTGTTGATAAAAGCCTTCTACTTTCGCAATAATTTGCTTCTCTAAAAAATCGATAATCAAGTTTATAAAAGGGGCAAAAGCAGCGATTGCTAAAATAGCCATATTCGACATTAAACCAAATTTAGCTATTTCTTTATTGCTAATGCTTAGGCTGTTTTCGATAATGTCTATTTCGCTTTGTTCAGTATTTTGTATTTCTTGCTGTTGCTGCGCTTTAAAATCAAATATTTGTTTACGCATTTGCTGTGCGTAATCTTTAGTGACGCCAGGTAAAACAACTTCTTGCGACACACTGCCAGCAGCATCAAAAATACAATTAACTAAGTTTACGGGGGTAAAGTAAAATGGCTCGGCAATATTAACGTTTTGCACACGGCCAAATTTAAGCGTAAGTCGCTCTTTTTTAAATACACCTTTGTTAAGCAATATTTCGTTGTCGCTACTAATACAAAACTTAAAATTTAAATAATATAAAAATGAGTAAATAAGCAACGAAATTAGCGCAATCCCACCTGCAACCTGTGCCCAAAACAACTTATTTTCTACTTGAGTAACAAACACGACAAGCATAGGCAGTAAGTTTAAAAGGCCATCTTTTACAAAGCGCACACTAAAGTGCACAACAAAGTATAAAAGCGCCCAGGGCGATACTTTTTGCCAGTAAATAGGGCTCGCTTTATCTTCGATAGTTGCATTACTCATCGACTAAAGTTGCCTGAGTAGTTGCGTCGTCTTGGCGATAGTTTTGTACAAATTGGCGCATATTTTTACAATCATCATGGGTTAGCCCACTAATTTGTAAATCGGCACTTACACCGCCAGCGCTAAATAATTTAATACTCGCAAGGCTAAGCTTTCGCTCTATTGGCCCTTGATGTATTTCCATATGCTGTACACGCGCTAAAGGTAATACCGTCACTTGTTGCCAAATAACGCCTTTTTTAAAAGCAATGTCATGATTTCGCACTGCAAAACCTCGCAACCTCACACTTATTATGTTGTACGCCATAGATACGGCCACCAAAATTGGCATACCAATTAGCAAATACGTTTGTGCATTATTAGCAAAGGCTTCATTAAAATAACAAACAGCAATAAGCGCTCCAATTAGCGGTATATAAAACAGAAGCGAGCTAAGCTGTGTATGTAATAAGGCTTTATCAGCCAATGGCTTAAAGCTAATATCACTATGCTTTGGTAAATCCATTATTTGTTGATTGTTAAACACTATTTGTCCCTATTCCTGCTTTTAATTATGACTAGCTTACCAACTAATGGTGGTTATTAAGGTGTGGCTTTGTTTTGGCTCAAGCGTTACTTTATCTGTCAGTACATTAGCAGCCTCTAAGCAGAGCATTGTTTTATATTCATCATCAGCAAAGTTAGATAAGCGTTTTGATTTTTCTATCCATGGGTTCCACAGTACACACGAACTTGAGTTTTCGCGGCTCACATTAATAACACCTTCTGGCGTATTAATGGTTTGCACTGTACTTGCTTGTGTATAAACCATATCGGTTTCGCGATTAAAGCTTACAACATCATTTTGTACAAATGGCCCTTCACTAAACTCAATATATTGCGCGCCTTGCAAACCATCTACATGGGTATTTGTAATGTCTGATGTAGGAAAATAGGTATGTAGCGCTTGAGTAAAGCTAAATGGCGCACTCCCTAAGTTAGCGGTCGTTAAGCGAACCTGTAATTTGTCGCTTAACACAAACTCAACTTTTAATGCTGACTGATGTGGCCAATACGTCGTATTAACAAGCTTCATGGGTAGCTTTAAACTAACTGTAATTTGCTCATCAGATTCGTGTACTTCATCAGCTTGCCAAACGCTTGTGCGCGCAAAACCATGGGCAGGCCAGCCATCATTAGCGTGTGTACCAAACCACGGCCAACAAATAGGAATACCACCTCGAATACTTGCTCCTTCTTGATAGGTTTCGTCTTGTGAAACCCAAATAAGTGGCTTGTTATTTTTAGGGATAAACTCGGTAATTTGCCCACCTTGCAAAAATATTTTTGCGTCGCACTTTGAGCTAGCTATTTTAATAAACTCAAGACCGGATTCGCTTTGCTCAATGCTAACTGATGGCGATAATTTCATACCTTCCCCTATAATACTGATACTAAAGATTTTTAATATTTGTGCAGAAACAATAATGCATGCTTAAAGTATACGCTATTGATATTAAATATTGATTGCTGAATTTGTTCATTGCCGATTAATACATATACAGTAAACTCACAAACAATTACTTTGTACTAACAGCTGTAAATGAATAATACTAAAGTCTATACAATAAGACTTGCCAATTATTCACAACATACGTACTGTGCGCAACTTAATGCACACAAGATGCTAAGAAAATTTACTATAATTTAAACAATATAATTTTACATTAGTTACTGCTCTAACTATTAAAAACCAACAAAAGCGGCCTAATGTGCAATATATTGTTTGAATTCAATTTATTTGATGTGTAACATTTCGCGATTACGGCAAACTACCGCCCCATCGATGAGATAAGCAAATGCAAAAATATGACGAGTTATTGGTTTCTTTACGTAAAGTGATCCGCGCGATTGACTTACATTCTAAGCAGCTAAATAAAACTTCGGGTTTAACTGGCCCACAATTGCTTATAATGCAAGAAGTTAAAAAAACCGATGGAATAACGGCGAGCCGTATTGCTCAAAACGTAAATTTAAGCCCAGCAACGGTTACCAATATTCTCGACAGAATAGAAAGCAGAAACTTAGTAACACGCGTACGCAGTCAAATGGATAAACGCAGAGTGAGCTTATACCTCACCGAGAAAGGAAAAGAGTTACTTGATAAAGCACCTCAGCCATTGCAAGAACACTTTATTGAAAAGTTTTCTGCGCTTGCTGAGTGGGAACAGAGCCTTTTACTCTCATCAATGCAGCGTGTAGCCGCGATGATGGATGCAGATAAATTAGATGCATCGCCCCTTCTAGAAGTTGGTGCACTTACTCAAGCTCCTAAAGAATAAACAATAAAAAAAACACATAGTTTTGTACTTACTCTAAACGTAAGGCGTTTTCTGACGTCTTGAATTTTTTATTTTTTAATCACAAGCAGAGCGGCTATTATGACTAAACTCTCAAAATTAACACTAGCACTAGTCCTAGGTGGTGTTACAAGCACTTCTTATGCGTCTGATGATCTAGACACACTACAAAGCCAACTTAAACAGCTAAAGCAACAAATGCAATTGCTTGAAAATAAGTTAGCTGATGAAAAAACAAAACAACAGCAAATTAATAAGCAGCACGAACAACAAGTTGCAAACATCAGTAAAAAATCTGATCAAAAAGTAGTTGAAGTTGCCGCAGCTGAACCTGAGAAAAAAGATGAAGGCATTAAAGTTGGTGGAGCAATACGCTTTAATTACAGCACCAACACATACGATGAAGATACCCAAGATCGCGGTGGCGATTTTGATTTTGATATTTTCCGTATAAATGTATCTGGTGAAATTAACGATATTTCACTTAACGGTGAAGTACGTTTTTACGATTATATGACCGTTGTTAAATATGCTTACTTAGGTTATGAGTTTGCAGATGGCTGGGAAGGACAAGCAGGTATTGCACCCGTGCCTTTTGGTAATGGCCCTTACAACTCACACAGCTACTTTTTCAGTACTAACTATTACGTAGGCCTAGAAGACGACTATGATTTAGGTGTAGTAGTAAAACGTAAACTTAAAGATAACTGGAAACTAGATCTAGGCTTTTTCAAAAATGACGAACGTGGCGGAGTAGAAAGTTCAACAGATATTAACCATCGTTACTCTTACGACATTATTGGTAGTCGTTCAGCAGAGGAAGGTACATACGATGCTCCAGGCTCTCGCATAGGTGAATACAATACCTTTGCAGGGCGTGCAACTTATCAAATTGAGCACAGCAAAAACGTAACTACCGATGTGGGTGTATCACTATTAAGTGGTGGCTTACATGACGGTAACGACCGTGCAGGTAACTACGGTGCATGGGCACTTCATGTTGATAGCACAATTAACAACTGGAATATCCAATTTCAACACGGTGAATACGACTACGACCTAGACGACAGTAACGACCGCTTTGTTGTTGGCGCATATAATTATTACGATACCGTATCTAGCGAAGCAACTATGACTAACTTTAACGTTGCTTATAATTACTCGCTTGATTGGGGCCCAGTTACCGACATTCAATTTTACAACGATTACGGCATTATTTATGACAAGTCTGACGACAGCGCAGATACATGGATGAACGTAACAGGTATGAGTGTTGCTGCAGGTGGTTTCTTTAGTTACTTCGACTTTATTCAAGCACGTAACCAGCCATTTATTGGCGGAACAATTATTGGTGATGGCGATACAGAACGTCGCTTCAACATAAATATTGGTTACTACTTCTAAACTGTTAACCGCATTTATTTTTAAAAGGGCAAACTTAGTTTGCCCTTTTTTATTGATTTTAAGCTTCGAATTAATAGCTATTTAGCCTACAATTAGAGATACCATAACACGCCTAAAAAGAGCCTAAGTGAATATAAAAGCAGTGTTTATTTGTTATAAAAACTTATGGTTTAAAGCGCTTGGCTTAATACTTGTAGCCTTGGGTATTATTGGCATTGTGTTACCGGTCATGCCTACCACTATATTTTTTATTTTAGCGCTCACCTGCTTTACTCGCTCATCACCCGCGCTTGAACAATGGCTGTTAAACCACCCTCGTTACGGTGTAACTCTGCAGCAGTGGCAAGCTCATAAAGTAGTGCCTGTTAAAGCCAAATGCTACGCCGCCATTGGCATGTTAATTGGATTTATATTTTTACTGTACTCAGCCGCCCCTATTTGGGTTATTTATCTCGTTGCAGTAATAGAAGTATCGGTAATGATTTACCTTATTTTAAGACCCTCCAGCCCTCCTAAGCATTAAATATTCATTTTTTACCTGCATACCACCTTTGTTTTAAAGTTTTTATGTAAAGATAAGTAAGTAAATTTGTAATAGCTAATGCAAATCATTATCATGTTGTAAATTTAATTTATTTACTGTTTTTATGTCGTTTATTAATAAGCGGGCTTTGTATAGTACAAGCCGAGCTCTACATATTTATATTTCTACAGCTTTGTTTTTTTTGCTTATTTTATTTTGCGTTAGCGGCATTGTGCTTAATCACGTTGATTGGCTTAAAAATGATAAAAATAACGGTCAAGTAACTGCAACAATTCCAGTAGAGCTAGTTACTAAAGCAAATGAACAGCTAAATACGCTGCCAACGCTTTACCCAGAAATAGAAGCTTACTTAGCTGAGCAATATGCACTTACAAAAGTAAAAAGCATTGAGTGGGAAAAAGAAGACGCGCTAGTAATGCTCGACTACCCACTGCCTGCAGGATTTGCCTACGCAGAGCTCGACTTTACAACCGGCGAGTTAAACCTAGATTACCAAACAGGAGGCTTTTTAAGCCTTATTGGCGACTTACATAAAGGCCGCCACAGTGGTGAAGTATGGAGTTGGGTGATTGATATATCTGCCGTACTAATGATTTTATTTGCCATCACCGGCATGATTATTTTGTTTCAAAATAGAAAAAAACGCTTAGCAGGAATATGGATAACCTTACTAGGAGTCGCAACTCCAATGGTTATTTATTTATGTTGGGTTCCACAAATAAAAGGAGTGTCTTAATGGTTAAATTTAAATTATTTATAAGCGCCGCATTACTGCTCGTAGCTGCGTTTTTTCAAACAACGGCGCATGCGCAAACACCACAGCTAGAGGTTGAATTAACGCTTCCCGACTTAGAAGTACAACCGTATCACCGTCCATACGTTGCAGTTTGGCTTGAAACACCAGAGCGCAAACACGTTACAACGCTTGCACTTTGGGTACAAAAAGCAGAATGGTTTAAAGACTTACGCCAATGGTGGCGTAAAGCCGGTAAAAGCGATGCCAACTTTGACGGCATTAGCGGCGCAACAAAACGCGCGGGTACTTACACTATAAATTGGCAAGGTAACGATTTAGACGGTAACCCAGTAAAACCAGGTAAATACTTACTAAATATTGAAGTTGTACGCGAAGAAGGCGGCAGAGATTACACCCGCGTTGAGCTCGATTTAACCAAATCAGGCAAGCTGACAATTGATGGTAAAAACGAGTTTTCACAAAGTTTCGTCACTGTAAGCACTAAGTAACTGCTACTTAATTATTTGAATTTAAGGAAATACAATGAAAATTAATTTATTAAAAACTGCATTAATCGGCGCATTGAGCTTATCTGCTTTAGTGTCAACTTCGGCAAGTGCACACGGACGTTGGTTACTACCTTCGCATACATCTTTATCAGGCGATAAAGCGCATTACGTAATGATTGACGCAAGTATTTCAAACGAAATTTTTGCACCAGACAAAGCCTTTAAACCTAAAGAAAAAGGCGCCGAGTACGACGACACATTATTAATGGCACTTGCGCCTAATGGTGAGCCAGTAAGCGACACCATCCGTGCTTATTACTTAAAACGTAAAAGCTCAGCTGCGGTAAGCTTAACAGAGCAAGGCACTTACCACATTGCAATGACCCAAAAGCCAATGTACATGACCTTCTATAAAAACGAAGAAGGTAAGCGCAAGCGCGTATTTGGTAAAAAAACAGAAGCCGAGTTACCTAGCAATGCAAAAGATGTAACTACAACGAAGGTTGTTTCAACAGTAGATACATTTGTAAGCCGAAATGGCACCTCAAAGCCTGCACAGTTAGGTTTAGGCTTAGAGCTTAGTGGCCCAACGCATCCAAACGATTTATTTGTAGGTGAGCAAGCACGTTTTCAATTACTACAAGATGGTAAATCTGCTGGTGAAGGCATTGAAGTAAGTATTTTAAAAGGCGACACACGCTACCGTAACGATCGTGGCGAAGTAAAAGTAACGACCGATAAAGACGGTATGTTTACAATTACATGGAAAGAACCAGGCCTATACCTAATCGAAACCTCTAACAAGGTTACCGTAAATGAAGAAGGCGTAGATGCAGGACGTTATGCATTATTTACAACGCTTGAAGTTGCCCCTGAATAATTTAAATCACTAAATTTAAAAAATTGAAAGGCCAAGCATTTGCTTGGCCTTTTTACGTCTTACTAACTTTTATCTAAAATTCCCTTGAATTCGCAACCATTCGACACAAGATTGCAACTACAACGATCCAAACGCCTATATCGCGCGTAAATAGTGGCTTCACGTGTTAACAACTTAGAATATCTTAGATAGTTTTTATCTTTGCACTAGGGTAGTCGCTTCTATATGATGCGCTCCTTTTCGACTAGCAGCTCTTGGGGAACAATTAATGACTTTTAAGCGTTTATCTGCAAATAAACTAGCACTTAGCTTGGCCGTTACCACTGCACTTAGCACTCCTTACTCTATGGCCGTTGCCGCAGAGCAAGATAATCAAGCAGAAAAGAATATCGAAGTAATTTCGGTTACCGGTACTCGCAGAAGCTTACGCAGTATTGCCGAAAGTACGGTACCCGTAGACATTATTACCAGCGGTGATATGCAAAGTACGGGTCAGCTAGAAATAAGCCAAATACTAGCAAACCAAGTACCTAGCTTTAACTACCCAAGTGCCACTATGGGTGATGGTACTGACCATGCAAAACCAGCTGTTTTACGTGGATTAGCACCCGATCACACATTAGTACTTATAAACGGTAAACGCCGCCACGCTGGTGCGCTATTAAACTTAGCGGGCGTTGTTGGCCGAGGCTCTACAGCTGTTGATTTGAACATGATCCCAACCTCTGCAATTAAGCGTGTTGAAGTACTACGTGACGGCGCAGCCGCACAGTACGGTTCTGATGCAATTGCTGGGGTAATTAACATTGTACTTAAAGATGCCTCAGAAGGCGGTAGCGTAAGCGTAACGTACGGTAAATACGATACTCAAATGGCTGGTGTATCTCAGCTAGACAGCACCTATGCAGATGCAAACGGCGACTTAGCGTTTAATACCGGTGGTGACAGAGAAGTAAACGACGGTGCAACACGCACTGTTAGCGCAAACTCTGGTTTTGCGTTATCTGATAACGGCTTTGTAAACGTATCAATTGAATACCGCGATAACGACTCAACGCAACGCTCAGGCTTTGACCCACGCGAACAATACAGCCGTCTTGATGATGGCAGCCTAGACCCACGCGAATTTACTATCGATCGTTACAATCACCGTTTTGGTAAAGCCGACCTTGAAGATTACGCGTTGTTTTACAACATGGGTTACGATTTAGATAACGGCTTAAACCTTTATTCATTTGGTAGCTACTCAAAGCGTGAAGGTAATTCAGGTGGTTTTTACCGCCGAGCAAAAGACAGCCGTAACGTTTTAGAAGTGTACCCAGATGGCTTTTTGCCGCAAATTGAAACAGACGTACAAGACTACTCATTTGCATTGGGCTTACAAGGCGAAACTAACGACTGGACATGGGATGTAAGTACCAACTACGGCCGCAACGACTTTGGTTTCGGTGTTGTAAATAGCATTAATACATCACTAGGTGCCGACAGCCCAACCGAATTTGACAACGGTGCATTGGTTTACGATCAGTTTTTAGTAAACGCAACAGCCAATACCACTCTCGATTTAGGCTTACCTGATGACGTATTTTTTACCGTAGGTACTGAATACCGCCACGAAAGCTACAAAATAGAAGAAGGCGAAGAAGCGTCTTACATCACCGCACTTGATAGCGATGGTAACCCAATTGCAGCCGGTGGCGCGCAAGTACTTGCTGGTTTTGGACCAGAAAGTGCGACTGACGAAAGCCGTCATAACATCGCTTTATTTGTTGAGTTTGATACTTACTTAACAGAAAAATGGAATGTAGTTTTAGCAGGTCGTTATGAAGATTACAGCGACTTTGGTGACACATTTACTTCTAAGCTTGCTTCGCGTTACAGCATTACTGAAAACCTATCGCTGCGCGGTGCAATTAGCACAGGTTTCCGTGCGCCATCTTTAGCGCAAAGCTCGTACCGCCAAATATCAACCGTACTTGAAAACAACCAACCATTTGAAGTTGGTCTATTCCCAACCGATTCTGCAGCAGCGCAAGCGCTAGGTGCACAGCCGTTAGATGCTGAAGAGTCAGTAAACGTTACTGCGGGCTTTATTTACACTCAAGGCAGCTTTAGCTTAACTGTTGATGCGTACCGTATTGATATTGATGACCGTATTGTATTGTCTGAAAACTTAGAAGGCGATGCAGTTGTTGAAATACTACAAAATGCCGGTGAGCTAAATACCGAAAGCGTACGTTACTTTACCAACGCTATCGACTCACGCACGCAAGGTGTAGATATAGTTGCCACTTATAACCTAGATTTAGACAACTTAGGTGATTTACGCCTAAACGTAGCAGCTAACTTTAACGATACCGAAGTAACACACGTAAACGACAACCCAGCGCAGCTTAACTCACTAGGTGACGACTACGTAGTGTTTGCACGTCGTGAAGTAGGTCGCTTTGAAGAAGGCACGCCAGATAGCAAATGGAACCTATCAGCAGTGTGGAACTTTAACGAATGGCAAACAACGCTTCGTGCCACACGTTATGGTGAAGTCGCTGATATATCAACTACAGCTGATCGCGATGAATACCTAGACCCTAAATGGATCACCGACCTAGAAGTGGCATACCGTCCAGACGAATATTGGAAATTTGCCGTTGGTGCAAACAACTTGTTCGATCAGTACCCACAAGCCACCGTGGATAACATTGGTTACTCTGACTTTGGCCAAATATTCCCGTACACACCGTATGCGCCTTACGGATTAGACGGACGCTTTTTATACGGTAACATTACTTACAGCTTTTAATAATTAACCTAAAAGCAAACACTTAAAAAGGATGCCATGCGCATTAATGCCGTTCACTTAAGGTGAGCGGCTTTATTGAATCACAACAAAAGTGGCCTATTAAATAAATTGAAGATATTAAAAAAACTAGCATGCTCTACTCCATCTGAACTATCTATTTTTAAATTATCTCACATACCGATATTCAGGCTATAAACCTAGAAAGGGTTAAAAACCATGCCGCAAGGTGTTTTTTTGCACTATTAAATTTCAATGGTGCACAAGGGCAAACCCAGCAATTACATTTAACAATAAATTGAAAATAATTTAAATTCATAACCTTACATTGCGTTAGGCACTGTTTCACTATGACTTATACGAAAGTGAGCTTATATTAACATCGAACAAGAGACTTTATAAAGGCAAGAAGAAGAGATTTAAAAGCCCTTTTCAGGGCTGTATTTTTGTGCGTTTCTGAAGCTAAATTATTTGTTTTCGCTCTTTGACATACTCAAGCACCTTGTGCAACGGAGCTAATCTCTTATTGTTAGATCTGATTGCCAGAGTAGTTATGCCTATAAACCCACCGATAAAAAGAAGGTAACCGGCATCCTCGCTTTTAGTCATAAAGTACGTAATAAGTGAACCTACCCCTCCAACGATTATCCAAAGTAATGAAAAAGATATTAGCTGCATAGTAAACACTACCTTCATGGCCGTTAACGCAGGTTTGATCTCTACGTCAGAAATATGGTCAAATTTTCCCGCTTCAGTGGTGATACCTAAGATGGTTCTTTTTAATGTTGAGCGCTCTTTTAATTCTATGTAATCAAACGTAAACTCTTCACCAATTCCATGCACAAGATGCCTATTTATAACGTCGGGCACTTGCATGTTGCCATATTTAACACCGTCAATTTCCAAGTAATCATAGACATTTAAAGTAGTTTTATCCGTTACTTGCCTATGACTTTCAGTTATGTCGGTGAGCTTACCTTTAAGTTGTTGTATCATTTTAAAAACCTTATTTATTAATAACTTAAGAACAAACTAATCTGAAAAAATTGTTGCTATACCACTAAAAAGCGCAAAGAGTGCTTCAGCAGATGTATAGTTGAATTTATCAAATATTAAAAATTACGCTACAGAATGGATTTTATGAAACGAGCAGAGGTTTTCTTGGCTTTAGCCATAAAAATAATCCATTACTTTTTAGCAAAAAAAATATTGTAGAAGAAAATGATCACCTGAAGCACTTTATTGCTACATATTAAATATAGCATACAACTTTAGCATTGCAGCGTGTCAGAAGAATTATTTTTAGATGTGTTTTTGTTTAGAGCACACGCAAATATAGAAGCTAAAAGGCTGGGCAGAATTATATAGTTGCTATTAACCATAGCGAGCAGCAATAAAGCAGCATTGGTTTTACTAGTTACGCCTAATTAGTGCATAAAACCCTCCAGCTAATGCAAACAGGATTAAAGAAATACTACTAATGTTGCAATTTGAATTGGAGGGCATTCAAAATTCCATACTCAGGGTAAGCAGCTGACAGAGTTTACTTATAATGGATTTATCAAATTCAACACCTGCCTTTTCTGGTTAAAAAATCAATTGTAACAGCTTGCTGGTTCACTTGCACAAGCAACTCAAGCCTACTCTCATTGATGCCATGCGCATCTTTTTTTAATTACTTCTTAGTGTATTTAGCCACTTATTAGTAAATCTGCTTTTCATAAACACACCCTACATTAATAAAAATAACAACTTATAATTGGTCTCATTTTTGCTCTATATTGTTTATATAAATACAAACAATAAATACCAAAGGACTAAACATGAGCTCATCAACTGTATCTAACATTACAAAACCACTTTCGCTTATTGGCGGCATTTTATTATTAAGTGGCTGTGTATTTCATATATCGCCAAGCGTGGCCTCTGTAAAACAAACCAAGCAACTGTCATTACCGAGCAAAAATCTTGAGTATTTAAATTTGTTAAGCGGTGCAGGTAGCCTTGAAATAAAAGGCTCAAAAACAGCCACCAGCATTAGTGTTAACGCCACCATTTACACAGCCGATATTGAAGACGAATACGAGCTAACGCTCGAGCAAAACGGTAAACAGGCAAAACTTGTTGCCCAAAATAAAAGCCGTAATGGTATTAGCTTTTACAATGGTCAGTCTCCACATATTGATTTAGTGGTTACTGTGCCAAGTAATCTAAATTTAGATATTGATGATGGCTCTGGCGACATTTTAATAAATGCTATGCAAAGCAATATTGATGTAAAAGACAGCTCAGGAGATTTAACTATAAGCGGTGCTAAAAACCTAACTGTTGACGATGGCTCAGGTGAAGTAAACCTTGAAAACATCGCAGGTAATTTAGAATTAACCGACGGCTCTGGCAGTATTCACATTAACAACGTAAGCAGCAATGCAACTATTGACGATGGTTCTGGCGAAATGCACGTGAGCAACATAAGTGGTTCGCTAAACGTTGAAGATGGATCGGGTGATTTAGTGATAAGCCATATTAGCGGTGCTGTTAATGTGGATGATAACTCTGGCGACATGGTCATTGAGCATATTGGTTCAAGCGTAACAATTGAAGACGGTTCGGGTGATATTCGCGTTAACCATGCAAAAGGGCTGACTATTACTGAGTCGGGCTCGGGCGAAGTAAGTATCGATAATATTAGCGGTTCAGTAAAAGTAGCTGACTAACAGTATGAGCTAAAAATAACGTATTTTCAGCCACATGAATTATTGTATTTTATAAGAACCTAAGTCATTCTATTTATGCTCAAATACCTTGAGCATAAATAGAATGACTTAGGATAAACGCGTGTTAGAAATTGCTTTAATTTACTTAGCAGCAGCCATTGTAGCTGTCCCTATTGCAAAACGAGTCGGACTTGGCTCTGTGTTAGGTTATTTAATTGCCGGAATACTCATTGGCCCTTATGCGCTGGGTGTTGTGGGCGATCAAACCGATGTAATGCACTTCGCTGAATTTGGCGTAGTAATGATGCTGTTTTTAGTGGGCCTTGAGCTACAACCTTCGCGTTTATGGACATTACGCCACTCTATTTTAGGGCTTGGTGGCTTACAGGTTGTGCTATCGGCAGCGGCTATTTTTGCATTTTGTTATTGGTTTTTTGCCATGCATTGGCAAACCGCACTCGCCATTGGTTTAATGCTGGCGCTCTCCTCTACCGCTATTGTACTGCAAAGCCTTGAAGAAAAAGGCTGGCTAAAGCAAGAAGCCGGACAAAACGCATTTTCGGTATTGCTGTTTCAAGACATCGCAATTATCCCTATTTTAGCCCTATTGCCACTGCTTGCATTTGCCCCGCAAACTAGCACAAAAGAAATCAGCGACTCGATTATTGCAAGCTGGCCTGTATGGCAACAAGTATGTGTATCGGTTGCGGTTATTGCCGCTATTATTGCCGGCGGTAAATATGTATCGGCGCCGTTATTTAGATACATTGCCCAAACACACATGCGTGAAATATTTACTATTTTTGCACTGTTTTTAGTGGTCGCTATTGCGCTGGTTATGCAAAGCATTGGTTTATCGCCTGCTTTGGGTACTTTTTTAGCGGGTGTGGTACTTGCCGAGAGTGAGTTTAGACACGAATTAGAAGCCGATATAGAACCCTTTAAAGGCTTACTTTTAGGATTGTTTTTTATAACTGTTGGCGCATCAATTAACTTTGAACTGCTATTTAACGAGTTTAGTACTGTTATAGGCTTAGTGGTTTTACTTATTGTAGTTAAAGCCTGCATTTTATTTGCCCTTGCCGTTACCTTTAAAATTAACAGTAAACAGCAGTTATTATTTGCCTTAGCCCTTGCCCAAGGGGGTGAGTTTGCCTTTGTACTGTTAAGCGTAACCACCACCTTAAGTATTTTAACGCCCGAGCAAACCAGCCTTGTTACCTTAGTTGTGGCGGTATCAATGCTAATAGCGCCGTTACTACTTATGGTTTATGAGCAAATACAAAAACGCAGCAGCAGTGCTCTGCCTGAGTTTGATAAGCCAGAGCAAATTAGCACCGCTAAGCACGTAATTATTGCGGGCTACGGGCGTTTTGGTCAAATTATGGGACGTTTACTGCACGCGCAAGGCTACGAAATTACCGTACTTGATCACAGCCCGAGCCAAATAGAATTACTACGCCGTTTTGGCAACACCGTATTTTATGGCGATGCCGCACGCCAAGAACTCCTTGAAGCCGCAGGTGCGCACACCGCGCAAATGCTGGTAATTGCAATTGATAACCCCGATAAAACCATTGAGATAATTAAGCTCGCGCATAAAAACTACCCGCAGCTTAAAATAGTTGCTCGCGCAATCGATCGCCGCCATGCGTATCAGTTACTTAATTTAAAAGTAGATGCGTTTAACCGCGAAACAGTCGACTCAGCCATTAACCTTGCAGTAGAGGCACTCGAGCTATTAGGTAACACTAAGCAAGATGCAGAGCGCGCAGGTAAGCTGTTTAGAGACCACGATCGCGCTGCAGTACTGCAACTTGCTGCATTATGGGGAGACGACGCCAGCTACGGCGTAGCAGTTCGCCAACGTATGGAAGATTTAAAACAAGTTCTGCAACAAGATAAACAAGCACAAAGCGATTTAAATACCTGCGACAGCGGCGATTGCGAAGACGGCTTAACAGAAGTAGCAAGTAAACCTAAAAAGCCTGATGATGCTCATTTGGAGTAGCATCAGGTCGTAGTAAGGCTTCAATAGGTTGAAGCTAAAAAGGAACACAGAGCTAACATCTGTGTTCCTTAAAATAATTTGTCAGGTAACCTTACTAACTTTGCCTACTGGGAAGAAACCAATATCTCCGAGCCACTATAATAGAACAACAAGCATAGAGAAACTGAACATCGTACTATGCAAAAAATAGTGGGTTAAAATTTATAGCAACGCAAAATATAAATTACTATCCAGGTTGAATTTAAATGATTTATAATCTGCTTTTGGATAACATTTCAAACGCCCATTCAGCAAAAACTCTTTCTAGTTGCCAACGGTCATCTACTCCCTCCTGATACACGCTACCCTTAACTATTTCGTCTTGTTTTTGGACAAATTCTTTATATATATTAAGAAAACTTATTTCTAAGTCTTTTAATTCCTGCTCGCCATTAACTATATAAAATGGCAATTCAATGATTGGCGGCTTTATTTGACTTGTTATTGGCGTACTAAAAGATGGAGTGTCAGTCTCAATTTTCCTTAAGTGCAAAAGCAGTGAATATTGAAGAGTACCTTTTTGAAAATAAAATAGGTCGCAATAAAAACTTGCATTAAGTCCATCGAGCTTTTCTGGATGAGTAACAAATTCAATATCTGGGAATGGGATACATAAATTCTCATTTTGAAAATGAACTACTGGAACTTCATGCATTATTGTATTTTTAAATTTTAGCATGTAGTTATACTTTATGGGCTTTTCAAAAAAGCAGTTTTGCCACCAATATTGTCCACCTTCACATTCAGTATCACCTATCTCAATAGTGAAATCTGGGTCCAATGTGTAAAACGCTCCATTAATACCATTATAATTCCAGTTTTCTGTATCCTCTAAAATGAAACTAAAACGCTTCGACGCAGATAAATCCAAGCCAAACCTTTCTCTCCACATTGCTTCGATATCACGTGGATTTGCACAAGAGTCTTTTGGTGTATTTGTATCTTTAACGCGAGAATATACTGTTCCAGCTCTAAGAAACCTACCTCGTAATTTGATTTCTTTGGTCAGAAAATATGGTTTTACACGCTCGTTTTCAATAGTAAGGATTGCGATGTCTTTGTTTTGGTATTTAATGAATTTTAAATTAATGTTCGGTGCTTTATTTTCAGCGAATGGCTGTTTCCGTAGTAAGTCTAATATATCTGCTTGTGTATAGGTTTCCTCTGACTTCAACCCAACCACGTCAAGCTCATCTGATATTCCAAAAATTATATAACGCTCACCATCATGAATAACATTGGATAGACAAATAATATCATGCAATAAATCATAACGATCGTCATGAAATTTTTGCTTAAAGTCCCACCATAGTCCTTCGCACTTCTTGGAAATTAAATTTGAAACGATTTCGTGCATGTAACCTCGAATTGCATATAACAGCTTTGCTTGGGGGAATTTCCGTATTTTCACGAAAAACGTCCCTATTGTGTGAACTGCTATTAATATCAAATAGTGTAAATTATTACCAACTATAAATAGGGCGGGTTATTTTAGTGACTGTGATTTAAATTAACTCACTTTTTGAATGTTTGCTTGTAGCCCATAAAGTCTATCTGCTGAAGTGTAAACTCAACCTCAAAAAAGCAAACAAACTATGAACTACAACATTTAAAAACCTAGTGGTGATGTCCGCCTTGAATAGCCTCGCCTTGCTGGTTATAAAACCCCGTTGCGCTGTGCTCTATAAAACCAAGGTTTATCATTTTAGCTAAAAATGGGTCGCCTTCGTTATCGCCAATGTCGGCGTAATCGGTGGTTTGAAAGCGATCCCACTGTGCAAATTGAGCGGTAATTAATGGCTTATCAGTGTTTACATTATTAAGGCTTAGCAATGTAGTTGTTTGGCTTTTTTTATTACTAATACTAAATGTTTTAACTAATTTTGAATGCGTAAAAAAGGCGAGGTTAAAGTCGTTGCCATTTTCGCTCAGTGTATAGTTTTTTACTTCATCACAGCCGCTGCCTTGGGTGTTAACTAGGGTCATTTTTTCGATTAAATGTGTATCCACCAGCTGGTTTTTAGCACTCCAATTTTGTACGCCGCGTACCTCAGATGGTTGGTATTCAATACCGCGTTGCTGGGCGTTAAAGTAACGTATTGGTCGTATTTGATTATTGGCTAAGTGCTGCCAAAGCTCGGTTATTACTTCACTTTTATGTGCTACTTGCTGGTTGTTTCGCCAAAGGGTAAGTGACTCGCTACTTTGCTGCGCTTTATGGCTGTTGGTAATTTTATAATCCGCTTTTAAATGCTTGGCATCAATATCACATTGCGAGGCAAAGCTACTTGCACTTACAAGCGTGGCAATTATTAATAACGCTTTTTTCATTTAGCTATCTCTTATTTATATTTCAAGTTTATGGCAATAACATAACGATTATAAATGTCAGTTTAATGACAAAAACCCCGCACAGTATGCGGGGTTTTTTATTTAGCTGTATTTAACTAAATTTATAACTAGCCGGTATTTATTGCGCTAGTTTTTCGTCTGCTGTTTTTACAAAGTCAGCGGCAAAGTCCATTACATGGAACAAAAAGCTTTGCTCGTTTGTGCCTGTTACCAAGTGTGCACCTGGTCCCATTGCATAAACGCCTACGTCTTCACCGGCATGTGTTTCAGAGCCCATTGGTACCAGTGCTTCTTGATGAAAACCAGGTGTTGTTGTATCAACATCTGTTAAATCAACACGCCCTGTAACCGGTGCAAACGCGTAACCTGCATCGGCATCAGTCTCGCTGCCTAGGTTTCTAAAGCCACCACCATTGGTGTAGCCAACCGTTGTATAAGGCATATCGTCGGCAGCTAAACTTGGCTCAGTAGCGCCCACTGCAACCACTTTACCTAAAATTGGGTTACCGCGTTTAGGGTAACCGGCAATGGTAAATACATGGCTGTGATCGGCAGTTACAACAATGAGTGTTTCTTCTGGGTTGGTGTTTTCCATTGCCACTTTAACGGCTTTGGCAAGCTCAATAGTGTCGTTTAACGCGTTATAAGCGTTACCCGCATGATGCGCGTGGTCAATTCGACCCGACTCAACCGTTAAGAAAAAACCTTGCTCGTTGTTATCAAGTACGTTTATTGCTTTTTCGGTCATTTGTGAAAGCGAAGGCTCGCCTGCTACATCGTTTGCGCGGTCAGCTTCGTACTGCATGTGGGATTCGTTAAATAAGCCAAACACTTTAGTGGCGTCGTCACTTATTGCATCAAAACCGGTTTGATCCATTACGTACGTGCCATTTGGATATTGCGTTTTCCACTCTGCGGTTAAGTCGCGGTTATCTGTTCGATCCCCTTCAACAGCACTTACTGCATCGGCTGAGTTAAACGCGGCATCTTTTGGTAAAAAGTGACGACGACCGCCGCCCATTACTACGTCAATACCGTCTACATCAACACCACTAAAGCGTGCTTCTAGGTTGGCTTCAAAGTTAACCAGTTGCGATGCAATGTCTTCACACGTTGCGGCACTTTCTGGCATATCGGAGATATCTTCCCAGTTACGCTCTGCCGATTTAGCATACGTTGCAGCTGGTGTTGCGTGAGTAATACGCGCTGTAGAAATAATCCCTGTTGCTTTGCCTGCAATTTCAGCAAGCTCTAACGAGGTAACAAGTTCGTGCCCTTTGCCTGATGCACAATTACCGCGTTCAACCGCTTCATCTATACCTAAAACGCCCGCGTCGGTTTTAACACCCGATGCCATTGCGGTCATAGTGCCTGCCGAATCTGGCGTTTGCGCATCTACGTTGTATGTTTTTACAAAGCCCGAAAAAGGCATAGTTTCAAAGCTTAACTGGTGCTCTTCACCCATTTCGCCTTCTAACTGACCCGCTAAAATACGTGCTGCGGTTATGGTAGAAATACCCATACCATCGCCCACAAATAAAATAACGTTTTTAGCTTTGCCTGATTCAGTAACAATGTTGCTACTGGCTGTTTGTGCAGCACCTAATTTTGTTTGTGCTTCACTAAACCATGCATTACTAGTAAGCGAGGCTAACTGCTCGTTTGTGAGCGACGTTGCAGGTGCATTACACACTAAATTAGTTGAGTTAACTTCGTCGCTGTCTAGCACGTCGTTATTATTGGTATCTGCGCCGACTTGAGTCTCTACACCGCCATTAATGCACTGCTCAGAGCCCACTGCAATAGCGTTATCTACTGCGATAATATTATTTTCATTTTTGTTATCGTCACTCGAGCAACCTGCTAGCGCGACCATTACTGCTAAAGAAAGTACTGTTAATTTGTTCATGTTAGCCGCCATTATTGCTGAGTTAGTTCAAGAGCTTGATTAATTAGATGAAACACTACGTTTTGTTCAATTACGCCTTGTGCTAGCTGAGCACCTGGGCCTTTTGCATGCAGTGAAATATCTTCACCCGCGTGTGTTTCTGAGCCCATTGGTACAGTTGCTTCTTGGTGAAAACCTGGGGTCGTTGTATCAACGCCATTTAGCTCAACACGCCCTGCAACAGCAGCACTTGTGTAACTTGCATCCGCATCAGTCTCACTGCCCAAGTTTCTAAAACCTAAACCATTTGCGTAACCTACGGTGGTGTAAGGCATATCGTCGGCAGCTAGGCTTGGTGTAGTTTCGCCTACTGCAACTACTTGACCCAAAATTGGATTGCCACGCTTAGGGTAGCCTGCAATAGTAAATACATGGCTGTGATCGGCGGTTACTAAAATAAGGGTTTCTTCTGGATTGGTGTTATCTACCGCTGCTTGCACGGCTTTAGCAAACTCAATGGTGTCGTTAAGCGCGTTGTATGCATTACCCGCATGATGCGCGTGGTCAATTCGACCCGACTCAACCGTTAAGAAAAATCCGTTATCGTTTTTACCAAGCACTTCAATTGCTTTAGTAGTCATATCGGTAAGCGAAGGCTCGCCCGCTACATCGTTTGCGCGGTCAGCTTCGTACTGCATGTGGGATTCGTTAAATAAACCAAATACTTTAGTTGCGTCATCTGCAATTGAATCAAAGCCTGTTTGATCCATTACGTACGTAGCATCTGGGTATTGTGTTTGCCACTCAGTTACTAGGTTGCGCTCGTCAGTACGGTCGCCTTCTATAGCGCTTACTGCGTCTGTTGAGTTAGCTGTTTCATCTTTTGGTAAAAAGTGACGACGACCGCCACCCATTACAAAATCAAGACCGTCTACGTCGGTCCCTACAAATCGTGCTTCTAGGTTTTTTTCAAAGTTAACCAGTTGCGATGCAATGTCTTCACAGCCACCCGTTACGGCATCTTCTGGCATATCTGATACGTCTTCCCAGTTACGGTCAGCCGATTTAGCATACGTTGCAGCAGGAGTTGCATGAGTAATACGTGCTGTAGAAATAATACCGGTAGATAGCCCTTTAATTTCAGCTAATTCGGTCGCGGTAATTAGCTCATTACCTGCTACTGTTGAACACACGCCGCGTTCAATATCTTCATCTACACCAATAACGCCCACATCGGTTTTTACACCCGAAATAATAGCCGTCATCGTGCCTGCTGAATCGGGCGTTTGAGCATCTACGTTATACGTTTTAACTTGTGCAGAGTATGGGAACTCTTCAAAGCTTAAATAACCTTCTTCGCCAGATTGGTTATTACGCTGCCCTTGCAAAATGCGCGCGGCAGTAAGAGTAGATATACCCATACCATCGCCCACAAATAAAATGACGTTTTTAGCTTTAGTGGCTTGTGTAGCCTGCGCTTGTGCTGTTTTTGTTGTTAGTTTAGTTTGCGCAGCGCTATACCAGCTGCTGTCTTTTTGGCTTTGCGGTAGTACATCAGCATGGCTAACTGCGCTAAACGCAAATGTTAGCGCGATTGCCGCAGCGACTTTTTTAATTTTCATCCGTAATTCCCATTGTTTAGTGGTTATTTTTTGAAATGTGTAAACACAAAAAAGATCAACCGCTGCACTATAGAAAACAGATGTGACTGATAAAGGTAATTTTGATGAAAGTAAGATGACTAAACTATTACAAAAATAAGTCACAAAAAAAGCGCAACGTGTTAAACGTTGCGCTTTTAAGGGAAATTATTGAGGGAGTTATTTAAAATCTGGCGAAAATGCTATATCTAACCCAGAGCGCCTGTACATGAAACCACTACTACCTTTGCCGGAGAGTTAAATTCGTCAATTTCAGCTTTAGTGTAAGTGATATCACCGGTACTACGGGTAAATTTAATCGAGTAATTGTATTTATAACACTGAAAAACGAGTGGCAAACCCATTGAAAAAAAATCCATCAAGTAATGTGCTTACTCCACCTGAGATTAAAATGAATAAGGACGATTTTTAAACATAATATGCAGTTTGCCTCAATAGAAAATTACTGCGGTAGCATACGCTTAATCAAGAAACGCAAATATGCGTAAAAGGCTTCACCTATGATATAACTACAAGTGGACTAAATTTAATGGTAAATAACAATGAGTAACTCTATGTTTGATCACAAATTAAGTAGCCCAAGCTTGGATTTTCAACCACTCTACTTACAAGTCGCTGATAGTATAAAGCAACTCATTGTTAAACGGCATTGGTTGCCCGGCGAGGCTTTACCTAGCGAATTTCGCCTTGCTGAAGAATTTAACGTAAGCCAAGGTACTGTTCGTAAAGCGCTTAATTTATTAACCGACAATAAAATAGTAACTCGTCGCCAAGGCGTTGGTACATTTGTATCAGAGCATACCTCGCAAGATGCCTTATTCAGGTTTTTTCCGTTACAAGCCGACGGTGAAAGTGACAACTCACCAAAGGCGGAACTGCTATCGGTTGAGCTTTGTGTAGCGCCTGCTGAAGCTATAAAGGCTTTGCAGCTAAATAAAAAAGACAAAGTTACTAAGCTAGTTCGCAGGCGTATTCTCGATAACGAGTTTTGCATGAGCGAAACTATATACCTACCGCAAAGCTACTTTCCTGATATACATAAAAGTAGTGATATACCGCACACTTTATATCATTACTATCAGAGTAAATTTAACCAAACGGTGCACAAAACCCAGGACAGTATTAAAGCCGTACTTGCTACAATAGATGATGCAAAAATGCTTGCTATAAATGCAGGCGATCCATTGCTGTTAGTATCGCGTATTACCGAATCAATCGAAGGTAAACGTATTGAATACCGCCTAAGTAAATGCCGTAGCGATCACTATCATTACCAAATTGAGCTCGACTAGTTAAACGGACTTAAACTACTAATTAGCAATCTTAGCGCGTAACCATTAAATATTTTTTAAAGACAGCAAGCCTTACCTTGATGGCTTTCTGCTGGCTTTCCATTCACTAATCTGCCGCTTTGCTGTAAACGCAGCATGATTCACATATTACATAACGCGTCTTCGAGATAAATGCCTATTGAAATAATTAAGTACCCTCCTTCCAGTAGGGTTCTATTTATTAAGCTTAGAGTAAGAATATTGTGTACAAACGGTATGAAAACTAATTTAGGAAAGCTTACCGAAGTAGATATGAAACCCATTATTTTAATTGTGGCTGAAACACTTTGGATTGCATTATTAATACTTGGATTTGTAATTTGGAGCTAATGAATCAAGTTATTTAAGGTATATATCAAAAAAATCAGTAGGTAATTAGGTCATGTTTTAACCACTTAAAACTTGCATTTTACCTACTCTAGAACCGCGTGCCAATACAAACGTAAAGCATTGATTAAATTAAAATTAACTTAAATTCAGTCGCAAAAAAGATCACCTGAATCATGACTGGTTAGTTAAAAAACAAACAAACTAATAAAGCACTTACTCTAAAATAAATTTACAATAGGGCTTGGTATATAGCTCAATTTACTGTTATCCTGCTTGGCATCGGGTTGACAGAAAACCCTATTTATTTGTAAGTACCACGTTGTTTTAGTAATAATCCTTCGCGTTATCCTCAGTTAAATGTATGTTTTCTTCCTGTTAAATTGCCTAATTTAAGGCGCACTTTTATTAATTCTTAGGATACTATTATGTCTAATACTACAACTGGTACAGTTAAATTTTTCAACGAAGCAAAAGGTTTTGGTTTTATCGAGCAAGAATCTGGTCCTGACGTTTTCGCACATTTCAGCGCAATCTCTGGCGACGGTTTCAAAACTCTAGCTGAAGGCCAACGTGTACAGTTTACTGTTACTCAAGGTCAAAAAGGTCCACAAGCTGAAAACATCGTTAGCATCTAATTGCTTTCGTTAAAATGGGTTAGCAATAACCCATTTTGAATACTAGTTTGAAAGAAGTTTTGTTTTATTTGTTAGTACCCCGTTGTTTTAGTAATAATCCTACGCGATATCCTCAAGTTAACTATTTTTTCCGGCGCAATCGCCTCTTTTCAGGCACACTTATATTAATTTTTTAGGATACATATGATGTCTACTACAACTACTGGTTCAGTAAAATGGTTTAACGAAGCAAAAGGTTTTGGTTTTATCGAGCAAGAATCTGGCGCAGACGTGTTCGCACATTTTAGCGCAATCTCTGGCGACGGTTTTAAAACTCTAGCTGAAGGCCAACGTGTACAGTTTACTGTTACTCAAGGTCAAAAAGGTCCACAAGCCGAGAACATTGTTAGCATCTAATTGCTACACAATTTAATGGGTTAGTAATAACCCATTTTGAATACTAGTTTGAAAGAAGTTTTGTTTTATTTGTTAGTACCCCGTTGTTTTAGTAATAATCCTA
>NZ_JADYXM010000012.1:0-116989 GCF_015864305.1 Pseudoalteromonas sp. NZS71_1 | reverse complement strand
AGTTGTCCTAGTGACACATTTATGTGTCCCCATCGTCTAGAGGCCTAGGACACCGCCCTTTCACGGCGGTAACAGGGGTTCGAATCCCCTTGGGGACGCCACTTACTATTTTAAGTATTGTATAAAGCAGTGTTACATAACACTCTATATGCACGATGTTATTAAGAGTATCAATCTCTTAGCTATGTCATTTACTACTTAGATAGGGAAGTGCAGTGTTATTAGAATAAAACCACAAATTAACACCGTCATTTCACACTTCATTTTTATATCAATCTATTTACACTTTGTTACAAAACCAAACCCATAATCGCTCCATATTCCTTGTTGTACTTTTAATTAGTCTTTAAACTCATTGAGTTAATTTAAATATGGACTAAAAAATGAAACTCACAAAAATTGCACTTGCTGTTTTACTTGCATCAGGGTTGGCTGCATGTAATAGCTCAACTCAAGCTGTTGATAAAAATATTGTTACAGAAACATCAATTCCTGGCGTTACACTTATTGAGTCAGTGAAATCTAATGCAGGTGAAATCAACATACCGTATAAAAAATATAAACTAGATAACGGTTTAACTGTAATTGTGCATGAGGATCATTCAGATCCCTTAGTACACGTTGATGTAACATACCACGTTGGTTCTGCTCGCGAAGAGTTGGGTAAGTCAGGCTTTGCTCACTTTTTTGAGCATATGATGTTTCAAGGTTCAGAGAATGTTGCTGATGAGGAACATTTTAAAATAATATCTGAAGCAGGCGGTACTTTAAATGGTACAACTAACTCAGATAGAACAAATTATTTTGAAACAGTACCTGTAAATCAATTAGAAAAAATGTTGTGGCTAGAAGCTGATCGAATGGGCTTTTTACTCGATGCTGTAACCCAAGAAAAATTTGAAGTACAACGCGAAACAGTAAAAAATGAGCGCGGCCAACGTGTTGATAATCGCCCTTATGGTCGTTTAGGTGAACGTGTTGCTCAAGCGATGTATCCAGATGGTCATCCATATTCATGGCCAGTAATTGGTTTTATGGACGATCTTAATCGCGTAAATGTAAATGATTTAAAAGCATTCTTTTTAAAGTGGTATGGTCCTAATAATGCAACGCTTACTATTGGTGGCGATATCAACGCTAATGAAATACTGCCATTAGTTACTAAATACTTTGCACCAATTCCAAAAGGCCCTGAAATCCCTACAGCAGAAAAAACAGCTGTAACACTCAATGCTGATAGACATATTTCAATGGAAGATAAGGTACATTTACCTTTATTAAGTATGAGTTTCCCAACTACTTACGCTCGCTCTGAAGATGAAGCACCTCTTGATATACTTGCTGAAATATTGGGTGGTGGTAATAATTCACTACTATACAAAAACTTAGTTAAAACTCAACTTGCTGTTCAAGCAAGTGCAAATCATCCATGCCAAGAGTTAGCGTGTTCAATTAGTCTTTATGCTTTACCAAATCCTACAGCAGGGAAAACGTTAGCTGATATGGAAAAAATCATTCGTGATTCATTTGTTGAATTTGAAGAGCGTGGCGTTACACAAGATGATTTAGATAAAGTAAAAGCTAAAATAGAATCTGGTGCAATTTTTGGTCTGCAAAGCGTATCAGGAAAAGTCTCTCAACTAGCCGCGTCAGAAACGTTTACAGGTAACCCAAATTCAGCTAAAGATGAGATTGCACGTTATAACAAAGTTACAAAAGCTGATGTTATGCGTGTTTTTAATCAATATATCAAAGGTAAATCTGCCGTTATTATGAGTGTTGTACCAGAAGGGCAAACTCAACTTATAGCTGCTCCAGACAACTTTACGCCTAAATCGCATGATTTTGGAGGTCCATCTACAACTTCAGCTGATGATTTAGTGGCACGAAGAGCTGTTGATACATTTGATCGAAGTGCTCATCCAGAGGCCGGCGCAAATCCTGCTGTTGATGTTCCTACTCTTTGGCAAACTAAGACCGAAAACGGTATTAAAATATTAGGTACTCAAAGTACAGAAACGCCAACTACCGCTATTTTCATTAAAGTTCCGGGTGGCCTGTACAGTGAGCAAGCTAGTAAAGTGGGTTTATCATCAATAACTGCATCGTTAATGAGCGAGTCAACGCAAAACTACACTACAGAGCAGATGAGTAACGCGCTTGAAAAACTAGGTAGCCAGGTAAGTATCTACTCAGATAAAACACATACAAATGTGTATGTTTCTAGCTTAACCAAGAATGTAGATGCAACGCTAAAGCTTGTCGAAGAAAAGTTATTTAAACCAGCATTTAATGCAGATGACTTTGAGCGTAATAAAAAGCAAATCATTCAAAATATTCAACATTCAATGAAGGATGCTGGGTATTTAGCATCTAATACATATAGTAAATTACTATATGGCAACAATATAGCTGCACTTCCAAGTACTGGAACGCTTAATAGTATAGAGGCTATTACACTTGCTGACGTTAAAGCTTTTTATAGCGCAAACTTTAAACCGCAGGGCGCTCAAGTCATTATTGTTTCTGATTTAAAAGAGTCAACAATTGAACCAAAAGTTAAAGCTACACTTACAAATTGGAAAGGTAAATCGAGCTTAGTAGCGGTTGATTTCAGTGAACCTAAAGTAGAAACTAATGTAATTTATTTGGTCGATAAACCAGACGCTCCTCAATCAGAAATTCGTATAGGTAAACGCGATATGGTTGAAGATATTACAGGTGAGTTTTTTAAAGCTAACTTGATGAACTTTGCACTTGGTGGCACGTTTAACAGCCGTATCAATCTAAATTTACGAGAAGATAAAGGCTACACTTACGGTGCTCGCTCTCGTTTCTGGGGTGATAAAACATCAGGTGGCTTTACCGCTTCTGCAGCGGTGAGAGCCGACTCTACTGCAGCGTCTATTACAGAGTTTACTAATGAGCTTAATAACTATGCTCAAAACGGTGTCACTGACGAAGAGCTTATGTTTATGCGTAAGGCTATCAATCAAAAAGATGCGCTTAAATACGAAACGCCTAATGCAAAACTTGGCTTTTTAGCACAAATATTAGAGTTCGATTTAAAACCTAGCTTTGTAAAAGAAAGAAATGAGATTGTTAGCAATATTAGCAAAGAAGAAGTTAACGCCTTAGCTAAAAAACACTTAAATACTAAAGACATGATTTATTTAGTAGTGGGTGATGCTAAAACACTTCGTCCAGAGCTCGAAAAATTAGGTATGAAGGTTGTTGACTACAGTCTTTAATTTTTAAATAAATCATTGAAATTATAAAGCAGCTTTTTTAGCTGCTTTTTTTTGCCTAATTGTAGAGTGTTGAATTTTTTGTGAAAAATAGATTACAAGGAGCAACTACAGCATCTTTCCTTAAGATATAAAATATAGTTTCGTAGCTTAAACCTTCAAAGGGCATCACATTCCTAGCTCTTTTATTCAGTACTTATAAAGATTCGATTTGGTAGCATAAATTTAAACATCCAACTTTATTAGGAGGATTTATGGCAAGTGGATGGGCACGAGACGGTGCAATTCAAGATCAAATTGATGCGAGTGTTAATGACGCCGTACAGTATGCAAGAAGCAATTTAATATCTGGCGCAAGTGCAGAGTTATGTGATGAGTGCGATGAGAAAATCCCACAAGCACGAAGGCTTGCGTTACCGGGTGTACGCTACTGTGTGCAATGCCAAGCTGCAATAGAAGGTAATGATGCTAGCGCTAAATCGTTTAATAGACGTGGCAGTAAAGATAGTCAGTTGCGTTAAAAAGGTGCTGAAAAGCACCTTTTTATTTAATACCAATCTAAATAAATATTTGAACAATTTATAAAATTAAACCCCTCCATAGTTATACCAACCAGCATAAATCTTTGATCAATTTAACGAATTAAATTGCACTATAACGTCGTTAAAAATTTTTTATTTAGAACAACTAGATACAAAAATTTTTGCCTAGTCCTAGCGTAATTTTCTTAACGTTAAATAGACCCCATATATAAGCAGATTGGCATTAAGCAAATTGTTATAACTTGAACTAGTTGTTAAGTAATTTAAAATTTACTCATGTCATCTTTTTTCTGAATAAGTTCTATTGAATAACCATCAGGGTCTTTTACAAAAGCAATTTCAGTAGTACCGCCTTTTACAGGCCCAGGTTCACGGCTTACATTACCACCGGCTGCTTTAATATCAGCACAGGCCTTGTAAATATCATCAAACTCAATGGCAATATGACCATATCCATTACCCAGGTCGTAGCTATCTTCGTCCCAGTTATAAGTTAACTCTAATACTGTATTATCTGCTTCCTCGCCATATCCAATAAAGGCAAGAGTGTATCTGTATTCACTGTTATCAGCTCTGCGTAATTCTTTCATACCTAATACTTCAGTATAAAAAGCAATTGATTTGTCTAAATCCGCAACACGCAGCATAGTATGTAATAAACGCATTATTCAGTTCCTTTAGTGATTTTTCAAAGTTCAGTATATTTTTAACTAAGCGCTATTATTAAGCGCATTTTGTAGTTTTTATATGTATTAGCCATATATGTAGGCGTTACGTACAAATCACAACCTCAAAACCATTTAGAGTTGGAAGCTGTTCACGTATGGCCTTTATAATTTTACCAATAACATCAACTGTAAATTACCAATTAATGAACCATTTTATTGAATCTTGCATATTTAAATAAAGAACACTCAATTATTGGTCAACCTATTAGTATAAAAAAAGTTACTGATTGTTCAACAAAAGTTAACCTATATCTGATTGGGTTTGTTGTATCTAAATGTTTGATTTTAATTGATATTAAATTTATTTGTATGTAATTTGTAAAAATATGGGATTTACTTGGTTAACTTATTGGTTGACAAAAAAGGCGTATGGTAATACAGTTTTTGCATACCAATTGGTAAGTTGCTTGGTTTGAGTGAATACAATGTATTGGTAATTAATCAGAGTTACGTTTTGCACAGGTTAATTTATAAATAACTCAAGCTTAAAGTTACTCTACAAATTGAAACAAAGACACAGCGTATTTTAAAGTAGATTTTACTTGTTCTTATAAAAGTATGCGCCACATATTTAGGAGTTATTCATGTCAAAACCAGTCATCGGTTTCATCGGCTTAGGCTTAATGGGCGGCAACATGGCCGAAAATTTACAAAACAAAGGCTATGAGCTAATTGTTATGGACCTTAGCAAAGATGCGGTTGCAGCATGTGTCGCTAGAGGCGCAAAAACAGCAAGCACTGCTAAAGAGCTAGCTGAAGGTTCAGATATTGTTATGTTTTGTCTTACAACTTCTGCCGTTGTAGAAAAAATCATTTATGCAGAAGACGGTATCCTAGCGGGTATTAAAGAAGGTGCAGTACTAGTTGATTTTGGTACTTCTATTCCATCATCTACTAAAAAAATTGGTGCTGATTTAGCAGCTAAAGGCGCAGGCATGATTGATGCTCCTCTTGGTCGTACACCAGCACATGCTAAAGACGGCCTTTTAAACATCATGGCTGCAGGCGATATTGATACATTCAATAAAGTTAAACCAGTACTAGAAGATCAAGGTGAAAACGTTTTCCATCTTGGCGAGCTAGGTGCAGGTCATACAACTAAGCTTATCAACAACTTCATGGGCATGACTACAGTATGTGCTATGTCACAAGCATTTGCAGTTGCAGAGCTTGCTGGTGTTGACCGTCAACAACTTTTTGACATCATGTCGACTGGTCCATCTAACTCACCGTTTATGCAATTTTGTAAAAACTATGCAGTTGATAATGTTAGCGACCTTGGTTTCTCGATTGCTAATGCAAACAAAGATTTAGGCTACTTCCTACAAATGGTAGAAGACCTAGGTACTGAATCAAAAATCGCTGAAGGTTCATCAGCTAACCTACAAGCAGCGTTTGACGCTGGTATGGGTCAAGGTAATGTTCCTGAAATTTTTGATTACTTCAAAAAGCTAGAAAAGTAATACTTCTCGACCTTATTGAGCGCTTTAAGCTTTTGGCTTAAGGCGCTTTAACACACATGACACCAATTGACTAAAGTCTTTGTGCAATGTCAGCTTTTTTAAATTCTGATGAAGCACTACTTTCAGTCACAACGAAAAAGAGTTAACTATGCGTTTGATTAACACAATAAAGCTTAGTCTAGTTCTCATCGGTTGCATATCCACACAAATAGCGGCCAAAGATTATTTTGTAGAAAGTAAACAAGCTTTTAATGATATCGCAGCTAATCTAGTTGCTGGCGACAAAGTAGTACTTAAAAATGGTACTTGGTCTGACTTCGAAATCCTACTTGAAGGCCAAGGTACAAAAAACTCTCCTATTTTATTGACCGCTGAAACTAACGGTAAAGTAATTTTATCGGGTCAATCGAACCTAAGACTTGCAGGTAAATACCTTGAAGCCTCAGGTTTAGTATTTAAAGACGGCTACACACCGAGCTCAGCTGTAATAGAGTTTCGTAAAAATAAAAATGAATTAGCCTACAATTCACGAGTTACTCAAACAGTAATCGATAATTACAGTAATCCAGACAAACGAGAGTCTGATTATTGGGTTGCATTATATGGACAACATAACCGCTTTGATCATAGTCATTTAGTTGGCAAACGAAATAAAGGTGTGACAGTTGCTGTTCGTTTAAACACTCAAGCAAGTCAGGAAAACTATCATCGTATAGACAACAACTATTTTGGCTACCGTCCAACTTTTGGTTCAAACGGTGGTGAAACCCTACGTATTGGCACCAGCCATTACTCATTAACTGATTCACATACATTGGTAGAAAATAACTATTTTGAACGCACCAATGGTGAAGTAGAAATTGTTTCGGTTAAGTCAGGCAAAAACATTCTTCGTAATAACGTATTTTATGAAGCGCGCGGTACATTAACGCTGCGCCATGGTAACGGTAACCTTATAGAAGAAAATATTTTTATTGGTAATGGTGTTGACCACACAGGTGGTATTCGCGTTATCAATAAAGATCAAATTGTAAGAAATAACTACCTACAAGGTCTAACAGGGTATCGTTTTGGCAGTGGCTTTACTGTGATGAACGGCGTACCAAATTCATCTATAAATCGTTATCACCAAGTTGAAAATGCGACAATTGAAAACAACACATTTATAAATGTGCGTCATATTCAACTTGCCGCTGGTAGCGATGCTGAGCGTAGCGCTGCACCTAAAGATAGCGTAATGAAAAACAACTTAATCATAAATCAAGATGGTGAACAGCCATTTACAACATTTGATGATGTAAGCGGGCTGGTACTAAGTAACAACATTGCTGATAAAAAAGTACTTTCTGAGCTAACGTACGGTGTAAAAAAAGAAAAAATCACGCTTAAAAAAGCAAATAATGGTCTACTTTACCCAACATCTAAAAGTTTAAATGTAGGTGCGAAACGCGACTTAAAAGTACTTAAAAAAGAAGATACCGGTGTTAGCTGGTATGCAAAAGTACCAGCACTTGTTGAGTTTGATTCTGGTAAGACACATTCTGTTAAAGCTGATGTAAGTGCATTACTAGACGCTATTGATAATGCAGAGTCGGGCGATGTTCTAGAACTAGCGCCTGGCCAGTATGATGTTTCTAAACTGGTTAAAATTGATAAAACGTTGACAATTAAAGCAAAGCAGAACACAAAGTCTAAACTTACTTTTCAACGCTCTACCTTGTTTGAAATACATGATGGCGGCAGCTTAAAACTAGATGGTTTATCAATTTCAGGTGAAAACGCGCCAGATGCAATAGGTAACAGCATTGTTCGTACGCAAAAATGGGGTATGGTTGATAATTACCGCTTTGTAATGACCAACTCAGAGTTAAATGCTTTAGATATTAATCATTCATTCCATTTCTTTATCACTGGTAAAGGTGCAATGGCTGACGAAATTATTATTACAGGTAATACCTTTAATACAGTAACAGGTGACATTTTACGTCTAAATACTGAAATTGAAGACTTAGGTGTTTATAACGCGGAATACGTTATTGTAAATAATAATACATTTAATGGTGTAGAAGGCGGTGTACTTAAGCTTTACCGTGGTGGTACTGATGAAAGTACATTTGGCCCTCATTTTGAAATGACAAATAACACGCTTAATAACGTTGGCCTTGGTAAGCGTAACAAAGAGCAAGCGAGCATTTATGTTCACGGTGTTCAGGTTACTAATATCAAAGATAATAAATTTGTTAAATCTGCTCCTATTGTTGTAGAGCACACAGTAGGCGAGCCTAAAACTGAAATCTCAGACAATACATTTGATGCAACTAAAGCACCAAGTGTTAAAGAACTAAGAGTTAAAGGCCCACATACAGCAGTATTAAAAAATAACAACATTTTAAATAAGGCAGGGTAAATACTATGTACTTATTAAAATGCCAAACAGGTTTTAAAATAGCGGCTGTAGCAGCACTTACATTACTTACATCATTGGGTGCGCATGCAGCGCACCCAAACTTAGTGATTACTACTGATGATGTTAAGCAAATGCGCCAAGCAATTAGTAGCAACGGCAGCACAAAGTTTGCTACTGCGTTTGAATCGCTAAAAGCACAAGTTGATGAGCAAATTGCACAGCCTATAACTGTACCCGTTCCAAAAGACGGTGGTGGTGGTTATACACATGAACGCCACAAGAAAAATTACCAACTTATGTACAACGCGGGCATTATTTATCAATTAAGCCAAGATGATAAATACGCAAATTACGTGCGTGATATGTTGCTTGAGTATGCAAAATTATATCCAACACTTGGTCTGCATCCAAAACGTAAAATGGACTCGCAAAATCCAGGTAAGTTTTTTTGGCAAAGCCTAAATGAAGCAATGTGGCTTGTGTACACAATACAAGCTTATGATCTAATTCATGACTCGTTAAATGCCGATAACATTAAAACAATCGAGGATGACTTACTACGTCCTGTTTCGTTGTTCACATCAGTAGGCCAACCCTCTACATTTAATAAAGTACACAACCATGGAACATGGGCAACAGCGGGTGTTGGCATGGCCGGGTATGTATTAGGTGAACCTGAGTGGGTAGAAAAATCATTATACGATTTAGAAAAGTCGGGTAAAGGTGGCTTTATTAAGCAGCTAGAGATGCTGTTTTCACCACAAGGTTACTATAACGAAGGTCCTTACTATCAACGCTTTGCACTATTACCCTTTGTAACGTTTGCTAAAGCGATTGAAAACAACGAACCACAACGAAAAATCTTCGAATATCGCGATGGCATATTATTAAAAGCGATTGATACGACGATTCAACTTAGCTACAACGGTTTGTTTTTCCCAATTAACGATGCAATAAAAAGTAAAGGTATCGATACTATTGAGTTAGTTAATGGTGTAACTGCAGCGTATGGATTAACTAACGACGCGGGTTATTTAGATATTGCTAAGCAACAAGACCAAATAATTCTCTCTGGTGATGGGCTAAAAGTAGCTCAAGCACTTGATAACAACATGGCAAAACCTTATTCGTTTAAATCTGTTGCCTTCGGCGATGGTAATGACGGTAAACAAGGTGCTTTAGTTGTAATGAGAACGCAGGTAGGTGGCGATCAAGCTCTACTATTTAAACCTGCTGCACAAGGCTTAGGTCACGGTCATTTTGATAAACTAACATGGCAATTTTACGACCACGGTAATGAAATTGTATCTGATTATGGCGCAGCACGTTTTTTAAATGTAGAAGCTAAATACGGCGGTCGTTATTTACCTGAAAACGAAACTTACGCTAAACACACTGTTGCGCACAATACGGTAGTGGTTGACGAAACAACGCATTTTAATGCAAATGTTGAAGTAGGAAATAGTAATTACCCTACACTTAACTTTTTCGAAACGAATGAATACGGCACGGTTTCAAGCGGCGAAATAAGCACAGCTTATAAAGGCGTTGATCTTGAGCGTACGCTTGCACTTATTAACTTACCTGAACTACAAAGCACAGTTGCACTTGATATATTTGATGTTGCAGCAAATAAAGCACATCAGCTTGATTTGCCTTTGCATTATAAAGGTCAGCTTATAGATACCAGCTTTGAGCTAAAAGCGAATGCAACACAACTGTCTGCATTAGGTACTAAAAATGGCTACCAGCATCTATGGCTTAAAGCTCAAGCGCAACCTCAAAGTGGTTTAGCTAAAGTAACGTGGTTAAACGAAAATGGTCGCTTTTATACGCAAACGAGTTTGGTTAAAGGTGATGAGTCTTTCTTGTTTACTCAAATAGGCGCAAACGACCCTGATTTTAACTTACGCAACGAAAACGGTTTTATTCGTCGTGTTGAGGGTCAAAAGCATCATAAATTTATATCTGTATTAGAGCCTCACGGTGAATACAATCCAAGTAAAGAATATACCTTAGAAGCTGTTAGTAGAGTTACGAAGCTTGAATATAGTCAGCAGGGCGATTTAACACTTGTTGAACTTGATATTAAAGGCAAGTCATATTTAGTGGCTATTAATAAAGCACCAACCTCAGCTAAAAATACATTCAATTATCAAAATAAAGAGTTCACTTTAAATGGCCGATTAGGCGTTTATATGATGAACAATAATCAGGAGTAAATAGGATGCAAAAGCAAAGCGCAAACTTTTCATTTGGCAACGAGACCGAAATTGAAGATTTAGGAAATGGTCTAAAACGTCAAATGCTAGGTTATAACGAAGAGCTAATGGCTGTTAAAATTTGGTTTGAGAAAGGGGCTATTGGTTATAACCATGCTCACAGACATTCTCAAGTAACGTATGTTGTTGAAGGTGAGTTCCACTTTAACATTGATGGCGTCACTAAAATCTTAAAACCGGGTGATAGCTGCTTAATCCCACCATTTGCTGATCATGGAGCTACCTGCCCAACAGGCGGAATCCTGATTGATACTTTTAGCCCAGCGCGTGAAGACTTTCTTGAGGATTAATTATGCAACTTAAAGGCTTACGTTGGTGGGTTATAGCGCTAATTGCGCTAGCTACCATTATTAACTATATCGACCGTCAAGCACTTAGTGTGCTTTGGCCGGACATCGTTGAAGATTTATTTCCTGATGAATCAGCGCTAGAACGCAAACAAATATACGCTAATATTTCAATTGTGTTTGTATTTGCTTATGCATTTGGTCAAGCCATATTTGGTAAAATATTTGACTGGGTAGGCACACGCTTCGGTTTTGTTTTATCGATAGGTGTTTGGTCTATTGCAACCGTTGCACATGCATTTGCACAAGGTGTACTTAGCCTTAGTATTTTTCGCGCAATCTTAGGTGTAGCAGAAGCCGGTAACTGGCCGGGCGCAGCTAAAGGTAATGCTGAATGGTTTCCTACTAAAGAGCGTGCCTTAGCACAGGGTATTTTTAACTCTGGCGCTGCTATTGGCGGTATTATTGCTATTCCTTTAATTGCTTATTTAACTATCTACTTTAGCTGGCAAATGGTGTTTGTTTTTGTGGGCGTATTAGGTTTTCTTTGGTTAGTGCCTTGGTTAATTTTAGTTAAAGCGCCGCCTAGCTCTCATCCTTGGCTTACTGCCGAAGAACGTGAATATATCTTAACAGGTCAAAGACGTGTTGATGATAATGGCGATGTAACAGGCGAAGACGAAGAAGAATATAACCCTTCAACTGCTGAGTTACTTTCTCGTAAGCAAAGCTGGGGTGTAATTATTGCCTCTGCTGCGATTGACCCTATTTGGTGGTTATTTGTTTTTTGGATACCTATTTACCTAAACGAAGTATACGGCATGGATGTTAAGTCTATTGGTATATATGGTTGGGTACCTTATGTTGGCGCTATGTTTGGTGCTTGGTTTGGTGGCTTATTAGCTCAAAACCGACTCAAAGCCGGTTGGAATACAGATAAAACACGTAAGCTAACTATAACGCTGGGCTGTTTAATTATGTTACCTGCATTACTTGCAATGGCAAATCCAGGCGGACCAACGACAGCGGTACTAATTATGGCTGTTATATTATTTGGTTTTCAAACTGCAATTGGTAACGTGCAAACACTACCAAGTGATTTGTTAGGCAAAAAAGCTGTAGGTACATTATCAGGTTTCTCTGGTATGGCGGCAAAACTTGGTGCTGTAGGCCTTACATCGCTTGTGCCTATTCTTACTGCTGATGGTAATTATACGCCAGCATTTGTTATTGGTGCTTCTTTAGCCATTATTGCAATGGCAGCTGTTTGGATTTTAATTCCAAAAATAGAACCTCTTAAAAAGCCTCAATAATCTAGATAATAACTGCTATGCCAATATGTTTTGTATAAGCGCATAGCAGTTAACTACATAGGGTAACTTCCAAGATGAAAAATATTTACTTTATCGGTGAATGCATGGTCGAGCTTAGAGCTATGAGCGCAGCCACACTACACCAATCATTTGCAGGCGATGTTTATAATTCTGCAGTGTATTTAAAACGTTGCTTCCCGCAGGTTACTACTTCGGTTGTTACGGCTTTAGGTCAAGATAATTTAAGTAAAAAAATGCTAGAACGCTTTGAAAATGAACAAATAAATACACAACTCGTATTTGCTCACGATACCAAAGTACCCGGCATGTATTACATAGAAACCGATGAGCATGGTGAGCGTAGCTTTATTTATTGGCGTAATGATTCTGCAGCTAAAAAGGTTGTTGATTTTTTAGATGCTGATGCACTCGAGCAGCTTAGCCAAGGTGATATGTTTTTCTTTTCAGGAATTTCATTAGCAATAATTGAAGAAAGTGCACGTGAGCATTTTTGGAAAGTTGTAAAGCAGCTCAAAGATGCTGGGGTTAAAATAGTTTTTGATCCTAACTACAGAGCGCGTTTGTGGAATAGTGTAGAGGAAACTAAAGAGCAATATCATTTAGCCTTTACGCTTGCAGATATTACCCTACCAGGCGTTGAAGATTTAACAATACTTTATGACGTTCATAGCGTAGAAGCGGTTGTTGAATATTTAAAACCTTACCAAATTGAAGAAATTGTTGTTAAAAATGGCCCTGAATCGGTAGTGACAAAAGAGGGCGATACGCTTCAAAGCCACACCATAATACCGGTAACAAATGTTGTAGATACGACATCCGCAGGCGATGCTTTTAACGGTGTTTACTTAGGTGCTCGTTTATCTGATAAATCAATTTCAAGTGCTGTACAACTTGCTGCAAAAGCCGCCGGTGCGGTTATACAACAGCCAGGCGCTATTGCTCCAAAAGATATATTTCAGCTAGCAATGGTTGAAGCTGGTATCTGATACCAATTTTATTAAAGACATGATCACCTTAGCGTATTAAATAACTCACTAACTACGTTAAAAATTATTTATATAGAACAACTATGTATCATAATTTTAGCCTTGTTATTGAGCTATTTTCTTGTCGCTATAATAGCTCATTAATTTAATGCAATTGGTATAACAAAATAATTAAACATTAAAGGCCGCCATACCTCGGCCGCATTACTTTTTATAAAGGAACAACGTTATGACTCGCTTTTCTGAACTTATGTCAGGACAAACACTGCTACCTATAATTCAAGCTGATACGCCAGAGCAAGGTGTTCAAATAGCGAAAGCTATGGCTAACGCTGGCCTTACTTTAGTTGAAGTAGTACTAAGAACAGAGGCTTCTTTAGAAGCATTAAAAGCTATTAAGGCACAAGTGCCAGAGCTAAAAGTCGGTGCGGGTACAGTCATAAATACTGATATTTTAGAGCAAGCACTTGAAGCGGGTTCTGACTTTATTGTAACGCCAGCGGTGTCTCCTGCATTACTTACAGCACTTGCTAAATGTAATGTGCCGGTACTTCCTGGTGTATCAAACACAGGTGATATTTTAATGGCACTTGAATATGGCTTTGAAGAGCAAAAATTATTCCCGGCTTCGCTTGCCGGAGGAGCACCTTTTGTATCAGCTGTGTCGTCAGTATTTAGAGCAGTCAGCTTTTGCCCTACAGGCGGCGTTAGCGAAAGTAACAAAATGGACTATCTTTCTTTAAATAATGTATTCGCCGTTGGCGGTACTTGGATAGCGAAAAAAGAGTGGGTTGAACAAGAAAATTGGCAAGCAATTACTGATTCTTGTATCCAGGCTTTAAAATAGAAAGGATTTCATAAATGAATTATTTAGCCCCAACAATACTGCCAGGCGTAATCGTTGGCGATGAAGTAAGTGCTGTGTATGAACATGCCCGTACTAATCAATATGCGTTGCCAGCGGTAAATGTTGTTAGTACAACATCTATAAATGCGACGCTAGAAGCTGCTAAAAAGAAAAACTCGCCCGTTATTATTCAGCTTTCTAATGGTGGAGCTCAATTTTTTTGTGGTAAAAGCTTATCTTTACCAGAGCAACAATCAGCAGTGCTTGGGGCGGTAAGTGCTGCAAGATATGTACATTCAGTGGCAGCACATTATGAAGTAGCAGTGATGCTTCATACTGATCACGCAGCTAAAAAGCTACTACCTTGGATTGATGGTTTGCTTGATGAAGGTGAAAGACACTTTGAACTGACTGGCAAACCACTGTTTAGCTCGCATATGATTGATTTGTCAGAAGAGCCTTTAGAAGAAAATATCGAAATTTGTGAACGTTACTTAACGCGTATGGCAAAAATAGGTATGACGCTTGAAATTGAGCTTGGCTGCACGGGCGGCGAAGAAGACGGTGTTGATAACTCACACCTAGACAGCTCTTCTTTATACACTCAGCCTGAAGATGTTGCATTTGCTTACGAACGTTTAAGTCGTATTAGCCCTAACTTTATAATTGCAGCGTCTTTTGGCAATGTTCACGGTGTATATAAGCCAGGAAACGTTGTTCTTACACCAACTATTTTAAAAGATTCACAAGCTTACGTATCAGAAAAATTCAATCTACCAAGCAACTCAATTAACTTTGTATTTCATGGTGGTAGTGGTTCTGAGTACGATAAAATTGCAGAGTCTTTAACCTATGGTGTAGTTAAAATGAATATTGATACCGATACGCAATGGGCGTGTTGGACAGGTATTTTAGACTACTACAAAGATAACCAAGCATACCTACAAGAGCAAATTGGTAACCCTGATGGGGATGATAAGCCAAACAAAAAATACTATGACCCTCGCGTATGGTTGCGTCATTCAGAGCAAAGTATGGTTGCAAGACTAGAGCAATGCTTTGACGATCTAAATTGTGTAAATAGGTATAGCGCATGAAAAGACTAAATACAGTATTAAAAGAAGACGGTGTAGATACCGATCTTATTTTACTTATTCGCACAATTTTAGCGACCAGTAAAGAAATTGCTTTTCGAGTAAGCCAAGGTGAATTAGCCGGTGTTTTAGGTTCAACATTGAATGAAAACATCCAAGGTGAAGTTCAAAAAAAGCTAGATGTAATTGCAAACCAACTACTTAAAGACATACTACTTGACGACAGCAGCGTTCGATCAGTTGCATCAGAGGAAGAAGATCATGCGGTAGGTGGCCACCCTGAAGGTAAGTTTATTGTTGCTTTTGACCCACTAGATGGCTCTTCTAATATTGATGTTAATGGGCAAATAGGCACTATATTTACTATTTACTTAGCCCGTGATGATGTTGCCTTCGACAGCGACGAGCAATTTAGTCAGCCTGGTGTAAATCAAGTATGTGCAGGCTATGTGTTATACGGCCCTTCATCATTACTTGTAATGAGTACTGGCGGTCCAACGCGTTGTTATACATTAGACTCAACGCATGGCGGTTATCTACTGACAAATAAGCAGTTAAGTGTGCCAGAGCAGAGTCGTGAATTTGCCGTTAATATGGCTAACTACCGTTATTGGGACGAACCGACACAAGTGTATTTTGATAAATTGCTTTACACCTGTGAAAGCTTTGAAAAAAGCTCAATGCGTTGGAATGCAGCGATGGTAGGCGACGTTCATCGTATATTATGCCGAGGCGGGTTATTTTTGTATCCGCAAGATAAACGCAGTGGTAACGATAACGGAAAAATAAGACTGCTTTATGAAGCAAACCCGTTGGCACTTTTAGTTGAAAACGCAGGTGGTAAAGCAACCTCTAGAGGAACGCGTATTTTAGATATTGCGCCAACTAGCTTGCATCAACGTGTGCCTGTTGCTTTGGGCTCAAATGAGCCTGTAGAGTTTTATAATAACGCTATTTTATAAAACAGTACTTAATAAAAAAGGGGCAAAAAATAGCCCCTTTCTTTACCCTTATTTTTATTCTCTTTGTAAATAACCCTTTCTATACAAACTCACTTCATTTCTTAATTTTCTTATAGTCTTCAAATAAGAATACTTCATATATATTAAATAAATCTTATTTACTTAACACCATGTAAAACTAATTTTTTACTCTAAGGTTATGTATTTTCGCAGTAATTGTGCACGATTGAATTCAATTTTTGACCTGCGATAACAGTGCAGGGTTAACTTTATGTTTATTTATTGTTATTTATTTGAGTGGGTGTAGTGGAAAAAGTTATTTTATTATGGTTATATTACCAAGTTGGTTAACAATTTATTTGCAACTCAAATAAATTTGGTAATACACACGTGAATTATTTGGTAACACACACAATAGATAACCAAATAGTAAAACCATAAATTTGGAGAATAGAGCCACCATGAAATTAAAACATTTTGCGCTATGCGCTATTGCAGCAGCAATAGTTGGTTGTGACACAAACTCAAACAATAATGACAACAACTTGGGCTCTATTGCTCTTAGTGGAACAGTTACAAGCGGACAAACATTAACGGCAGAAGTTAGTGACCCTGATGGCATCTCAGGTGACGTGACTTACTATTGGTATGCAGATGGTGAGGCAATTGCAGGTGCAAATAGCGCTTCATTTACACTGACTGACGATCAGATAGGCTTACCAATTACTGTTCAAGGGCTTTATACCGATGATGGCGGTATTAATGAATCGCATATTACAGATCCAACCGCAGATGTTGCCGCAATCGCATTTCCTGCAAGTTTAACCATTGCGGGTGACGCGCTAGTTGGTTCGCAACTAACAGCCAATGTAGCTGACGAAAATGGCTTTGATGGCGATACAGTAACTTATAAATGGTTTGCTGATGACATAGAGATTGCAGATGAAGCACTTTCAACGCTCACGTTAACAGACGCACAGTTTGGTACAGTTATAACAGTTAGTGCATCTTTTGAAGATAGCCGTGGGTTTAACGAATCTGTGACTTCAACGGGTACAGAGGTTGTAGCACGAACAAACTCAGAAGGCGAAGTCACAATTAGTGGCACGCCAACCGTTGGTAATATATTAACAGCAGAAGTTGCTGATACCGACGGGGCAACAGGAGATATTACTTACCAATGGCTTGCTGACGCACAAGAGATAGATGGCGCAACACAAAGCACCTTTACAGTTGATGCATCACTTTTAGGTCAAAAGATAAGTGTTCAAGTTGCTTACACAGATGATAATGGATTTATCGAGGATAATACATCAGAGGAAACAATTGCTGTTTCTGCTGTTGCGGTTGACGAAGCCGGTAGCGTCGCCATTATGGGCGTAGCGCCTTATTTGACAAGTGGCGAGTTAACCGCTGAGATAACTGATAACAACGGTGTTGAAGAGGCAAACGTTACTTATACTTGGTCTGCTGATGGCGTTGAAGTAGCCGACAGTAATAGTAAAACATTTACACCTTCTGCTTACGCTGGCTCAATAATGTCGGTAAAAGCTACGTATACAGATAACGATGGTTTTGCGAGTGAGGTTACAAACTCACTTGATACATTAGTTTACACACAATTAGTTAGTAACCCTGAAGCACTCCTTGGTGCTTTAAGCGGCGGTTTAGCTGATGGTGATGTTATTGGCTTAAACACCGGTGTTTATGCTGATATGGACGCAGTTTTATTAACCAGTGCAGTAACGCTTCGCGCTGTAGAAGGTCAAACTCCTGTACTTAGCGGTGAAGTATGTGTGCATGTAGCTGCTGGAGTAGATGGCGCTGGATTAACAGGGCTTACCTTTAAGAATATAGATACTAAAGCGGGTGCATTTTGTGAAACCGAAGAAGGTGCTGTTATTTACTCAGAAGGCGATAACTTTACTTTTTCGCAAAACACGATGGATGGAGAAGAAGCTACACTCAATAACTCTGAATACCATTGGCTGATGATAAAAGGTCAAAGCGCGTTGGTTGAGCGAAATACATTCTCTAATCGAAATGTAGCAGAAAAAGGGTCTGTGATAAAAATATCATCATCAAGCTCTGATCACGTTATTCAATATAATTTATTTAGTGACAGTGATAATCCAAACTTTGGTCAATCAAGTTTATATTTGATCAATGCGGGTAGCACAACGGGTAGCGGTGCAGCTGATAACGCAAACTTTACTATTCAGTATAACCGCGTAGAAAACTTTGTAACAGGTCGTCGTTTAATGCGTGTACAAACTTCTGGTGCAACTATCAAAGGCAATACAATCGTAAATCCTAATGGTGGTATTTCATTAGAAGATGGTGGATTTAATAGTGTTACAGACAACATTATTATTCGTACCACAGATATTGAAAGCTCAAGCGATAGACCTGCAGGCGTGATGATTACGCCACTTGGTCACACCGTGAGTAACAACTACATTGCAGGTATTCGTTCTGGTAATAAAGAAGCGGGCGGTATTGTATTTACGGCAAATCCATTTTCGCAAGCTGACGGCGGTGTGCCAAACTCGGGTAACCAAGCTGTACTTGATGCGGCTGGCGACTTTACACTAAATGTAACAAATAATACGGTTTTGAACTCACAGCAACCTATTGTATTTAGTACAGAAATAGGCCCTAAAGCACCAACAAGTGATTGTGATGAGTTAACCACAGCGAATGCGCCGGTATTATACGGCCTAACCAAAAATGCGTTTGTTATCAACTTTAATGGAAATTTAATTGCAAACGGTTTAGGTGATCAAACAGACGAAGATACAATAAACAGCAGTGCTACAACTCAAGGGCTATTTTACCCAAATACACTTGATAGTGACCATGCTTTTGAATATGACTGTGACTTAATTAATCATGATAGTTCGGTGCTAAGTAACAACTTTGGTTATATGGATAGTCGAGTATCAGGCGATGCAAGCGGTGACTGGGTTGAAATTAGAAAGCTAAACGGTAATGGCGCATTCGATACTGATGGTGCAATTGACCAAGACCCAGCAACTAATGGTAAAGAAGTACTTGAGTACGTTACAGCAACAAGTACGTTATTAGAAACTGACCCTGCAGGCCTTCAGGCAGAGGCGGGTGCTAAAGGGCTTCATTATATTCAATCATCTGAAGTCGGTGTTGGATCTACATGGAAAATACAAAACGATTAAATAACCAATTAATCAGTTAACTTTTAAAAGCCCCAAATTTGGGGCTTTTTTATTATTTATTAATAATCACCACACTTTTCTCAACCTACATTACCTATTTATCGACTAGTTTAGAGCGGTTTATATTCTAGTAAAAAACCTGCCTGACCTACTGGTAATGCCGTTAAGTTAAAATTGGTATACCTTATGGTAATATTAAAGCGTCAAATTGGTTGATCATATGACTGCGTTTGAGTATATTAACGTCAAAGGTCACATAAAATATACATCAGCATAACAAGCTAACACACTAAAATCACACAACAACAACCAGCGGAGAATTCAAATGTCGTTGAAGTCACGAGATAACAATAATTCTACAACAGGGCAGTTTGCAATGCGCCCAGTTGCAAAATGGGTAAGAACAGCGGTCATCGCAGGTATGGCAAGTTCTTGCGTGTTTACAGCAAGCGCACAGGAAGATCAGGGAAAAGCGACAGAAGTTGAAGAAGACGTTGAAATAATTAGTGTTACAGGTACACGTAGAACGATTCAAGACCAAATAGCAATTAAACGTGAAGCAACAACGGTAGTTGATGGCCTGTCATCTGAAGATATTGGTGATTTACCAGCACTGTCTATCGGTGAAGCACTGGAATCAATTACAGGTGCTGCATCTCACCGTGAAAACGGTGGTGCAACAGAAATCACTATTCGTGGTCTTGGTCCATTTTTAAGTGCAACGCATATCAATGGTCGTGAAGCGACTAATGGTAGTGGTGACCGCTCAGTTAACTTTTCGCAGTTTCCGTCAGAACTTGTAAAAAAAGTAGCAATTTATAAAACGCAAGATGCGTCAATGATTGAAGGTGGTGTTGCAGGTGTTATTGCACTTGAAACTATAACTCCACTTGATTTTGGCAAGCAACGTGTATCAGCTGAAGTTAAATTAAACTACAACCCTGATGAAGGTAATGTAGATAACTCACTTCAAAGTGACGCGGGTTACCGTGGCACGTTTAGTTATGTTGACCAGTTTGAATTTGATAACGGCCAAGCCGTTGGTGTGTCTTTTGGCGTACAGCGCCAAGATATCAGCCAACCAGAAGCTGAATACAGAAGCTCTAGCCCATCAGGTTCTTCATTATGGGCGTGTTTAAACGATCCTAATAATACCAATGAAGGTTTTTATCGTAGCAGCGCAGGCGACTGTGAAGACCAAGTTAGTGGCAGTAGCAACCAAGGTTACGATACAGAAATTGATCCTGAAACAGGTAAAGCAGTAAGTGATGGTACTCCTTACGCTTGGACTGGCAGTAGCCGTAGTTACCGCCAAAACGAGACATCAGATGAACGTGATGCAATGTTTTTTGCACTGCAATACCAACCGTCAGCTGATTGGGATGTTAACTTTGACGCACAAATATCAGATAGAACACAACAAGAAGCACGCCACGATTTAATCTTTTTACAAAAACGTGCAACACCAGGCGTAACAGGTCCAACACTTGTTACTAATGATGTAGGCGGTATTTTGCACTGGGAAGGTGAAGAGCGCATTGAATCAGCGGGTGAGCAATTTTCTCGTGAAGAAAACTACCAAGGTTACGGCATAAATATAGAACATACAGTTACTGATAGATTAACTGTTGACTTAGATTTAGCGTATTCAAAAACTGAACGTGAAGAACTTCAAATATCTAACCGTGGTAGAACATCAGGTCGTAATTTCTTTTCTTGGGATATGGGCGATGAGATCCCTCATTTCACACTGACAGATTTTGACGTAACAGATATTTCAAACTTTACAGATAGCCTAAGAACACGACTTGACCGTGAAAATGTTCGTGAAAACGAAGTTATCTCAGCGCGACTAGATTTTGACTATACCTTAGATGGCAATGTTTTCACCAGTATTCAAGGTGGTATTAGAACATCTGAAATGACCTTCCTACAGTATGGTGGTAGCCAAGGTAACGGTTCAAGAAATGAATTTACACTAGACTCTGGTACTGAAGCGCTTGACGTATTACAAGGTTGTCAAATCGATTTCCCTGAATCAGGCTTTTTATCAAGTGTATCTGATGGCGATATCGTAACAAATGTTGATAGTGACGGTAACGTTGTAGATAGCGGTACAGGTTCATCATGGGCTACATACGACAACGTATGTTTCTCACAAGCTGTAGCTGGTTCTAACGCTGATGGTGTGTTTGCTTACCCAGAAGTTGAATATGAAAATGCAGGTACAATTGATGTAACAGAAAAAACAACATCAGTGTACTTAATGGCGAATTACGATACTGAAATGTTTGGTAAATTCATTCGCGGTAACTTTGGTCTTCGTATTGTAGACACAGAAGTAACTTCGATTGGTTTTAGAAATAGCTTTGACGTAGTAACAAGCGACACCGGTGTACTTTCTCTGGTTGAATCTGATAATGGTTCATTGGATAAAATAAAAAGCGGTGGTGACTACACGAAGTATTTACCAAGTTTTAACCTAGTTATTGACTACAGTGAAGATATTTTATTCCGAGCTGGTATATACCGTGGTATGTCACGTGCAGATCCATCTGATTTAGGTTACAGCCGTACATTCCAAGAAGATACAGAAGGTACAGCAACATCAATTAGCGATTTATTAGTGGGTGTAAATGGTTCTGGTAACCCGGACACTCAACCGCTTATGTCGTGGAACTACGATGCTGCGTTTGAATGGTACCCTAACGAAGATTCAATCTTAGCGTTAAGCTTATACTACAAACAGTTCAACGGTGGTTTTCAACAACAAACAGTAATTGAAGATTTTACTGTTGCCGGTGAAACTGTTTCATTACCAATTACTAACTCTGTTACATCAGATGAAGACAGTGAAATACTAGGTCTTGAAGCTTCATTTTCTTACCGCTGGGATAATGGCATCGGTATGAAATTTGGTTACAACTATGCAGACACTGATTTTGAGTTCCAAGATAGCTTATACGGCGATACGTTTGAGACTGACGTAGATGGTAATACTACACAGTTAACTGACGGTATTATTGAGTCGGCTTCAGTACCTGGTTTCTCAAAGCATGTATTTAGCAGCCAGCTGTACTACCAAATTGGTGGATTTGATACTGCTGTTATTTACAAATATCGTAGTGAGTATTTCCAACCATATACTACAAATGGTACTCGACTTCGTTATGTTGATGGCGTAGGCGTATGGGAAATGCGCGCATCATACAAAATTGATGAGCACTTTAGAGTTAAAGCAGAAGCAATTAACTTGTTCAGTGCACCTAAATCACAAGACTTCTTTGTTGAAGGTAACTTAGGTGAAGTGAATGACTACGGCCCACGTTTATTCTTAGGTTTAAGCTACAAGCTGTAATAATAGTTAAACATTAAATCACATCAAAAAGGCGGTTTTACCGCCTTTTTTGATCCTCAAATTCTTCAATTTTATATTTTCGATAATACTAACAAACAGTACTTAAAAAAAACTCACTCCAGAATTAAGCTACTTGACTAAAAAGCAATTAAATTGGTTAACCAATAATGCTGTTTATTAAGCACGCCCAACATCATCGGTTTCTCCTGCCTAAATTATTTCATTTTTAAAACGATAACTATTCTAACCTTTGTTTTTGACAGCCCTATTTCTAATATAATTTAAAAACCATAAATAACATAAACTTAAAATGTAAGTTTTGCTTTTAACTTGAAATTTAGTTAGGTTTTTCTATTTTGGTAATAACATATTGCATAATATTTGATCTAAATTCATTACCAAAAGGTTGATCTTTGTAGGTGCGGGTGTAAATATAAAGTTAAGACTTTGTAACAAGAAAGGGCTTTTAATAAAAACAATAAAGTAGCTGGTTAAACATAGCATTTCACACACACAGGAAAAAAACTATGAGTCACAAGTTATCTAAAATTACACTGGCAGTTATATCGGCAACCGCACTTGGTATGTCTTTGTCTACACAGGCGCAAGAAGCTCCAAAAAAAGCTGCAGACGATCTTGAGGTTATCGAGGTTTCAGGTATTCGACAATCGCTTACAAATGCTCTTGCACAAAAGCGTTCAGCAGATAGCCTTGTTGAAATTATCGAGGCTGTAGATATTGGTAAGCTACCAGATCAAAACCTCGCAGAAGTACTTGAAAACGTAACAGGGATTCAAATTACTCGTGAAGCAGGGGTAGGTACGGGTGTTCAAATTCGTGGTACCAATGCTAATCGTACAGAAGTGAACGGCGTATCAACAGTTGGCTCAGGGTCTGGACGAAGTGGCATTAGTTTTGAGGATGTATCAGCTGCAATTATCTCCGGTGTAGAAGTAATTAAATCACCTGAAGCAAAAACAATCGAAGGCTCTGTGGGCGCAACAATAAACCTTAAAACAATTCGCCCGTTACAGTTAAATGAAACTCTAGGCTCAATTAGAGTTCAAGGTGAAGATAGTAGCTTATCAACAGATGGCGTGACTCCTAGGGTATCGGGTGCTTGGGGTGATAACTGGGAGCTTGATTCGGGCGGTAAGTTTGGTGTTGTATTTAGTGGTAGTTACAGTGAGCAAGACGTAACCGCATTTCGTCCTCGCGCAGATAGAGATAATTCGGTAGCCGCTGATAGCGGTGCTGCAAGTGCACAATCGTTTGATTTTCTACCAGTACAATTTTTAATTCAAGATTACGATAATTACGAATACGAGACAAAAAACTTCGCAGGTACATTTGAATATGCACCAAACGATAATATGAAATTCTTTTTTGATGCAGTTGTTAATGATCAAGAGCGCCGCCAAGAAAGCTCAAGAGTACAAGCATCTGGCCTAAGTGATCTTAGAAATGTATCAATACCGAGTGAATTTGAAACAGTTAATTTTGGTTCACTGGACGGACAAAACCTAGGCAGCATACAAGCGGCCGTAAGAGGCGTAATTCCGGTTGAAGACGGTGGTGGCGATCCTAACTTGCGTTTTTCTAGCGATACTAATTCACGCATCACAAAAAGCAAAATATTTAGAATAGGGGGGGAATGGCAAGGCGATAGATTATTTGCAAGTGTTGAAGCCTCAACCTCTCGTTCTGATTCAACTACACCAAGCTTTAATACAACGCTTAATTTTATAAATCCAAATGTTGCTACTAATTCGTCAAATGAAAACGGGACTCCTTTTGAGTATGATCTTACAGGTGATGCACTTACGTTTGGGATTGCAACGGGGGAGGCAAACGCGCCAACAATGGCTCAATTACTCGACCCTGCAAATGTTGTTCTACGTGACGTAAACCAAGGGCAAGATGAGTCAGAAAATACAGAAGATGCGTTTCGTACAGATTTTACATATTACTTAGATGATGTAATAACGTCAGTCGATTTTGGTTACCGCTACAGTAAAACGAGTAGTGTGTCGGATCAAGTTCGCTCTAACGTTGGTTTAAGAAATATGGCTGATAGCCCAACGGGTGATTTATTTGCACAATTATTAACAGCGGGCCCAGATAACTTTAACGATGGTGATGGGCGAGCACTCTATATTCGTGATTTCTTACTTATAAACCCAGAGCTTGCATCCTCTGATCCACAAGCTGTATTAGCAGCACTTAACCAAGCGATTGAAGCTAATAATGCAATAACGGGTTCTGATCGTGGACCAATAAGTTCACCAACGTCTCAAGTAAATGCATTTTTTGATATTGAAGAAGAAACACATGCCTTATATGCACAAGCAAATTTTGAGTATGGCATGTTTCGCGGTAACTTTGGCCTACGTTATTTAGAGACTGAAGTTACATCGCTAGGTAACTCTGTTACTCAAGATGGAAGTGGCAACGAACTGGTTACTCAGCTAACGTCTAAAGGTGATTACGATTTCTTTTTACCTCGATTCAATTTAGCCGCGAATGTAAGTGAAGATGTGATTGTTCGTTTAGGTTGGTCAAAAGATATTAGACGCCCAGATTTTGATGACCTATCTACATCTGTTACGTTTGGCACCAGCCCTAATAGTGCCGTTTCAATTGGTAATTCAGGCTTAGCGCCAGAAGAAGTAACCTCTTTCGATATATCCACAGATTGGTATTTTGCACCCGCTGCTTTGTTAAGTGTGGGGTACTTTCATAAAACACGTAGCGATTTGCACGTTACACAGCAAGTTGACCCATTTGAAGACCCAAGCACAGGCTTTCGCGATACTAATGGTCCAGAGTGTGAAGGCGGCGGCATATTTAATCCAATTGCAGACATAAACGTATTTGGCCCAGATGCTGGCGTAGGGTTATGTGTTCCTACGCAAACTACTATTAATGATTCAGGTGAAACAACGCAGCAAGGTATTGAGCTTGCAGCTCAATACGACTTATCAAGTTTTGAAAAAGAGCTAGGTTGGGCATCAGGTTTTGGTGTGGTTGCTAACTATACCTATCAAGAATTTTCTGGTGGTGAATCATTTGACACTGCAACGAGTCGTGCAAATGCAGTTTTTGCATTAACAACCGGTAACCCGGATGCAGACATAAGTGCTAAGCAATCACTAATTGATCTGTCAGAAAACGCATATAACATTACATTTTATTATGAGAAATACGGTCTATCTGCTCGAGCGCGTTACACGTGGCGCGAAGGGTACCGTTCAACTGACTTTGGCAGCACCTCAAGCTTCCCATGGGGTTTCCCTGTTGTTCAAGAAGACAGAGGGCAGCTTAATGCCAGCATAAGTTATGATGTGAACGATCAGCTAAATATCGGTATTGAAGCCGTTAACTTAACTGAATCAGAAGTTAGCCAGTCTTGTGTTAACGAAGGTGCTTTACTTTGTTTCCAAGGTATTACAGACCGCCGTATTACATTTGGCGCTAGCTATAGATTTTAAAAGTTATAGTTAAATCGAGTCTATAAGTGTGTGTATTTAAAGACGCTAAAAGCAAGCCATCTGGCTTGCTTTTTTTTAACTATAATTAGTTAACATTTATAAAAATGATTTATTCCACTTTGTATTTTACTTCTCAATACTGTTACTGCGGCAATGTCTTGCGACACTGCCACCAGTAATTATACCAACCTGCATAAATCTTTGATCAATTTAACGAATTAAATTGCACTATAACGTCGTTAAAAATTTTTTATTTAGAACAACTAGATACAAAAATTTTTGCCTAGTTCTAGCGTAATTTTCTTAACGTTAAATAGACCCCGTATATAAGCAGATTGGTATTATTATCGAGATAGTATTAAACCAATACCGTTACTTCTTAACCTTACCCTTAAGAACATAAATTTCACCATCGAAACTGCCTTGTATCGTCAGTCCTTGGCTTGCTAACTCTTGTAAATATTCGATATGGTCATTAGTGATATGCTGGCCTGGGACTAAAAGCGGAATGCCCGGTGGATATGGAGTAACTAAACCTGCACAAATGCGGTTGTTGCTTTTACTGATAGGCACAGATTCGCGGTCGCCATAAAAAGCATCGCTTGGAATACACGCCAAGTCGATGGCAGGTAAATTTTCAGGTAAGCGAGCTCTACGCGTCGATTTCGATAGTTTTACCTTACCGCTGTCTAGCTTTTTCAACGCATTGTACAAACGAATTATTTTTGAGCGCGTGCCGCCAAGCGTCAGTAAAACCAAAATGGTGCTGTGTGTGTATTTTTCTATCTCTAGCCCAATTTCATCCAGTAAGTATTTATGAATATCTTTTAATGAGTAAGGTAGCTCACTAATATCAATAAGGATCTTTAATGGGTCGTGGCCCATATTATCACCACTAAAATGCGGGAATATTTCCATAAAGTCTTGCTTAGCTAATACTTTAATTTGCTTAAGCGAGGCCATCTGTTGTTTAAACTCCTCAACATGATTTAGCAGCGCATTGAGCAGCTTATAGCCTTCCATCTCTAATTGCTTTTGGCACACGTCAAGCGATGCAATAAGCTGGTATTTTGGCGATGTGCTGGCGTAGATGCTATAAATCTCTCGAAAGAAATCGGCATCAAAATCTGGATCGTTAATATGAATATAAGACGCCTGAGAAAACGCCGATACTACTTTATGCGCCGAATGCGTAATGTAGTCAGCCCCAGCATGTATTGCAGAATAATGACGAAAGCTAGGATGAAACAAAGAGTATGCAAACCAGGCTTCATCTATAAACACTTTAATACCATATTGATGAGCATAATCTACGACTTGTTTTAGGTCGCTAAGTAAGCCATCGTAAGTACAACCGGTAAGCACTAGTAATTTAGCATCAGTATTATTTTCAATTGCTAACTTGATGTCGGCCAAGGATGGTGGCGCGAAAATTCCATATTTTGGATTTAAGATACTCGCCAAATAAATGGGGTAACTGGCTGATTGCAAGATGCCATAGTGTACTGATTTATGGCAATTACGGTCGACAATTACTTTATCTCCCTTGCGCAGGAGTGTCTGCAAGATGATTTTATTTGAGGTAGATGAACCATTTGTAACAAAGTAGGTGTGTTTAACTTCAAACGTCGCCGCTGCTGATTCTTGAGCGCGACCAATGGTATTGGTGCTGTCTGATAATGAACCTAGCGAGTCTACCGAAACCGACAGGTCGCCAACAAATACATTGCGGCCGTAAAACTGATAAAAATCTTTGATGTAAGGTGAGTTTCTAAAGCTAGAACCCCCACTATGACCCGGTGTATGCCAAGAGTCGTTTGCTTCACCAACGTAACGACGATACGCCGTCCAAAATGGGGTTTCAGAGCGGTCGTCAAAATCGTTAATCATATAACCTAAAATAGCTTCTGGGTCAGAAATCACTTCATCTTTAAAAAAGAAAGATTCGATTTCTTCTGATTCGTTTACGATCTCCAGCCCTTTAGTGTCGTCGCCAATAACATAAACCGGTAACTCAAGACGAATTGCCTTTAAATCCTCGATAAAGCGGCTATACATCCGCTCACCCACTTTGTTGTGCATATCCCAGCTTAGAACTACGGCTTGAATATCACCATCTTCCTCTACATGTTCCAACGCGCGTTTAAGCTCAAGGCATTCAATAATATCGATATGAATATCGTCTCGCTCAAAGTTAGGAATTGTTTTTGACAGATTCGTTGAAAGCCCTTGTAAGGTGGCTGGGTCTTGTTCAATTATCAAGATACGAAGTAGAGGTAGCATAGAGGGTTTCGCAATATAATTTTATAATGCTCACTAGCATAACCAAAGGAGTGAGCGTTGTGAAATTAATACTTTGATAATGTTCTAATAATTGTTCTATTTCATTGGCTACTACAAATAAGAGGCGCAATGAAATTCATGTGTTTTCTGTTTCCATCGTAAGCATAAAGATTTTGATCACTATCAACGACAATATACTTCCCTTTAAGTTTTATACCACTACAGTATAAAAATTATACCTATTTGATGGGCAGTTTTGTGCCAGTGTAGGTCGAATAAGCGAAGCGCCATCCGACACAGTAAAATACCTTACCAATTATTATCAGCATTTTATGTTGTCGAGTGGCTGGAGAGTGCCAATAGCGGACATTGGTAATGCCCAATTGAGGTGTTACAGGCTCAATTAAGCACCTTAATGACTAAACCAAACCCAAATCAAAAATACCAAGCGTGGTGAATCACTCTTAAATTGTTTGTTAGGCGCGTTATTTAAGATGCAGTATTTGATTAAATAAACTGCGTTGAGACCCAATCTCTGTCGTTGCTATTACTAGAGACTTCAATAGTTTATCTGACGCTTGGTAGAAATTAGTAATTTGCCCTGAAAAATCTCTAATGTCCAACCTCGAAATAATTTTGTACTGGTTTAATGCATCAGCGTCCCTATGAGCTATAGTGTTAAGTCGAATTTCTCGAAATTGTTGAACTGTCACTTTATGAGCTTTTCGAAGCTCCTTCAATGAACTAGAGACTTCTTTTTTAGATTCGGCTGATAAGCCAGTGCAGTCAAAGATAAAACCCATTTTCTTACCAGTTACCTTTGTCATATCCCACTCATAGATTGTCAGCAATAGAGTACGTAAAGCTATGCCTCTTTTCGTCTCATTCGGATGCGCAAAAGCATCAGCTTTCAAGGCTTGGATATCTCTTTCGGCTAGAAGGAAGTAAAGACTCAGATTAAAAAACTGCTGAGATGCAGGGAAATATTCAATGTTTATCTTTTCCATTTGTTCAACAAACGTAAGAATTGTGTTGTTGATAACCTTATCTTTAAGCTGGAACTCTTTGTTTAATTTTCTGTGTAATCGCCACAGAAGTAATGCTTTTAACTTTTTACCAAAACGCTTTTGGAACTCCATGCGCCACCATCGCTCTTGAACTTGGCGACGAGAATCAGAAAATTTTTTGCTTATCATAAATATTCCACCAAAGCGCCTAACGCCCGCATTTGCCGATGGTTTGGAACGCAGCGGAAAACTAGTCCGACAACATGCGCTTGTTAGGCGCGCTATTGCCAACCATTGTTCTCTTCGCACCAGTCATAAAGAATAATAATTTGTTCAAGTTCATAGATTGCTCGAAACAAATCACCGTAAAGCTTACACTCACTGAAATTAGTCATTGATTGAGTTATTGTATTATTAAGAAGAAATTCATGCGCCATATCATTACGATAATTAACGATACTTTCTAGATAGGCAATAAAATCTGGCCTTAAGCCTTTATCTCTTAGCTCGTTTTTGGTTTTTCCAAGAGTCCACTTTTTCATGCTCTCTGATGGAACGTCATACATTCTTGAGAGCAGCCCCTTTAAACCAAATTCCAGAATTTGAGCTTTGCCCATGAACATGGCGTATTGCTCAAGTACACTCTGATTTTTGTATCCTTCAAGCTTCGCATAGACTAATTCTTCAATGTCTCCAGCAGACAATGCCGCTACTTCTGTCATTCTCGATTCCTTATCGCTTCAGGCGCCTAACATTTTATAGTGAGCTCATCGCGCATGTTTCTGCCGACCCCACGCTCATTTATCTACGTTATTTAGTTTTAACAAATAACCTAAGGCATTACTATCACTATGTTTTCTTAAGCTTTAAAGTATAGTTAAATAAAATAATATGCGTACGCCGTTCATCTTCATGAATATACGCGCAAAAAGCAGTTTGACCAATCAATTAACTACGGTATTTAGCCAATCTCAATGACCGCTAATCGCTCAAAGCAGCCTATAATTACTCTATTTTATCTTTAAACTCACACAAGTCTTCAATAATACAGCTGCCACACTTAGGTTTACGCGCTACGCAGGTGTAGCGCCCGTGTAGTATTAGCCAATGGTGAACGTCTACTTTAAATTCTTTTGGTACAACCTTTTCAAGCTTTTGTTCTACAGCAACTACGTCTTTACCCATGGCAAGCTTAGTACGGTTAGATACACGAAATATATGTGTATCTACGGCTATTACACGCCAGCCGAGAGATAAGCAAGGTAGTTGTCAGGTTGAAAGTATAATAGCACTTGAATTTCCCTGCTTTTCAGTGGCATAGTGCCTAAAGCAATAAAATAATATGGATTTTTCATGGCAGAACTTTTAATTCCCCAATCTTTAAAAAAATACTTAGCTAGCAATGACGTTATTCCTTTAATTGGTGCAGGTGTTTCTATGTCTGTCGAAAACAAAGATGGGAGTAGGGCTTTTCCATCTTGGCCTGAACTACTTAATTTTGCAGCAGAAAGATTGGAAGATGAAGAGTTATTAGATGATAGTCATCTAGTAAAATTGCTTGTGAAGAAAGAAAAGCTCCAACAAGCTGCACAAGAAGCTCAAGAGCAATTGTCAGGCAGGCGCTGGCATGATTTTATGCAATCCCAATTTGTAATAGATTTCACTCAATTGGACGATAGCTGTAAGGCGTTACCACAAGCAATTTGGCAATTAAGTAACAGGCTTGTAACCTTAAATTATGACAAGGTATTAGAATGGGCACATACAGAATCAGTTAATGTTTGTGCTTTTGATAACGAAAATACAAATCGACTTGCAGAATTTTCACGCAATGGCTCCCAAGAAATGCTTTGGCATTTGCATGGTAAAATCGAAAATCCTAAGCATATGGTGCTTACTCCACAATCATATAATCGGTTATACCAAGAAGATGCTGAAGAACATTATCAGGCTGCGCTTACCAAGTTCAAAGAGCTGTTAAGCAACAAGATTATTCTTTTTATTGGTTGTTCACTTGATGACGCAGAGCTATTGGCTGCAATAGTAAAACAAAATAAATTGTTTGATAATAATACTGGTCCTCATTATGCGCTGGTAAGAGAAAGTGATAAGCAGGCAATTGATGCTAAATTGACTGGCATCCCAGTTAATACAATTACTTTTAATGACTTTGGTCAACCGTTAATTGATGCTGTACATCAATTGGTTGAATGCAAAAATCAACAAGAGCAGCAACCAAAAGAATCAATTCAACCACTTAAGGAAGAACCAAATAAGCACGATAAAATTGGTCTATTTACAGCCTCACCTTTAGATAAACCAATAGATGATTCGGATATCATCGCAAAACTTAAAAAGTTTAAATATCCTATTTCGCAACAAGCTTTTACTGAAAGTAACTTAATGGAGGCTGATGATTATTCCATTTTATTTTTATTAGCCAAAACAACGAGTAGTGGGTTGTTGATTGAAGACGACAACGCTTGTAGTGATTACTTAGCAATTGATGAACTAGAAAGTAGCTTACCAATTAATGCTAAAATAACAGTGTTGATCACAGATAAACTATTGAATGAGCAAGAACTAGGGCAAGTTAAGTTTCCATTACTGGTTTTTCCTCTGTTAAATCAACAAGGTAAAGATCTTAAAGCTCTTGATAAATTAGCGCATCAACTATTTAAAAGGCCGTATGTTAAACACTTCATTGATAAAAGTGATGTTCAATCGGTGCATATTAGCGGTGAGTTATTAGCATCTCTGAAACCAGAAAACCGTCAGCATTGGCATAAGTATCAACCATTACTACCTAAAGGTATTAATACAAGTGAATTGCAAGGCTTTACAGGGCGTTTATCTGATTTAGCGGATATCAGCCAAAAGCTTGCTAAAGCAGCCAACAAACAAAGGTTATTAACAATTAAAGGCAGTGGTGGCTTAGGTAAAACAACAATAGCAAAAAAAGTGGCATTGGAATTAGCGAATCGCGGGCATTTTGATGCAGGTGTGAATTTTATTGATTGTGAACATATCTCAAGTAGCAATCAGCTTGAAATACACATCGGCAGTGCCTTTAACTTACGTGCCGCTGAAGATTTATTTGGTCACTTAGCAAAACATCATGATCAGCGACAGCGTTTACTGATTTTTGATAACTTAGAAAGTTTATTGTATTTAAAACAAGCGGATAAAAGCCAAAACAAGCAAGAAGTAGAACAAGTTAGGTTATTGTTATCGCAAACACTAATGTATGCAAATGTGTTGGTGACCTCAAGAGAAAGCATTAATACAGAGTGGGAAGATGTGTTGCCATTTCGGCAAATGGAATCTGAAGAAGCATTAGCATTATTTAATCGCCTAACTAAAAGCGGTTATCGCAGTGATAAAGAGCAAGAGTTTGCGCGCAGAAAAATTCTAGAACCACTACTAAATAATAACCCGTTAGCCATTAAGTTAATTTGTGATGGTATGCCTGCTGGTAAAAGCTTAAAAGAGTTAAAGCAAGAGTTAGAAGACGACTTTTTTGATAAGGTTAAAGAAGAAGACTTAACTTTAATGTTTGACGATGAAGTTGATTTGAATATTAATCGTCAAGAGTCTCTTTATGTTTCTATTCTTTATTCTTACGGTTCATTGGAGGAACATCAGAAACGTACATTGGAATCCTTCTCGTTATTTCCTGACGGAATAGATCTCGATACGTTTAAACGTATAGTAACTGAAAGTAAAAGGAGGGATGGAAACGAAGAGGCAAATAAATTGAAAAAGCCGATTAGTGATAAAGATATTGCCGTTCTTACAAATAAATCATTAGTCGAAGCTTACGGTGGATTTTATTCATTACAATCGGTTATTCAACGTTTTGCTCGTTTTCGATTTGAACAATATACGACAGAAAAAGACAAACCTGAATTGTTCAGGCAAGCTTTTAAATACAATCAGCAGCTCATGGAGTTTATTTACAATCTCAAAAACACTAATAAAAAGTCGAATCTAATTTTCTCATCCCTTTTTAATAATTTGATAGCAGCGCTAACTTATGGCACTAAGGACAATGTAATCAGAAGTGAAGATGAATTAGAAGATTACTTTGAGATGGTTAAAAGCATTAGTCTATTATCAAGCAACTTAAATCTAGATTCTGAATTTTTAGCTGCCTACGAAGAAATTAATATTGAAGGGCTTATAACAAAAAGTAATGAATTTCAGGTAAGACAGGTATGGAAGCTCATAAAACTTAAGACGCGCTATTTTAACGGAGAGTTTGATGCTGCTTATGAGCAATTAAAATCTTTAATGACAATTGAGTCGTTATTGGCTCTTTCAGGAAAGTATGAGAGAGGTCGAGTACTCGAAAGGATTGTTTACAATATCGCAATTAATCTATATGAGATGGAAGGTTATGCACTTGATAGGGTTGCCCATAACATAAAGCTCAATTCATATCGGTACGTCACTCTCTGTACATCGAATGTTCAAGTTGCAATGAATGTTGAACCCTTAATGAGCCTTGTTAAAACTGATTTGGGTTACTACGAGGCACAAGGTTATCTATATGGTGCAATCAATCTAAATCAACTAAATCATTCCATAGATGAATTACATGAAAATGAGCATAGAGACAGGGTGCAGTTAACTTATCTTAAATCTCGTGAAACCTATGTGAGCTATGAAGCTATAGATAAGTTGGTTAGTGTTAACCCTTATACGCGAGGTTTAAAAAAGTTGATGTATGCTTTTTCATGCGAGTATGAGCAGTCATCTGAGCTAGAATATAATGAGCTGAATGAGAATATAATTCGGTATTACCAATCAGCATTACCAGACTTAAGCCATATTAAGTTTTATTATGTGCAAGCTCTTTATTTTTATGCTCGATTTTTACAAAAAGCTGATAGTTTAGATTTCGAAACTATTTATGAACAAGGGTTGGGATTAACTAAAAGGCATCATTATCGATATTGGCAACACAGATTTTTATTATTAAAACAACCCAATTTAGGGCCTTATAAACCAGAAGATTACCCTCTACCTGGAAACCCTGATATTTCGTTATTAGTTGAAAAGCAGGCTAAGTGGATAAAACAAACTTATGGTACAAGCTTGAATCCATTCAATCAGGGCAACACTGAGTTAAAAGCGCTTCCAAGTTAAATTTTTCAATAATGTTTTTTAGATGGGGGAGTTTTATAACTCTCCCTGATAAGTTTTAATTAAGCAGTAAAGTAAACTAAAATTAGATGCTAATTAGTGTGACTTAAATTTCAGTTTTTTCTTTAAACTCACACAAGTCTTCAATAATACAGCTGCCACACTTTGGTTTACGCGCTACGCAGGTGTAACGTCCGTGCAGTATCAGCCAATGATGCACGTCTACTTTAAATTCTTTTGGTACAACCTTTTCAAGCTTTTGTTCTACAGCTACAACATCTTTACCCATGGCAAGCTTTGTACGGTTAGATACACGAAATATGTGTGTATCTACGGCTATTACAGGCCAGCCAAAGGCGGTATTGAGTACAACATTAGCGGTTTTACGGCCAACGCCTGGTAGGGCTTCTAGGGCTTCACGATTTTCTGGCACGATGCTGTTATGCTCATCCACCAAAATTTGGCACATTTTGTACACGTTGGCAGCTTTAGAATTAAATAAGCCGATGGTTTTTATATAATCACGCAGTGTATCGTGACCTATATCTAAAATGGCTTGTGGCGTATTAGCAACAGGGAACAACTTTCGAGTGGCTTTGTTAACGCCTACATCGGTTGCTTGCGCTGAGAGTGTTACTGCTACTAGTAACTCAAACGGGCTTGAATATTCAAGCTCAGTAACTGGGTGCGGATTATCGTCGCGCAGGCGCGACAGTATTTGGTGACGTTTTTCTTTATTCATGCAACTTAAAACGTATTAGTGCTAATTGTTGCTCTAATACGTTTTCCCCTTAAGTTAAGCTGGTAACACGTGCTCGAGGGCCTTTTTCAGCCTCTGGCGGTGCAATTTGCTTTGATTTTATTTGTGCGTCAATTACGTTTTTTGCAGCAATAAGCAGCCCAAGTCCTAAAAAGGCACCCGGTGGTAAAATTGCGAGTAAAAATTGGTTATCAAAGTTAAATACTTCTATGCGCAAGCTCTGTGCCCATGGGCCAAGTAATAAGTCGGCACCGTCAAACAGCGTACCTTGGCCGATTAGTTCGCGCATAGTACCTAATACTAACAGTACAGCCATAAAGCCTAAGCCCATCATTAAGCCGTCAAATGCTGATAAATGAACAGGGTTTTTAGAGGCATATGCTTCGGCGCGGCCAATAATGGCGCAGTTAGTTACAATCAACGGAATAAAAATTCCCAATGATTGATATAAACCAAAGGTATAAGCGTTCATAAGTAATTGAACTATTGTTACAAAGCCCGCGATGATCATTACAAATACAGGTATACGAATATCTTTTGGCACCCAGTTACGCACAATTGATACGGTAACATTGGAGCCTATTAGTACGAGTAAAGTTGCTAAGCCTAAACCTAAGGCATTTGTTACAGTTGAGGTAACGGCAAGCAGTGGACATAAACCTAAAAGCTGTACAAGGGCAGGGTTATTTACCCACACACCTTCTTTGTATAATGTTTTTAACTCACTCATTTAGCTACCTCCATACATTCGGCATTAGGTGCTGCAAAAATATCATCAAAATTAGTTTGTGCGAACAATACGGCATTTTTAACAGAGCCCACAACAGCACGTGGCGTTATGGTCGCGCCTGTAAATTGATCAAACTGGCCGCCATCTTTTTTTACAGCCCAGCGAGCGTCTTCTTCGCCTTCAACCGTTAAGCTTTTAAATGTTGTGATCCAAAGTGACTTTTTAACTTCTACTTTGTCGCCTAAACCAGGGGTTTCTTCGTGTTTAGTCGTACGCACGCCAGCAATAGTGCCATCGCTCAATACAGCTGTTAATAAGTTAATATCGCCACTGTAGCCGTTTGGCGTAACATGCCTAATAACAACAGCGACTGGTTTATTGTTTTTACGAGCACGGTAAATTACTTGGTTTGCGTGTGGGCCTAGCTTTTCGTCAGTAATAATTACGCAATCTTGTGATAATTGATTGTCGTACGATTTTGGGTCGAGCACTTCTTGTAGCTGCGCAGTAAGTTGCAGTTGTTCTTGCTCTGCAATTTTATCGGCAGTAAGCGCGTTGATAGAGGCAACTAAGCCCGTTGTTGCTAACGCAAACGCAGTTAAAATAGCACCATTTTTAGCCATTGACGAAATGATCATTTTACTGCTCCATGGCCATAAGTACGTGGCTGTGTGTAGTAGTCTATTAGCGGCACTGCAATATTAATCAATAATACGCTAAATGCGATGGCATCAGGAAAACCACCAAAGGTACGAATTAAATAAATTAGTAAGCCAATTAGCGCGCCATAAATTAAGCGCCCTTTGTTAGTTGTTGCTGCAGATACCGGATCGGTTGCTATAAAAAAGGCCCCCATCATAGTGGCACCACTTAATAAGTGAAATAGGGTGCCCGGCTCTGTACCTGGTGATGCGATATAACCAATAGCACTACATACAGCTAAACTTGCGATAAAACTTACAGGAATATGCCAGTTAATTATTTTTGCTTTTAATAAGTATAAACCACCCACTAAAAAGCCTAAGTTAACCCACACCCAACCAAGGCCAGCCCATTCGTTAAATAATGGTTTTTGCATGCTTTCGGTAACGGTTAAACCGTGTGCTATGTCTGTTTTAACAGTATCCAGCGGTGTTGCCATTGTTAGGCCATCAACCCCTGCACGTACTTGATCTAGGCTAAACCCAGAGGCCGTAAAATCGGTGAATATTAGCCTTAGCTGATCAGCAAAGCCTATTGGCGTATTTATTAAATCGGTAACAGGCAACCATGCGGTCATTTGTACCGGAAACGAAACTAAAAGCAGTACATAAGCCGCCATTGCTGGATTGAATAAGTTAAACCCAAGGCCGCCATAAAGCTGTTTAACTATAACAATAGAAAATAAACAGCCAATAACGATTATCCACCAAGGCGCAAGTGGTGGAATACTCAGTGCCAATAACACGGCAGTAAGCCACGCACTGCCATCACTTAATGCAGGCCAAACAGGGCGCTTTCGTATTAGCATTATTGCAGCTTCAAATACGCTTACAGCAACAAGCGCTAGTACCAGTTGAATAAGTACACCTGTTCCAAAAAAGAAAACTTGAGCAATTAGCCCAGGAATACACGCAGCAATAACGCTAAGCATTAATCGCGTTAACGATTTATGGCTGTGATTATGCGGCGAACTGGCCATGGTTAATTTCATGACTGATTATTTCCTTCTTTTTGTAACTTTTTAGCTTTTGCTCTCGCAATTGCAGCAGCCACGGCGGCTTTTTTCTTATCGTCTGCTGATTTAGGTTTATCTGCGTTAATAAGATCTGATGAGTCATCGGTGTTACTTTCTGCACTCTTAGGTGCTGCGCTATCAACTTGTAGCTCTTGGGGCTGAGTTTGTTCGGTATCTTCTAGTGCTTTAGCCGCTTTTTTAGCTTTAGCACGAGCTATGGCCGCAGCTACCGCTGCTTTTTTATCATCAATGGGTGCATCAGTTTGTGGCTCTTCACTTGTGGTTTGCTCGGCTTCTTCTAGTGCTTTAGCCGCTTTTTTAGCTTTAGCACGAGCTATGGCCGCAGCTACCGCTGCCTTTTTATCATCAACGGGTGCCGCGCTTTGTGGCTCTTCACTCACGGACTGCTCGGCTTCTTCTAATGCTTTAGCTGCTTTTTTAGCTTTTGCACGAGCAATGGCCGCCGCTACCGCTGCGTTTTTGTCATCAACAGGGGCCGCGCTTTGTGGCGCTTCACTAACGGTTTGCGCAGCTTCTTCTAATGCTTTAGCTGCTTTTTTAGCTTTTGCACGAGCAATGGCCGCCGCTACGGCTGCTTTTTTGTCATCAACAGGGGCATCAGTTTGTGGCTCTTCACTCACTGTTTGCTCAGCGCCATCTAATGCTTTAGCCGCTTTTTTAGCTTTAGCACGAGCAATGGCCGCCGCTACCGCTGCTTTTTTATCATCAACAGGGGCATCGCTTTGTGGCTCTTCATTTGTTGCTTGTTCAGCGTTATCTAATGCTTGTGCTGCTTTTTTAGCTTTAGCTCGAGCAATGGCTGCAGCGACTGCTGATTTTTTATCATCAACAGGTGCAGTATCGGCTGATTCATCTGTTTGAGATTTTTGCTCTTTATATTTACGCGCTTGTTCTTTACGTAGTGCGCGCTCTTTTGCTACTTCGCTGTTGTCTGGTTCTAATTCAGCAGATTGATCGCCTAGCTTTTTAGCTTTAGCGCGTGCAATAGCGGCTGCAACAGCTGATTTTTCATCGCCGTTATCTGATTTATTTTTAACGCGGGCTAGTGCCTCTGCTACTTTTTGCTTTTCGTCAGCAGATTTAGCGGCAGGTTTACGTTTATGGCGGTTTTGACGTTCTTCTTGCTCACGATCTAAACGCTCTTTTCGTGCATCAAAACGCTCTTTTGCTCTGTCGGCTTTAATTTTGTCAGCTTGTTGTTCTTTAATTTCAACTTTGGCTATACGGTAGTACTGCACAAGAGGGATTTCACTTGGACACACATATGCACAAGCACCACATTCAATACAGTCAAATAAATTGTGTTCTTGTAGTTTGTCGTACTCTTTTGATTTAGCAAACCACTGCAATTGCTGTGGTAATAAAGAAGCAGGGCAGGCATCAGCACAGGCGCTACAACGTATACAGGCTTTTTCAGGGCCGGGCTCCGCTAGCTCTTTATGATCAGGCGCTAAAATACAGTTAGTTGTTTTAACTATGCCAATACGTACTGTGGGTAGCGTAAAGCCCATCATTGGGCCGCCCATCACAACACTTTGCTGCGGTACAGGCGAGAAACCTTGGCAATCAAGTAAATGCTTTATTTCAGTGCCAAGTAGTGCCCATACATTCCCAGGCTTATGAATAGTGTTACCTGTTACCGTAACTATACGTTCAATGAGTGGTTTACCTTCATAAACGGCTTGTTGTACGGCAAACAAAGTCCCGGTGTTATGCACTAAAATACCAATATCGGCAGGAATACCAATGCTAGGAACTTCACGGTTAGTAAGTAATTTAATTAATTGCTTTTCACCGCCAGATGGATAAATAGTTGGCACCGTTTGAATAATGATTTTTGAGTTATGCTCAGCTGCTTGCTTCATTGCTGCAATAGCTTCAGGCTTGTTATCTTCTATACCCACAATGCACAGCGTTGGGTTTAAAAGCTGCTGCATTATTTCAATGCCTTGGATAACTTCTTTAGCGTGTTCGCGCATTAAAACGTCATCGGCAGTAATATAAGGTTCGCACTCAACAGCATTTACAATCAAAAATTCGATAGGTTGCTTGGTATCTGCTTTTACATAAGTAGGAAAACCAGCACCACCCATACCGCTAATACCGGCTTGGTGAATAATATTTATCAGCTCATCATGACTAAGCTCAGCAGGATTTTTATTTTTATTTAGAGCTACCCATTCGTCTTTGCCGTCTGGTTCAATAATAACACTTAGTTCAGGTAGGGCCGATGGATGTGCTGATGGCATAGGTGCAATATCAGTAACCACACCAGAGCTTGGCGCATGCACAGGTACCGACCAGTTAGCAGCAGGCGCTGTAAGTGGTTGGCCTTTTAAGACGTGTTGGCCTTTTTCTACAAGTAACTTACCGTTTGCGCCTATGTGTTGCTTAAGCGCAACAATGAGTTTGTCGGGCAAAGGTAGGCGAGTGATACTCGCACTATTAGAGAGTGATTTTTGTTGTGGTGGGTGTATGCCGCCAGGAAATGCCCACACGGTGCCTTTTTTTATTTGTTCAAGTAACTTGTCCACTCAAACCTCTAATCTATTTGTGTAACAGGAATAGCATCTAGCTGCCATTTCCAGTTTTGTTTAGTTTCGGCTACAGGTAGCATATCAATGCAATCTACAGGGCAAGGCTCAACACATAAATCACAGCCAGTACATTCATCAATTAATACAGTGTGCATTTGACGAGTTGCGCCTAAAATAGCGTCAACCGGGCAGGCTTGAATACATTTGGTACAGCCAATACATTCATCTTCGCGAATATAAGCCACTGTTTTTATAGGTTCTGCTTGCTCGCCACCGGCAAGTGGTTTTTCATCAACACCCATTAAGCCGGCAAGCTTTTTCATGGTTGATTCGCCGCCCGGTGGGCATTTATTTATTTCATCGCCATTGGCTATGGCTTCGGCGTAAGGGCGACAACCCGGGTAGCCACATTGTCCGCATTGAGTTTGCGGCAAAATAGTATCAATTTGCTCAACAATAGGATTACCTTCAACGCGAAAGCGAATTGCTGCAAACCCTAAAATAAGTCCAAAAATGAGTGCTAGCGAACCAATCGCTATCAAGGCATAAAACAAGGTCATATTAAAACTTCACTAATCCAGTAAAACCCATAAACGCCATCGACATTAAGCCTGCAGTGATCATTGCAATAGAGGCGCCTTTAAAAGGCGTAGGAACGTCAGCAGCTGCTAAACGTTCTCGTAGTGCTGCAAATAATACAAGCACTAAAGAAAAACCAACCGCAGCACCAAAACCATACACTGCAGATTGTAAAAACGAATGATCTTCTTTGATATTTAATAAAGCCACACCTAATACCGCACAGTTAGTGGTGATCAGCGGTAAAAATATGCCTAATAAACGATATAGAGTAGGGCTTGTTTTACGCACAACCATTTCGGTAAATTGCACTACAACGGCAATCACTAAAATAAAGCTCATGGTGCGTAAAAAGGCGATATCCAGAGGGATTAAAATATATTGATTAACTAAATAGCTAGTTACAGAGGCAAGGGTAAGCACAAACGTGGTTGCCAAAGACATACCAATCGCCGTATCAAGCTTACCTGATACGCCCATAAACGGACATAAGCCTAAAAATTGTACTAATACAAAGTTATTAACCAGAACGGTTCCAATCAATAACAAGACATATTCTGTCATGTGTGCCTCACGCTATAATAAACGTGGGTATTATCCTTTTTTCTTTATCGATTAACAACACATGAGAAGCAAATAAACGACTCAATCAGTAATGATATTAAAGTGACTTAAGATTTCAGGTGTAATTAGAATAGGATCGATATTATACGGCTTTAAAATATCTTTAAATTGATCGTGTTCTTGGTATAAATCTAATAGTGCTTTATTAAATAGGGCAATTTGTTCAGGAGATAATTGAATTTTATTAAAACCAATAAAATAGGGGGATTCGCTTTGTAAAAAGGCCAAATTAACATGATGTAAGTTAAACTGTTTTAGCCTAGCGCGTGCTTGTAAAGTATTGGCAAAGTAGCCATCTATACGATTGTTTTCTATCATTTTTACACCCGTACCATTGGCATCAGTGAGTAAAACAATATCAAATTCCCTCAATCCGTCTTTAATCATTTGTTGCTGTATTTTGATTAGTTGAAAAGATGCATTTGAAGGGCCAAAAACAGCAATTTGCATTTTTTGTAGATCATTGAGGCTTTTGATGGTTTTTTTTGCACCCTCAGGTTGAAAAAAGCCATATTGCATTTTCATAAGCGGGATCGAAAAATAAAGCCACTCGTTGCGGTCAAGATTCCAGCCCATAGGAAAGTTTCCTTGAGCTTGCAGGTTTTTTAACATGAGCTTAGAGCGACGATTTGGTACGCTGACAAACTCACATTTATAATTGAGGCGTTTACACGCTAAGGTAAGTATATCAACAAAGGGGCCAGCGGCATTATCGTGTTCATCAACAAATGAAAATGGAGGATAGTTGTGAGTGCTAAAAACTAATTCTTTTTGCGTGGCGTTTGCGTACAAACTCAAAGGCATAATAAAAAGTATAATAAAGGTAATTACTCTTTTCATGATGCCTCCAATAGACTATATGTCTTTAGGTTTTTCTATGTAATAACCTTGAACGCCATCTAAACACAACGTTTCTATAATGTGCTTTTCTTCTTGGCTCTCAACGCCCTCAGCAAATACACTAACACCAATGCGGTGGGCTAAATCGACCATTAAGCGCATAAAGTACTGATTGTTTTTATCGTCTTCGAGGCCGCGAGTATAACTTGCGTCCATTTTAATAAAATCAGGTTTTAAATCGCGGAAAAACTTAAATGAAGTTAAGCCAACACCAAAACGTTCAACTGTAACGCGTGCGCCAACACGGTGAACCATGTCGATAAAGCGCTTACTAGCCTTGATGTTTTGCTGTAAACCAAACTCACTTACTTCAAATACAAGTTTAGATGCAATATGCGTATCTTTCAATAATCGGCGCTCTAGCCAAATTACAAACTGATCGTTGTGTGCACTAGAGGCTGTTACGTTTAAACCAAAAAACTTTTCAGATAAATTACGGCTTTTAACCTTTTCAAGAGAAGAGTCTATTATCAGGCGATCAATTTCTATTGCCATATCAAGCTTTTCGGCCATCGCTAAAAAAGAAGCGGTAGGCAATACTTGATTGTCTTCTGTTTTAAATCGAACTTGTACTTCAGCGTAGGCTTTTATGCTTTTACCAAGCGGCATAATGTTTTGCATTACCAAATGCACGCGCTTAGATTCAATAACTTCTTTAATAACCTTACGCCAGTTTTGATTACCAAAACCCGCACTTACGTTATTAACTAAATCGGTTTCGCGTTGTACGTGCCATGCGTTTACTTGTTTTGATTGCGCCATACTCATCGCGTTATCAACAACAGAAAGCAATTCGCCTAACGGCTTACCTTTTTCGTATCCTACAATACCTGTATTAGCTACCGAGCTTAACTCTTGGTTTTGTTGGTACTGCGTGAAGCGCGATTGCAGGTTTTCACCAAAGCGCTCAGCTTCTTTTAAAGGAATGTGGGGTAGTACGACAGCAAAGTCAGAGCTGTTTAATCTAAATACTTGGCTGCCAGTGTAAGTGCCGCTTATGTGCTTAATAATATCGGCAACGCCTTTAACGTACTCATCACCTTTTTGATAACCACGGCTTTGGTTTATAGCTTGTAGTTCGCTACAACGAACCATAGCTAAAGAACCAAATGTACTTTGCTCAGTGTTTTCAATATTTTTTTCGTAGTACTCAACAAACATATTACGATTACCAAGGGAGGTAATTACATCTTTGTACGCTTCATGCTTAATAGTCATAGCAGCGCTTTGTATGTCTTCGTTTTTGTTTTTTAAGAAATGTGATAATCGATTAAAGCTAGGTACTAAATCTTTTCCCATTTTTTTCAACCGAGTGCCATCTAGTGCTGTTTCTAAATCATTATCAACTTGATTTTGATTGATATAAATATCGATAATGTCAGCAACTGTTGTACTTATGTTTTTATTTAAATGGTAAAAAATAGATTTCATTAGAATTATTGGAATAATAACTAAAATGGCAGAAATCAAAATAACAATAAAAAGGGAGGTTTGTAGCTGCGACGCTAAATGCTCAATGTTAAGTACAAATTCAACTTTTATATCTGAGGCGTCATTTACAGCAAATTGAGGGCGCACTGAGTTAAAGTTAGAGAGTACAAAATCAGCAAACATTGGTAATTGAGTAGGGGGGTTAATGCTAAATATTTCAGCCCCTTGGTAATCTCTTAGGGTGAAGCTTGAAAACGTTTTACCATCTGCAATTGATTGTTTTAAATTTTGAGCAGAAATATCGTCTAAAGAAAGGTCATTAATATACTTAGTAACAGTAGTTTGCGCACTTTTTTGTGCATCACTTACCGCAGTATCAAAGCTTATAGATATGAAGTAGCTTCCTGCTGCAACACACAATAACCAAGAGATAATTTGTATAAAAATAAGTTTTTTAAATCCAGCCATGTTTTCAGTCTTTTAATAATTCAAAAGGGAAGGAATCAAGTCCTTGATTAATAAACTAAGTACAGCGCATTAAGGAATAAACTAATGCTTTAGTTATATAAGGAAGAGTAGTGGAATTAGCTTGAGATGTCTATGAAATTCTTAGAATTGGCTCCCCCTCCCCGACTCGAACGGGGGACCTGCGGATTAACAGTCCGTCGCTCTAACCAACTGAGCTAAGGGGGAACTAAAGTAGTGATATTATTATGATGATTTGGCTCCCCCTCCCCGACTCGAACGGGGGACCTGCGGATTAACAGTCCGTCGCTCTAACCAACTGAGCTAAGGGGGAACTACATCATAAACATAAACTTGGCTCCCCCTCCCCGACTCGAACGGGGGACCTGCGGATTAACAGTCCGTCGCTCTAACCAACTGAGCTAAGGGGGAATCGTTTATGGTTGAAAAACTTGGCTCCCCCTCCCCGACTCGAACGGGGGACCTGCGGATTAACAGTCCGTCGCTCTAACCAACTGAGCTAAGGGGGAATCGTTTATGGTTGAAAAACTTGGCTCCCCCTCCCCGACTCGAACGGGGGACCTGCGGATTAACAGTCCGTCGCTCTAACCAACTGAGCTAAGGGGGAAGCGTCTTGCCTTTCAACGGGGCGAAATATTAATGACCGCGCCGCAAAGTGTCAACATATAAAAGTCATAAATTGAAAAAAGAGGTTTATTCGTTGTTTTTGTGTTCGATCTGCGTGTTTTATAGCTCTATTAAAGTTACTTTTTTAAAAATTTAAGAATTACAATGTGACTTTTATTATTGCTGAGTCTTCAAATTGATTAAATTAAACACGGTATTAAAGTGGCTTGTTATTAAAAAACAACTCAAAAACATAAAAACTCATTTTTTACTTAGCGATATTTTTCGTATTTAATTCGTTTTTTGTTTTAATTTTCTAAAAATATACCTATGCGTATATTCGCAGAAATATTTTTTGATCTAAATTGTGATCTAATCACTATGTATAAAATGAGTATTTGTTTTATCCGTTCAAAAATAGAGCAATCAATAACTTAACTTTGTATTAAACGTTTTTTTATACCTAACGTACAACTATGTTAAGAAGAAAAATTGGTGAGCTACAGTTTTTAGCGTGAGTTTATAAAAATGCCACAATTAACAAATGGTCAATTGGTTGGATATCACCGAAAATGGAGGCTCTCTCAAAGCCTTTATAAATGCGGGTTTGAATGAGTTATCCACGGTTTCTGTGGATAACTCTGTTTATGAAACTTTAAGAACATCATCGGCACCAATGGTTTAGGGTGCTACAACGATTTCAAGCTTTTAAATCACTATTTTTAATTCAATATAAAACAATGGGTTATGATTTGATGCTGAATGTATGCAACTCGATGAGGGAATTTTTTCGTAACGATAAACCAAGCAGTACCTTTGTGTAAAAAAGCATCATATATCACTGGGTGTTTGTAATAAAAGTTATAAAAATGTGTTTTAATTGGTTTTTGATGTGTTTAGGCTCTATTTTAACAAAAAGATGCAAAAACTAAGTTTTACTATTTTTTCGAATCTTTACTTCTTTAATTACTTCAATTGTAGTGATAAATCCGTGGCTTGAACTGCCTTGATGCTTTAAAATGATTCGTTCAGTAAAAGAGGCCTATTTATTTCATGCGCGCAATTTCAAAATCCCAGACTCGCCCAGATTTACTAAACGATCCCATCTTGCCCACATTAAAGACGATGACCATCCCGATGATATTCGGCATGATCACGCTAATGATGTTCAATATTGTCGATACATTCTTTATAAGCTTACTAGGCACTGAGCCGCTTGCAGCGGTGAGCTTTACATTTCCGGTTACCTTTACCGTTATTAGCTTAGCAATAGGGCTGGGGATCGGTACATCGGCGGTAATAGCAAAAGCGCTCGGTAGTAATAAAATAGATGAAGCGCGTTTTGACGCCAGTATTTCTTTAATGGTTGGTGTGGTTCTGGTTATTGTGTTGTCATCTGTTGGGTATTTACTGATTGACCCCATATTTACTTTGCTAGGAGCGGGCGCACAAGTATTGCCGTTAATACACGAATACATGAATATATGGTTTATTGGTAGTGTATTTTTAATAACTCCAATGATTGGTAACTCGGTACTGCGCGCCAGTGGCGATACAAAAACGCCAAGTTTAGTAATGGGTGGAGCTGGGCTTATAAACGCCGTACTCGACCCTATACTGATATTTGGTTTTGGGCCTGTACCAGCGTTAGGTATTCAAGGCGCTGCCATAGCAAGCGTTATTGCATGGTCGGTTGCTGTGGTTATTATTTTATACATATTAGCGGTTAAAAAGCGCTTGTTGAGCCTAAAAGCAGGCAAGCAAACAGTGACTGGCGCTATTCGTAAAATATTAAAAATTGGTTTGCCTGCTGCCGGCGCAAACATGCTTACACCGGTTGCAATGGCCGTAATGACCGCTATGGTTGCGCACCACGGGCCAGAAGCCGTAGCCGCATTTGGAGTGGGAAGTAGAATAGAATCTATTGCAAGTATATTAGTGCTTGCACTATCGATGACATTACCGCCATTTGTTAGCCAAAACTTTGGCGCTGGCAAATTATGCCGCGTTAAAGAAGCGTATACCGGCACACTAAAATTTGTGATGGTATGGCAATTTGCCATTTACGTATTACTCATTGCATTTTCAGGTGTTATAAGCCAATTATTTGGTAAAGAACAAGCCGTAATAGATGTAATTAAACTCTTTATTTATACCATCCCGCTAAGCTATGGCTTACAAGGGGTGATCATATTATCAAATTCATCGTTTAATGCTTTACACAAACCAATGTACGCATTGGTATTAAGTGTCATTCGGTTATTCATATTTTATGTACCATTTGCTTATGTAGGCAACGAAATAGCCGGATTATTAGGGCTATTTATTGGCGCTGCTTTAGGTAACTTATTTACAGCAATAGTGGCATACAAATGGTTTATGAAAAAACTAGAAGCGCTGAGCGGCGAATCGTTACAGGAGTGCAATAATTGAGCGACCATTTTCAGTTAAAATCACATTTTAAACCAGCAGGCGATCAGCCCACAGCGATTAAGCAGCTATGTGAAGGATTAGAAGCAGGCCTTGCACACCAAACTTTATTAGGTGCCACCGGTACAGGTAAAACCTTTACCATGGCTAATATAATTAACGATTTAAACCGTCCGACAATAATAATGGCGCACAATAAAACGCTTGCCGCGCAGCTATACGGGGAAATGAAAGAGTTTTTCCCTAAAAATGCGGTTGAGTATTTTGTATCGTATTACGATTACTACCAGCCAGAAGCCTATGTTGTATCTAGCGACACATTTATTGAAAAAGATGCCTCGATAAACGAGCATATAGAACAAATGCGTTTAAGTGCGACCAAAGCACTGCTCGAGCGCCGCGACACCATTATTGTGGCGTCGGTATCGGCTATTTATGGTTTGGGCGACCCTAAATCATATATGAAAATGATGCTACTTTTAAAAGTGGGCGAAAAAGTAGACCAACGCGACATGCTACGTCGCCTAGCTGAAATACAATACACCCGCAACGATATAGATTTTAGCCGTGGTACATATCGTGTTCGTGGTGAAGTGGTTGATATATTTCCTGCAGAATCTAGCACCTTCGCAATTCGCGTAGAAATGTTTGATGACGAAATAGAGCGCTTGAGTATTTTTGACCCGCTTACCGGCGCTGTCGAAAAGCATATAATACGCACCACTATCTATCCAAAAACACACTATGTTACCCCGCGTGAAAAAATACTCGGTGCTATCGATAAAATACAAGAAGAACTAAAAGATCGAAGAGCCCAGTTACTCAGTGCTAATAAATTAGTAGAAGAGCAACGCGTAACACAGCGTACGCAATACGATATAGAAATGATGCGGGAGCTAGGTTATTGCTCTGGTATAGAAAACTACAGCCGCTATTTATCGGGCCGTACGCCGGGCGATCCGCCACCCACATTACTTGATTACCTCCCAGACGACGCATTGATGATTATTGATGAATCGCACGTAACCGTATCGCAAATTGGCGCAATGTATAAAGGCGACAGAAGCCGAAAAGAAAACCTGGTTGAGTATGGCTTCAGAATGCCCTCAGCAATGGACAACAGGCCGCTGCGCTTTGAAGAATTTGAAGCTATTTCACCACAAACAATTTATGTATCGGCAACGCCAGGCGACTTTGAGTTAGACCGTTGTGTGGGCGCAATCGCAGAGCAAGTAATTCGCCCAACTGGGCTGCTTGACCCACTTATTGAAGTGCGTCCGGTAGGCGATCAGGTTGATGATTTACTTTCAGAAATTTATAAAAGTGTAGAGAAGGGCGAACGCGTACTTGTAACCACTTTGACCAAGCGTATGTCTGAGGATTTAACCGATTACTTAAGTGAGCACGACGTAAAAGTGCGTTACTTACATTCAGACATAGACACGGTTGAACGGGTTGAAATTATTCGTGATTTACGTGCAGGTGTGTTTGATGTGTTAGTGGGCATTAACTTACTTCGAGAAGGCCTGGATATGCCAGAAGTGGCGCTAGTAGCCATACTTGATGCAGACAAAGAAGGCTTTTTACGCTCAGCGCGTTCAATTATTCAAACCATTGGTCGTGCTGCACGTCACTTAGATGGCCGCGCTATTTTGTACGGTGATAAAATTACAAAATCGATGGCTAAGGCCATGGACGAAACAGCGCGCCGACGCGAAATTCAGCATGCTTATAATATTGAACACGGTATTGAACCGCATTCACTAGCCAAAAAGATTCTTGATGCGATGGATGTAGGCGAAGAAGCCGGCCCTAAAGATAACCTTAGACTTGTTCGTAAAGACTCTAAAAAGGTACTTAGTGCTAAAGAAATTACAGTGCAAATTAAGCAGCTTGAAACCAAAATGCATGCATACGCAAGCGACCTAGAATTTGAAAAAGCGGGCTCTGTTCGCGATGAAATACATGAACTACAACAACAGTTGATTAATTAAAAATGACAGCAAACTTTACTCCTCTTATTACTGCGCTTGAAGATGCGCCAATTTTAAAAAATGAACTGTGCCGTGTTTTTCATGGCCGTGGCCATAGTGTTGAGGCGTTAAGTCATATTAATTTAGACTTTTATCCGCCAAGTTTGTTTTTGGTTTCGTACGACGAAATTGACGAGCAAACACTAAGCGAGCTTACCGATGTTGTGTGGCAGTGGGCACAAAAAAACCAGCCAGAGCTTATTAGCTCACTTGTGTATCAGCAGCGCGCTGGCGTACAAAGCCAAAACACTGTGGTTTATGGGCAATTACCTAACCCGCATGTTGTAACTGAAAACGGCATTCGTTTTTTGGTTGATTTACAGAGCCGTCAAAATACCGGAATATTTCCCGATATGCGCAGCGGCCGTGAGTTTGTAATGGCTAATAGTAAGCATGGCAAAGTGCTTAATTTGTTTTCGTATACGTGTGGGTTTTCGCTTGCAGCAATGCAAGGCGGAGCAGATCATGTAATGAACATGGATATGAGCAAAGGCGTACTTAAAGTCGGCAAGCAAAACCATCAACTAAATGGTTTTGAGCGCGGCGTAAGTTTTTTACCTCACGATATTTTAAAGTCGTTTGGAAAACTAAAAAAAGCAGCCCCGTTTGACTTAATAATAGTTGATCCGCCAAGCTTTCAAAAAGGCAGCTTTATATTAACTAAAGACTATCAAAAAGTGCTGCGCAGGTTGCCAGAGCTACTTTGCGATACCACACAATTGTTATTGTGCGCTAATAGCCCAGAGCTTAGCGAAGAGGCGTTTAAAGCGTTAATAAACGAGCACACCCAAGGCGCAATTGAATTTGTTGAGCGTCTAGCCCCTACCGAGCGTTTTATTGAAGTAGACAGCGACAGAAGCTTAAAAGCACTTATCTACAAAACGTCACAATCTGCTGATTAAATGAAGCTCAGCAAACGCCTAACTGCCATTGATACATTAATCTCGCAGCATCACGATATTATTTGGGATTGCTGCTGCGACCATGGTTATTTAGGCATGGCGCTATTAAAACGCGCAGCTGCAAACCAGGTTATTTTTGTAGATATAGTCGCCACTTTAATGAACGACCTAGAAACGCAATTATCATCTATTAATAAATTACAAAAAACCTGTAATAAAAATCCGCAGTGGCAGGTCTTATGTCAGGATGTAGGCAAAATTGAAATTGCTCAAAGTAAAAGTCAAGTAGTTGTAATAGCAGGTGTTGGCGGTGAGCTGTTGTTAAGTTTAATACAACAAATTACTGCTAATAACGCAGTGGAGCATTTAAATAATGTTCTGTTTATTTTATGCCCAGTGCATCACACTTATAAGTTGCGGGTCGGTTTAAAGCAATTAGGTTTAGGGCTTGTAAGTGAGCAAATAGTTTACGACAACAAACGTTTTTATGAAGTGATTGAAGTAGGCTTTAGTAGCAATAATGAGATTAGTCACACCGGTAATGAAATGTGGGACTTTGCTAGTGCAGAACACGCTATGTACCAGCGCCAACTCATAAATCATTATAATAAAATGCTCAATAAAGATAAGCCATACTATCAAAAAGTTATAACAGACTATCAAGAACTCACCGATAGTTAAAAAAGCCCGAAAGTAGGGCGTACATGTGATCTAATTACGACATTGACGACGTAATGTGTTCATAGTTTATATCGCACAACGCGAGTTTATTTGGTTTATTTATGTCAGATAACAAGAGTCACATTAATCATTTGCTTAGCAATGAGCAAAAATGGCAACACAGTTACGAGCAACCTATTTCTTATGCACCCCTTGTGCAATTGGCTAATAGTAGCTGGGTGGTGCCACAACATTTTTTACGTTACAAGCACACGCTTGAAAGCGTAAACGAAGTGCTTGAGAGTATTGAGTTTTCGGCTCATTTTAGAGTGCTTGCTGCACAAAAAGGTGAAGAAATTTACCTGCAGGTAGCAGTGCTGAGCCCAGATAACTATCAAAAAAGCGCATCTGCAAATGAAGGCAAAGCCAAAAAGCTATTATTTGGCAGACGCTGGATAGTAGAGGAAAACCTACCTACTTCAGAACTTATTCAAACTGCATTTTTAGCGTTAAAAGTAGCGCGTGAACATGAAGTAAGAGAGCTTTTTCAGTTAATGCAAAGCGGCGCAACAAGTACGCCATTTAATAACCATCACGACTTACCGGTAATGGCTCAAAACCCTGAGCTTGTTAAAAGCGAAACGGTTACAAGTAACGTTGATGAAGTGCTTAAACGCATTGTATTTGCAGGAAAAAGTATTGAGCTTAAAAGTCAGCAGCAAATAGCCGAGCAACATTTATATACTGTTGAGCTGTTGTGTGAAGATTGCCAACTTAGCGAGTTTAATAAAAAAACAATCGCGTTTTTAACCGCAGATCCATCCGCTAATAGCTTTTTACACGCTTTAATTACAGCATTAGTAGCCACAAGCAATGATTACGTAAACGAGCAATTTAAGTACAAAGGTTTTGCCCGCTTTAGTAAGCACGTTGTGGTTGAGCAAATAGGTAACTTAAGTATCGCTATGCGCTCGCCAAGTACCGTAGGGCTTTGCTCTATGGGTAAGCAACACGCTAATCAGTTAAATTTTGAGATAGACAGCGGGCGAGCACCACAGGGCTGCGGGCAAGCTATTGGTGGGTTTTTAGCTGCTCATGGCATTGAGCAGCCAGAAAATGCACATTTATATCCAAATTACTTATAACAATTTAAAGCTTATTAATTTCATCTTTAACGCTAAAGCTTGAATCGGTAACAATAGCCTCAAGTGTTTGTACACGCTCTTTTAATGCAAGCACTTGTGCATTTGTTTCAGCTAATTGTTTATGGGCATCGCTGTTGTTGTTTTGCATTTTATGCTTAAACTCAAGATGCTTTTTATACATATCGTAAACCACTCCTGAGCCAACCGAAATTAGCACAATAAGTACAATCATCGTAGTTCCAGACATAATCTCATTCCTTATCATTTTATTATTCGTTTATGGTTAAAGTATAACCTTTAAGCGCTTTTGATAAAGCTGACAATTGTAACTTAATCTGTATAGTTCACTTAAGCCAAGCTTTGAGCGTGTTCATCATTTATACACTTTAGATATTGTTTAATAGCTACTTAAATAAACATACTTTAGCCAATACAGTGAGTTGCCATGTTAAATAATAAAATACCTCCCGTTATTGTTGTGCTGTTTTTTGCAGGCATAATGGCGCTTATTGCGCATTACAGTGTTATTGATTTCACCGCATTTATTACCTACTTAGCAGCAAGTTTAGTCATTATAGGGTGTGTTTTTTGTATTGCAGGGGTGGTGAGTTTTAAAATAGCAAACACCACTGTAAACCCTAATAAACCTGAGCAAGCGTCAAAACTTATTACTAGCGGTATTTATCGGATTTCGCGTAACCCAATGTACGTAGGTTTTGCATTTATTTTAGCAGGGTGGGGTATTTGGTTAAGTTCCTTGTGGGCACTTTTATGTATTATAGGGTTTATTGCGTATTTAACGTTTTTTCAAATAATACCCGAGGAGCGTGCGCTCACTAAATTATTTGGCGAAGAGTTTACCGCCTATAAAGCGCGCGTAAAACGCTGGTTGTAATCTCTACGTTAAAATTAAACAAAAAAGGCTATCGATGATAGCCTTTTTTGTTTACAGCAATTGTATTACTAATTAATTGGTGCTTATTCGTATTCTAACGGGTCTGTAATGTTATTTAGTGCAAATGCTTCAAGGCGTTCTTGGCACGCGCCACATTTACCACAGGCCTTTTCACGGCCGTTATAACAAGTCCATGTTTGGCTGTAATCTAAACCCATTTCAATACCGTCGGTTAAAATACCAATTTTAGTATTGTTTAAGTATGGGCTAAAAATTTCTACCGCGTCGTAGTTAGCAATACGACATACATCATCCATTTTTTGCACAAATTCAGGACGGCAGTCAGGGTAAATAGCATGATCCCCAGAGTGAGCGCCGTAATAAACTTGGCCAGCTTTAAGTGATACCGCGTAACCAACAGCAAGCGAGAGCAAAATCATATTACGATTAGGTACAATCGTACTTTTCATGCTTTCTTCTTCGTAATGGCCTTCAGGCACATCAATATCATCAGTAAGTGATGAGCCACCAATGAGTTGGTTAATCGCCGAAATATCAACAATTTTGTGTGGAACGTTTAATTTTTCACACACACTTGCCGCCACTTTAAGCTCTTTTACATGACGCTGACCATAGTCAAATGATAGGGCATATACATCATGGCCTTGTTGCAGGGCTTTATTTAATACGGTAAATGAGTCCATACCGCCGGAATAAATAACAACTACTTTTTGCGTCATATCTGTTTTGCTCTTAGTTTTAATAGAGGTTTATATCAGGGCGCGATATACTACACGGCCGCAGCTTAAATAACAATTTTTGCACAGCGCTTTTTGGTTTTTTAATAGTAGCAATTTGGCTGCTAGGTAGTAAGTGAGATCTCTTTTGTACAAAATTAATGAAGTGTTTGAAACCATTCAAGGTGAAGCTAGCTTTACTGGCACACCCTCAATATTTTTACGCCTGCAAGGCTGCCCAGTAGGCTGCTCTTGGTGCGACACTAAGCAAACGTGGGATGTTGATAATGTATATAAAGTATCGCTGGACGAAACCGTAGAAAAAAAAGCCGACTCAGATCATTGGGCTAATGCCAGTGCAGAGCAAATTTTAGCGTTGTTTCAATCACGTGGTTATACCGCAAAGCACGTAGTAATTACTGGCGGCGAGCCATGTATGTTTGATTTAAATCCAGTATGTAACTTATTACACGAACACGGCTTTAGTACACAAATAGAAACCAGCGGCACGTTTGAAATACTCGCTCCAGAGCAAACATGGGTAACGGTATCGCCAAAAATTAATATGCGCGGTGGTTATGAAGTACTTACCAGCACCATGAAGCGTGCAAACGAGATAAAACACCCCGTTGCTATGCAAAAGCACGTAGAAGAGCTTGAAGAGTTATTTGCTAAAACAGGCGTTAATCCAAAGCTTGTTTACTTGCAGCCAATTAGCCAAAAAGTATCGGCAACCAAATTAGCAATCGACACCTGCATTGCCAAAAACTGGCGCCTATCAATACAAGTACATAAGTATTTGGGAATTAGTTAAAGCCAGCTTAAAGTAATATTACGTATGTTGGGTAGAGCGTAGCGAAACCCAACAAACCTCTACTTCCGCACCATTTTCTAATAACGTTTTATAATATTTAAATACGTAGGCCGGATAAGCGAAGCGCCATCCGACAACCCTGTACTTTATAGCCTGTACTTTATAACCTAAGATTACATCTACCCTAAAGCTCATATCTTCTTCGTTAATTGTGCTAATTAGTTTACTATGCGCGACTTAAAAATATTCTACTACTTACCACTAGGCTTATATGTCCGCAAATGCACTCTACACCGACCTTTCTGATTACTACGACTTAATGTGCGCAGATATAGATTATCAAGCCCAAAGCAATTCTATTCACAGGCTGCACCAAATTTTTGGTAATGGCGGAAATACCCATCTCGATTTAGCATGTGGTACCGGCCCGCATGTCCGCCACTTTATTGATTACGGCTATAAAAGTAGTGGGCTTGATTTAAACCAGCCAATGCTCGATAAAGCAAAAGTTCGCTGCCCAGAAGCGCAATTTTCGTTGCAAAACATGAGTGAATTTAAGGTCACTGAGCACTTGGATTTAATTACCTGCTTTTTGTATTCACTGCATTACTGCGACGGAATTGATAAGTTAAAAGAGTGCCTTGCTAGCGTGCACAATGCATTAAATGTAGGTGGGATATTTTGCTTTAACACTGTTGATAAAAACAAAATCGACAGCGATTCATTTGTAGAGCACACCGCAACAAGCGAAAATAGCTTCTTCACATTTCGCTCTGGCTGGCACTACAGTGGCACTGGCAGTAAACAGTTATTAAAACTCAGCATAGAAAAAACCACCGCAGACAACACTCTCGTATGGCACGACGAGCACCCAATGGTTGCTTTTAGTTATACCGAGCTTAAAGAAGCCTTAAAGCCGTACTTCGAATTCCACATATTTGAACATGACTACGACAAAATAACCCCATGGGCACAGCGCTCAGGCAACGCCATTTTTGTCTGCGTAAAAATTTAAGACAAACACTCATCAAGAAGAGATACAAGTTTGCGTAGAGCGCAGCGAAACCCAACGAACCTCCAATACCCACGCCCCCAATAACCCCACATTATATATTTGAAAACGTAGGTCGGATAAGCGAAGCGCCATCCGACACAGTAGCTTATTTAAGTTTCGGCGAATATAAATAGCTAATTTATATGATGTTAAAAATAGTAAAAGAAGGCGCTAATTAATTATGATGTGTGAAGTCAAGATTTGACCCGCTGGTTCAGACCCCGCTGGTTCAACACCGATAGATAGCTGAAACATACCTAAGTAGAACAAGCCTCGATCATCTATATTTGCTTTCTTGATTGCATCAAGACCACTCAAAAAAAGCAGATTTAGTTAAATGTCTTTCCTGGGACAATAAACGGTATTCCTCACCAAACATTTTAAAGCTCCTACCTGCGACAAGTTAAACTTACTCTACATAAATAGTAACTTGTTGTTATTAATATATTGAAATTTATAGTGTTAATAATAAATTTTAAACTGTAATATTAACAAAGTCATCTAATAACATTTTAAATTTATGGTCGTTGGCAGTTATAGAGCTAACTTTATAAGGAAATCGAGTGACAAAATCAGAACCCAAGAGGAAAAAGCCAACAGAAAATATGGGGCTTGTTTTATTTGATGAAGTAAGTGGAATTTGTCCTCAATGCACTAAACCTTTAATGAAAAAAGGGAAGGGGCAAATGACTAAGCTTTATGAAGTTGCTCACATTTATCCACACAGTCCACGGCCTCATGAAGAGATATTACTTAAAGATGAGGTTCGCTTAAACAGTGATGTTGATCATGAAGATAATTTAATTGCACTATGTCGTGACTGTCATAAAATTTTCGATAATCCACGTACAGTTAAAGGTTATCGTGAAGTTGTAGCTATCAAAATTGAACTACAACGATTAACGAATTTAAAAAATGGTTGGTTTGATAGCTCTATTGATAAAGAGATGAATGAAGTGATAGAAAGACTCACCTCATTGAGTGGCGAGGCACTTGCAGAATTATCCATTGATGCTCTCAAAGTAGAGACAAAATCCGATAACACTTTAGAGTTTTTGGTTAAGTTAAAAATACAAAATAATGTGAAGTATTTTTATTCTGAAATTAAATCTAAATTCGCTGAATTAGACAAAACATGCCCCTATACTTCCGACACTATATACAGCCAAGTAAAAACATATTACTTGAAACTTAAAAAAAACGGGTTAAATCAAACCCAAATTTTTTCAGCTTTAACTGATTGGATTACAATAAATACTGACTGTAAGAACATAAGTGTGTCAGAGATACTTGTATCTTTTTTTGTTCAAAATTGTGAGGTTTACTCATGATCACACCAAATAAAACAATTCCATTTAAAGACTCTATTGTCTTTAAAATGACATACATTTTAGATATTGAATTTGATGAAATCTTATTAATCGATCTATATAAACTCACAAAGAAGAAGTTTTTAGGTATTGAGGAGTTTATATATTCACTTGATACTCTTTATATTCTGGGGAAAATTGATATGGATACTGATATAGGGAAGATCAAGAAATGTTAAAAGAACTAAGATGTAATCAATTAATTAAAAGCAAACTGGAGTTTAGTAATGGGCTTAATGCTTTAGTTGGTGCGGATGACGGTACTAACTCGATAGGGAAATCCTCTGTATTAATGCTTATTGATTTTGCTTTATCAGGTGATGATTTTATCAAATTGTGTTCTGATGTCATTGAACATGTAGGTACTATCACCGTAGAAATGGACTTTATATTTAGCAACCAAAAATACAGTTTCTCTAGAAGTACAAACGACCCAGAAGTAGTACAGTACCTAAGTGAAAAGGATAAACCAGAAAAATCAATTTCCATATATAGGGCTTTTCTTAGTGAGTATTACAGCTTTCCTGAAGGGGCTGCAAGTTTTAGATCTGCTGTTAATCCATTTTTTAGAATATGGGGTAAAGATAACAACAATCCAAACCGACCATTAAATTCTTTTCCAAACGAACCTTACTCAAAAATAAAACCAAATATCCTAAAATTATTTTCATTTTACAGTGCAGTGAAAGATTTAGAAAAAGAAAAGAAAAAGACTGATGATAAAAGTAAAATCCTTAAAGGTGCATTTGATGAAGGCTATTTACAATCACTTAATAAAAGAGAAATAAACAAAAGTGAAAAAAAACTACTGGAAGTTGAAGCTGAAATAGCAACAATGAAAGCAAGTATTGAAAGTTTTTCCATAAATGCTAATCAGATTATTAATGATGAAAATCTAAAGCTAAAATCCACAAAGGATGGCCTCGTTAGTTCATTATTTCAGACAAAGAATCGACTAAACAGAATTGAAAACAATCTAAAGTATGGGAACACAATCAACAAGAAAAATTTTGAAAAGCTTTCAAATTATTTTCCTGACGTGGATGGTTTAAAATTAGCGAAAGTTGATCAATTTCACTCAGGTGTAACTAAGATTCTTAAAGCTGAACTTAGAAATGAAAAAGACTTGTTAGAGGAAAAAATTAGATTAGTTGAATTAGATATTAATGACATAGATAAAAAATTAATTAGCTCTTTGAGCATGTTAGATAAACCCTCTGGTATAGTAGATAAGTTATTAGAGCTTTCAGTAGAAGAAAAAGAGTTACGTGATCAGCTTAGATTTAGGGATTTAAAGTCAATAATAGATACAAAAAGTGATGATCTTTCGAATCAAGTAACTCAAAAACTAGTTACATCATTGAGTAATATAGAAGACCAATTAAACTTAACCATGTCAAAATATATTGGTAAATTTTATGAAGGTAGCCCAGTAAACCCTAAAATATCTTTTTCTGAAACTAGATATGATTTTAGTCATAATGACGACTCAGGTACAGGTAAAGCATTTGCAAACATGATCGCAATGGACATGAGTTTTCTTGAAAAAACGTATTTACCTATTTTAATTCACGATTTAATTGTCTTTTCAAATATTGAAGATCATGCGTTAGAAGAGATTTTTAATACATATACAACCACTAAAAAACAGGCTTTCATAGCCATTGATAAGTTAAGCCGATTTAACAAACAAACTCAAAAATTAGTTCTACAGAATAAGTTTTTGGCTTTAGATTCAGAAAACTTAGCTTTCAATGAGTCGTGGAAGAATAAGTAACCCTATATTAAAAATAGGCTGCTTTATGCTTATGAGCAGCCCTTAATTTTCAGCTAATATAGTTCACCGCATACTTGTGAGATGAGTTAAGTATTTGATTAAATGGCTTTAATCAAAAGTAGCATTATATTCATCTTCTTCATCGTCTAAAACACGTCTTAAATCAAAGATGATCTCTAAACATAACAACAGCTCATTTTTGTTATTTTTTTCCATTATATCAACATCAATTCGCTTAATTAATTCGGAATATAAAACTGATGTTATTTTAGATAAAGAAGATCTCATAGCATGTTGATGTTCACATAACTCCCGAAGACAAATTATATTTCTCTCTAAGTTTTGTGATTTTATCAGTTCTAGTAAAATTGAGAGCAACATAAGACCATAAAAGTTGCAATGTATAGCCAATGAGTAAGGGTGATTAACCCATGCTTGTTCGGATAAATAGTCATGCCAACCATCACTATTTATTAACGCTTTCGACAGCGCTAATTGCACCTCTTTATCAGTCAATTTAATATCTTCTAAATAACAAGTCGGAGGGGTATTCCCAAACCTACTTTCAACATCGAATTTCTTTTTGACCGCTGTAAGCTCGGAATGTACTTCGAAAAAGTGTGGGCTTGATAACTTGTTAAAAATATCTATTTCTTGATTTTTTATGTCTAGTTTCAATAATGAACTTAAGGTTTTTTTATATTCATTTTTCCCTATATGCTTTCTATAAAGGCTTTGTACAGCCCCATCTTTCAATAGTGCTAAATCATCATGTGCTCTGTATGAATTATTTAAAATATTAGCAAAGTAAGAATTTAAAGCGTTTTTAATATCGGCATCCGAAATCCAACTTAATATTCTCATTAAATTAGATTTATCATTATTATTAATGTCGTGAATTAAATTAGTTTGAGGATATAATTCTGGGTTCCACCCTTGGAATGAACGTACGATATCAATCACTTCACTTTTATGCCGCCCAAATTGATTAAAGCTGATTTCATTTATTAATTTGATAAAGAAGTATCTTCGTTCAACTTCAACATTCGTATCGTGTGATTGATTCAAATTATAAAAATAATTTGGCTTTTTTTCAGTCTTTGAATATTCCCATACAGGCCAAAAAGATAAAGCATTAATTGCGGAAGTAACAAACTGGCTGTTTAGCTCAATAATATCATTATAGGTATCTTCTATACGCTCGTTTACCCAGTGCTCTTCAGACGTTATTGGGTGTTCAATTGCCTCTGAAAAATCATTTTTTGCAAGAGCTTGATAATGAGAGTGCTTATTTTCCCTCAGTCTTGAATGAAATATAAGTGATATTATTGCCCAAGCGGTACCATTTTTTGGATCAAGTTCTGTTGATGTAATCAGTGCTGTTGAAGCTTGTTCGTGATCTCCTAACTCAAAGAATTTCTCTCCTATTTTTTGATAAAGTGTTGAGTCCTGCTCATTGTTTTCAAGTTCATTTTGATACTCAAGTAATTCATTCCAAGCACTCAATTTAAAAGTATTAGTTAAATCCAATACTTCACTATTATTACTATGTATTTGCATTAACTCACGAAGACTATCTTTAGTAATATCTACGACTTTTTTGTTTAATACAGCATTAGAAAAAATAGGTAATTCTTTTAAACTACTTTTGGATAGTTCAATATTCTGTTTAATGGTTTGAGTATGCTTAATGACATTTGATTTAAAAAACTTGTCATCAATTCCTTTTAAAAGTTCTCGATATGCAGGAAAAGTTGTTGCAGTACCTCTACCAAACAAGCCTGAATACTGTAATAAAATAGCTAAATTGTCGATTAGCACCTTTGCTTTAGGAGAAACATAAGTTTTTTCTGTTCGTCTATTTTCACTTTCAAAATCAGATCTTTCGTCAATTATAAACTTATCTTTAAACCCTTCTTTAGCTTTTAAAATATCTCGTACTTTATTTGATACAGCAGTTGCATTATTAAAGCCCAGACTCTTGACTACGTCCGTAAGTGCTAGTTTATGAGCATCCATTAGCAAGTTCCTTTTCTTTTGATATTTTTAATTTTTCTGTCGTAATAGTTATGTTTACCAACAAAGAAATCTCCTGAATCAGTCCATAAAACCCGATAATTAGTGCTAATCTTTATTGAATAATGGTTTTTCATACCAGCTAACTTTTTACTTATTTTATGTTTAGCGCCAGCAGTGTTAATCAATGTTGTCGCTTTTTGTAAGACCCAATTAGGGCACCTTCCTAAAACAATAATTTTATTTATTTTCATTTTCATTTCCTTTGGTTGTTAGTGAAAATGAATCATCAGGGATACCAAATTGGCAGCATAAAGTTATTTATGATTAATTTAACATTAAGTTAGAATCGCTTGATGAGGGTTATTTTAAAGTATACGGATTCGTCGGGATCAAATCTCGACTCCAGTCATCAAAATTATTGACTATCTACTTATCCCTCAATCATGCTTTCACTTAACCTAAATATTTAATAACCAGCATAAAAAAAGCGTTGCCCTTGAGCAACGCTTTTCTGTATTTGTCTAATAGCTGGTAGCTAACTTACTGTGCCGCTAGCTTATTCTGCTGCGAGATTACTCTGCCGCAAGATAATCCAAAACCACTTGATGGTGATCTTTGGTTTTAAACTTATCAAATAGGTGTTTTATTTTACCGTCTTGGCCTACTAAAAATGTTAGGCGGTGAATACCATCGTACTCTTTACCCATAAACTTTTTGTAACCCCATACCCCAAATGCTTCTGCAATGGCGTGGTCTTCATCGGCTAATAAATCGAAATTAAGCTCTTTTTTAGTTTCAAAGTTTTTAAGGCGCTTAATTGGATCTGGGCTAATACCTACAACGCGGGTATTAAATTTAGCAAGTTGTGCTTGCTCATCGCGTAGGTTTTCGGCTTGTACAGTACAACCCGGCGTTGACGCTTTAGGGTAAAAGTACACAAGCACTTGTTGCTCTTTTAACAGCTCGCTTAATGTTACTGTTTCGTCGTTTTGGTTTTGTAGGCTAAAAGCAGGTGCAGTATCGCCAGCTTGTAATGGACTAATTGTGTTCATGTTTAGCATCCTTAACGAATTCGTTTAAAAATATAATCTACGTTTAGTGTGTGAGAAAGGCTCTCAAAACTAATTTTAAATTGATCTATATCTACATCAACTGGAATATTAAATTCGATTTCACAACGCATTTTCATGTCGACTTTTTCATCGAATGTGTCTGACTTTAATGAACAAATGCTGATGTTGTTATCGGCAAAAAAGCGCGTTACTTTGCTCAATGTGCCAGGGGTGTCTATGCCAGTGTATTCTAGGGTGTAACCTGCACAAAACTCACTAGGAGTATGACTCGCTGTACGCTTCATCATGGTTAGCAGGCCAAGTTCCATGGCTTTAGTAGGCAGTACGTGCTCTATGCGGCTTATTGCCGACATGTCGCCGCTGAGTAGCATTATGAAGGTAAATTCGCAGCCTAAAATAGCAATACGGCTGTCAATAATGTTGCAGTGGCAGTCACTAACCAGTTGGGTTAGTTCACTTACAATACCGGGTCTGTCTTCGCCAATCGCTGTTAAAACAATTTGATGATTTGAAAATGCAGTCATGAGTTCAAATACCTTGTTACTTGGATTATATCAACCGAGTTGGCAACACCAAAAATACACACGAGAAGTTGCACGGCGGCGAAGTTTAACACAAAAAGGGCTCTAAACTACAGCACACGCTAATTAAGCGCTTTTAAAGTGCGGTGTTTCTTGTTTTTACTGGCACGGGAAAGTACCATAGCTAAAATTTGCTTATTTGCGCTTAGTTTTATTGCTAAGTAGAAGTGCTGAACTTTATTGCATTTAGGCAGCCAAATAATAAATGTAAAGTTAATATTGATTTTACACTGAACCAAATCGGCATTACCCACTCATATATTTGTTAAAACAATTAAAGGGTATGCTAAGGAGAAATATCTGTGCAGTATTGGATCCCAAAAGCACTTGCAGTAAGTGTATTGGTAAGTTTATCAGGGTGTAGTGTATTTATTAATAAGGCACATGACGAACGTAACTATCGTACGCATGAGCCTGTAAAAGCACCAACGTCGTTATCTCAACCAGCTCAAGACCCAGTTTATAAAATGGATGTAGGTCAATACGACAATAATCCTGAAGCTACAAATTACCGCCCACCGGCACAAGTATTAACAATTGCTAAAGGCAGTTGGGTAGAAGAGACAGATAAACAAGCGCGTATTTATTTTGATAAAAACGATGGCATTGCTGATTTAGATGAATTTCTTTGGGATACGATTCAATCGGTACTTGCTGATAATAACGCGGGCACAACTAAAGAAGATAAGCTACTTGGTATCATTGAAACTGATTGGTACTCAATCATCAAAACAGAAGAAAGCTTTTGGTGGTGGGGCGATGAAGTTAACGATGACTTAGAAAAGTTTAGATTCACTATTGAAGAAAAGTCACATCAGCGTACTGCGTCTTTACGTGTAGAGCTGATAGACTTTAAAGGCGACCATACACTTACTGATTTGTTAAAGCAGCAGTTAGAAGTACGTGCGCTTAACCAAGTAGTGAGCGAGTTTGATTACCGTTACCGTCAACTTGAAGTTGATATGCGTAAACGCCAAGGTATTATTTCTCTTGAAATGGGCTTTGATAACAAAGGTAATGCAGCACTTGTAACTGAGCAATCTTACGAAGCTGTGTTTGATCGTTTCTCTGGCTTTTTAGAGCGCTTGTCGTTCACTATTGTTGAAATTAACCCAGATACGGGCTTAATTACTGCTGATTATACTAAACCGGAAACAAGCGTTTGGGATTCAATTTGGGGTGATGACGTAGCTCAACTACCTATTGATGAAGGCCAATACCAAATTTTAGTAAGTAAAACTAAAGAAGGCGGTACTAGCTTAACGTGGATGGATGACAAAGGCGAAACGCTTGAGCCAGGTACTATGAATGGTTTACAACAAGCATTAGAAGCAGCACTCATTCAGCGCGGCATTAAAATTTAAATAATAATAAGTTTTACCACAAAAAGAGCGCTATGCTCTTTTTGTGGTTTTTATAGGTTAATAAATATGTCTCAGCTACCTCATCGTTCACACTATACGTGGCGCACTTGGTTTACTTTTTTGGTTCCTTCGTTAATTGGTGTGTTTTTATTTATGACACCCATTAGTACCTCGCAAGGAATGACCATTCCTATTGCCGTTATGGCAAAAGCGGTTCAAGCAATGATGCTTGGCTCTGCTCAAGCAATTATTACTCTCATTATTTGTATTACAGGGGTTATTTCTGTAATTACTAAAGTGTTTAAACCCGCCGCTATATGTAACTCACCTTTGTTAAAGCATTTATTTGACGTGAGCTGGACATGGCTGGTGGTGCGCTTATTTGGAATGGCGTTTGGTTTAATGACGTACTTAAGCCTAGGTAGCGAGATGATTACCTCGGCCAATACTGGCGCGTTGGTATTAAATGACTTATTGCCAGTGTTGTTTTCGGTATTTATTTTAGCGGGCTTATTACTGCCGCTATTAATTAACTTTGGTCTACTAGAGCTTGCTGGTACGTTAATGACTAAAGTAATGCGCCCTGTATTTGGTGTGCCTGGTAGAAGTGCGGTTGACTGTACTGCATCGTGGTTAGGTGATGGTAGTGTAGGTATTTTGATGACTGCAAGGCAGTACGATCAAAAGCACTATACACAACGCGAAGCAGCTATTATTGGTACTACGTTTTCAGCGGTTTCAATTACGTTTAGTTTAGTGGTGCTTGGGCAAGTTAAACTTGAATACCTATTTGCACCGTTTTACGCAACGGTATGTTTAGCCGGTATTGTTGCCGCAATTATTGTGCCGCGATTACCGCCACTGCGTTTTAAAAAAGATTTATTGATTGATGGCACCGAGCCAGATAGAGACGCTGAAACAATTCCGGGTCATAAAACTTTATTTGGTCATTCTTTAGATGTTGCATTAGCTAAAGCAGATAACTCAACGGGTGTTAAAGGTACTATAAAAGAGGGCTTACATAACGCGCTTGATATGGTGTTTGGTGTATTGCCTGTGGTTATGGCAGTAGGTACATTTGCACTGATTATTGCTGAGCATACGCCTATATTTCAGTATTTAGGTATGCCGTTTGTGCCATTTTTAGAGTTATTACAAGTACCCGAAGCGGCAGCAGCGTCGCAAACTATTATGGTTGGTTTTGCTGATATGTTTATTCCGTCAATATTAGCAGCAGGTACAATTGAAAGTGATGTAACGCGCTTTATTATTGCCGCAATGAGTGTAACTCAGCTTATTTATATGTCTGAGGTGGGCGCACTTTTACTTGGCAGTAAAATACCGGTAAATATTTTAGAGTTGTTTATTATATTTATTTTGCGAACGCTAATTACTTTACCTGTTATTGCGCTAATGGCGCATTGGTTAGTAGGCTAAATTAACGAAAATATAATTAAGCGAATCGGTATTGTTAAAAAAGCCCTGATTAATCAGGGCTTTTTTGTGTCTGTTGTATTTTTAATATTGGCGTTGGGCTTTTTAAACTCCGTTTTTGCAGAGAGTCTAATCAGCGCAATATTACCAATGACAATAGCAAAAACAACGGCGACAATAATTATAATATGCCAAGTTTGCATCGCAGTATCACTTAATATTTAGTACGTTTAAGTGTGACCGTTTTACGCTATAACAGCAATTAAATTACTCAAAACATAATCAATAACTTTAAACACAATCAATAACTTTAAACACAATCAATAACGTTAAAAGCGTCTAGCTACCGAAAGTGTTAAAAAGTTAAGCCCTGGGTTTGGCTCTTTAAAGCCTGCGTTTGAGTAGTGAATAACTCTAAGGGCAACGTTAGTGTGGCCAAAGTCGGCAACGAGCCCTATACGGTCTTCAAACTGGTAGTGAGTGCTTATGTTTTTACCGGCAAACTGCGTCTCATCAATCAGTGATACACCAATTCCTGCTTCTACATAAAATGGGGTGTTGTTAAAACTAAAGGCAGGAAATTGCAGCACAGGTGACATAGCAAGTACTAGGTTTGATTGTGTTTCATCGCCGTGGCGGTATTCCCACATGTTTACGCTGGTTTCAAAGTAAAAGCGAGCATCGCCAATAAGGTTTTGCATACTAGGTGCATGATACTGATACGCAAGCTTAACGCCGTTTACGTTACCTTCGCCTTTGAGAAAATCAACAGCATAACCATGGTTCGATTGAGCAAAAGCAAGTTTGCCAAAAAGTGAAACTACTAATGCAAAAGAGATAATAAGTGTTTTAAGTGACGTTTTCATAGGTGCCAAATGTTTGTTTGATTTAAGTTGATAACTAAATGATAAGGGCGACCTATTAACAATTACAATGAGGACAAAATGCCGGTTGTATATGGCCTGTTAATGGAGGTTTCTAACTGCTTGAATTTATTTTAGTTATTTTATTGGTGCGATTTGGGCATTAATAAGTTGCTTATTTGTGCCTTTTTTATTGCGTATAGTTCGCGTAAATTACAGCCATCTTAATCACACAGACATATACAATTATGAAACTCTTTAAACTATTCGTTTTAGCCACTGCTTTTTTTAGTAGTTCGTTATTTGCACAAACTCAGCAATCGCCAGACCAGTTACTTGAATCAGTAGCCGATAAGCTATTTGCAGACATTGGCCAAGTAAATTCAAAAGGCACAGCAAGCAAAGACGCGATGGCTGCCATTGTTGAAAAACGTTTAATGCCACATATTGATGTTAAGTTTGTGTCGTTTAAATTATTAGGTAAACACATTAAAGGCATTGAGCGCGAGCAGGCAGTTCAATTTATAGATGCAATAGAGCATTACTTAACAGGCACATACGCTGGTGCACTAATGAAGTACACAGGTCAAAAAGTAGTATTTGAGCGTAATAACGCAAAAAGTGACTCTGAGTACGCAACAGTTAATACACAAATTATTGAGCCAAATGCGCCTACAATCGACTTAAGTTTTAAGCTTCGTTTAGGTAAAAATGATGAGTGGAAAGTATACGATATTGTTGCCGAAGGCATTTCACTATTAAGTGCTAAGCAAAAAGAGATTATTCAACGTATTTCTGAAGTGGGTTTAGATCAAGTTATTAGCGAGTTAAAAAGTAAATAGACTATTTGTCTGGCTCTGATTAAGCCCAACTCCAACCTCAAAAACGGCCAATTACTTATGTACTTGGCCGTTTTTATATTTGTAAGTAAAGGATTGTTGTTATTGCGTAATTTTGCGCTAGCAGCAAAACAAAGGTGTGCTAGAATATCGACACTTTGATTAAGCGTGGTGTCAGCTAAAAACTGATATAACTTACCACCCCCAAGCCACACTGGAGTTGTGTTGTTTTAATGGAAAATGTACTGATTTGGCCAAAGGAATACCCATTACTTATTAAAGGACTGGTAGAACAAAACGGTGCCTTTATTTTAGATGCTTTGGAAGCTTGGCCTGCTTGTCGTTCTACAAATGAAGACGATGGTGTATGCACCACCGTGTTACCGCCTATTTATTATTTGGCATGGCTAACCCCGCTAGAACCATTTGAAGAATGTTACTTTCAACATATCTCTGAATATGACGAAGACGCACAAGCGTATATTAGTGCGGTTAAAAGCCATTACTACGATAATGAATACACCCCTGAAAGCTTAGTGCTTATGCTATGCCAGCGCCTTGAAAAATACGCAAGTGTGGCTGCACAAAATACCATAGATACGCCACTGTCTTTAGTCGATTTGTTTTTTAGTAAACGCTATTTCACGTTAATTGAGCATGCGCTAAATAATAAAAGTAAACTTTCGGCAAAAGATACATTAGCCCTTTGGAAAGAAGTTGATTTTAGAGAGCGCTTAAGTGCGTTTATTCCAGAGTCTATTGCTGATTTAGATACTCTTTCTGAACTTGCCAGCGAAAAAGTGGCAGCGGGTAAAGACTATTTTACGTTGCTTACACAGGTTTCTCCTGATGTTGACTCTGTTGTACTGCTAGAAAAAGCATTATTAACGCACCTGCGTAAAAAAACAGCCAAGCAAACAATGGCAATGCGCTTTATTGAGCAAGGGGCTACAGGTGTTCTTGCTGATGAAAACAATAAAACAGCTTTTATGTGGGCCGCCGAAAAAGGCTTTGTAAATGTGGTTGAAACGCTACTTGCAAAGCAAGACAAAAAAGCGGTTGATAATTTAGGTAACACAGCACTTCATTACGCTGTATTTGCTAAAAATGAATCGTTAATGGTGCTGCTTATTAAAGCGGGCTATAACTTTAGAGCGCGCAATAAAGAAGGTTTAAGTTGTTACCGTTTGGCGGTTAGTATTAAAGCTAATAACTTAGTTAAATGCTTAGAGCGTGACTTTGGTATTAAAGAGCTTTCGCCAGAAGGGCAGTTTGATCGAATTAAAAAAGTACATGTGCTGCACGCTATTGTCACTATATTGCTGCCTTTGCAGTTGTTCTTCTTTTTTGATGAAACACTCTCTATTAAAAGTGAGCTGACGCTGAGTTTAACTATGGCGGCAGTGATTTGTTTTTTCTTTGCGACCACTTTAAAACGCTGTGCGTTATATCCACATATTAAACACCCTTGGGGCTTATTTGTGCTTAGAGGCTTTTCGTTTATTAGCTTAATTGCTCAAATAGGGTTGGCGAGCATTGTGGTGCTAGCTGCCTTAAGTGATTTGGTTTAGTCACTTTTAAACAGCTAATAAAAAACGCGCTTAAAGCAATTTAAGCGCGTTTTTTGTATTTATAACCGTTTATGGTTAAGCCTTATTTACCGTTCTCATTTGCTGCTTTTTCTTCAGCTAGTTCTTCTTTAAGCTTTCGGATTTTTAAACCTTGTTCTTGTCCGCGGTGTCTTGCGTAGTAAGTACAGCCAATAAACATTGAAGAGGCAAACACAAGCTCTAGCAATACCCAAATTAATTCATCAGGAGCGGCCCACAGCATGGTAAGTCCGTGAATAAAATACAACATTACAACAAAGTTAGCCCACGCATAAGTGTATGTATTATCTTTAATTATGCCTCTTAGCGGCAGTAGTAACGGAATAATAGGCAAAAATAAAGACACTAAACTCGCATTACCATTTAGAGGTGGCACAAAATACATCCACAGTGGAATAAGAACAAGTAAACCTACGTAGCCAAATAGTGCGGCACGCTGAAACTTTACTGTAATCGGCTTTTTAGCTGGGTTGTCAGCTGTATTCATTTAAGTTTTCTCGCAATGTGAGTAAGGCGTTTACCAACGCTTTGGCATATTTTAATTTCGTCTTTGCTTAGTTGTGCACTATTAGCGCTGCCAGCAACGTGTGTTGCACCGTATGGTGTTCCACCTGTTTGTGTTGCAAGTAGTTCGGGTACATCGTACGGCACGCCCAGTAGCATCATACCGTGGTGTAATAGTGGCAGAGATAAGTTAAGTAAGGTTGCTTCATTACCACCATGCATACTGCTTGATGACGAAAACACACACGCTGGCTTATCTATTAACTGACCTTTTAACCACAAGTCGCTGGTGGTTTCCCAAAAGCTTTTAGCTTGAGAGGCCATCATGCCAAATCGGGTTGGTGTACCAAATGCTAAACCATCGCAATTTATTAAATCATCTTTGGTGATCACAATGTCGTGCGCATTTTTAGCCACAAAGGTGCGAAGCAGTGCTGTAGCACCTTGTTGCTCTATCGACTCTGCTATTTCGTGAGCCATTGCTTCAACTGAGCCATGGCTTGAGTGATAAAGCACCACTATGGTTGCACTCATTATAAAACGCTTAGTACGTTTTCTGGTGGACGACCAATCGCTGCTTTATTGTTATTCACTACAATAGGGCGTTCAATTAGTTTTGGATTTTGTACCATGGCATCTATTAATGCTGATTCACTGCTTTCATCTTTTAAATTAAGTGCTTTGTAGTCATCTTCTTTTGTGCGCATTAATTCACGTACGGATGAAAAACCAAGTTGGATTACAAGCGTTGAAATTTGCTCGTGTGTAAGAGGCGTTTTTAAATACTCTACAACACTTGGCTCTATTGCTTTACTTTGCAGTAGCGCTAGCGTTTCGCGTGATTTAGAACAACGAGGGTTGTGGTAAATAGTAACAGACATAAAATGATTCCAAAGTGTGAATTGCGTCTATTTTAGGGTAACCGCTTGCAGACTTAAAGTCTTGCAAGCTCTTTTTGTAAAAGTCGATACTGGGTAAGTAGTGCTTTTAAACGTTGTTGCTTTACAAGTTGAGTAGGCTCTACAAAGTTTAGTGCTTTTTGTACTTCGTCTGCGGCTTTTAAATAAGCACCATATTGTGCTAATACATCGGCGTTAGCTTCGTGATAAGAGGCTAATTTATCTTGTTTTTTATACGCGTCTGCAAGGAGTTGTTTGCCTAAGTTATGATCTGGCTTTTCGAGTAAAAAACTCTTTAAAATATTTTCAGCAAGCTCATATTGCTCAGCTTCAAGTGCTGAGTTGGCATAGTTAAGTGTAATTACCTGATTATTAGGGCGATACTGATTTAAGTCGGCTAAAAACTTAACGGCTTCATCTGCCTTTTTTTGTGCAATAAGTAAATCGGTATGGGTATCTATATAAAATAGGTTTTTAGGATCGTTTTTTAAAAGCTCGTCTAATATTGGTGCTGCTTCATCAAGCTTTTTTTGATCAAGCAAGCTTATGGCTAAGCCGTACTTTAATGCAGTGTTGTTGTAGGTGTTTTCGCGCAGTAGTTTTCTAAATAGATCTTCTGCGTTTTCTGGTTTGTTGTCATAGCGGGCAAGCACTCGACTTTTTGCTAAATTAAACTCAAGGCTCGCATTCATAAGGCGCACAGGAAATTGCTCTGCACGCAAACGTACATCTGATACACGGCTCTCTGGTAATGGGTGAGTTAGCAAAAATGCTGGTGGCTTGTATTTATAGCGAATTTGCGCGGCAAGTTTAGTTAAAAACTCACTCGATGCACGGGGATCAAATCCTGCATTATTAAGTGTTTGCATGCCTATGCGGTCAGCTTCTTGCTCAGCTGAGCGGCTATGCGTTAACTGACTAAAAGCAGATTGTGTTTGGCTGGCAGATATAATGGCAATACCCGCGTCGGGTGCAACAACGGTTGCTAATATACCTGCAATCATACCGGCAATGGTCAGCGCGCTGTTATCTTGTTGCTGCTGTATTCTACGTGCTAAGTGGCGCTGTGTTACGTGAGCAATTTCGTGACCAAGTACCGAAGCAAACTGGCTCTCGTTATCGGCTTGAGCTATTAACCCGGTGTGTACACCTACATGCCCGCCATAAAATGCAAATGCATTTATTTCTGAGTTATTTATCCAAAAAAACGAAAACGGAAAACGTACATCGTTAGCATTAGCAACAAGTTTACGGCCAATAGTCGTGAGGTATTCATCTAGCACAGGGTCGTTTATAACTGGCGATGAACCTCGTATTTGCATCATCATTACTTCGCCAATAGCTTGTTCTTTTTCAAGTGGCAGTGCTTGTAATGCAGATGTCCCTAAATCAGGAAGAGTAAAATTGGTTTGCGCTTTCAAAGGTTCGCTTACTAATAAGCTAAACGTAAGCGCGGCACTGCATAAAGTGATAAATGCTGATTTTAGCTGCATTTTATTCCTTGTTAATTTGTTCGCCAATTGCAATTTTGGCTATGTCTATTTCGTCACTGCTTGCACGGCTGTCTTTTTCGCACAATTGGTATAGTTCTTTTATTGTGACTCCATCAAGCTTTACAACGTTCAATTCTCGCTGCAAAAAAGTAATAATTTTATGTACTACTTTATGTGCATGTAAAATAATGGCTTTATCTGCTTTGTCGCCCCGTTCAAAATAAAAGCCAATAAACTTATGTAACTGACTTATTCTGATCAGGTTTTTCATTGAATGTGGATCCCACACTCTAAACTCCATAAAGCGATTATTTTTTATGTATTGGTCAACAATAACATCTTTAGCATAAGGCTGTGCCCATAGCTCAAAGCCTCTGTCGGTAAAAACTTGGTGCAGCGCAATACGTGGCTTATGTTTAGTGTGTATTACACCAAGGCTGTCTTCATGGCCTTCTAATAAATCTAAGTTCCAATTGCGTTTATCTATAAGTTGTTTAACTGCATTATCGAATCCATGATCTAAAATCCCTTCTGATTCGCTTATTGATGAGGCAACAAGGTGATAAAAAGGAGGTAGTTCGCCCCAATTAATTTGCTTTTTAAACCAATTAATCTCTTTGAGTGTTGGATTACTGGGTAGTTGCGCTTTATTATGCGTGCCAGGCATTAACTTATCCTTACTGCTAGTTATGTTATAAGGATAAACTATTGCAGGTATTGTTTTAACAAAAAGTTACAACGGTTTGGGTATATAAGTATATTGACCGTAAATATGCGACTTATTATTCATTTACTATACGGATAAAGTAGTTATGGTAGAGCGCGATTTAAAAGAGTTTAAATGCCCTCAGCAATTTGTGCAGTTTAAACTTGCGCTACGAAGTGCGCAATCTTCAAAACAACGTATCACTTTTAGTCTTAATAAAGGTGAAAGTGCGAACGATATTGAACGTTTTTTGCAAAAAAATGCTTATAGTTACAATTTTGATAAACAACGTGGGTTGTTATTAGTGGAGCCATTACATGTTTGAATACGTAAAAACATGGTACGAAAGGAAGTTCTCGGATCCTCACTCGTCTACCTTATTATTTTTATTATTAGCCTCAGTGGCCTTACTTTACTTTTTTGGCTCGTTAATTGTTCCTGTGCTTGTAGCATTGGTTATTGCTTATTTACTTGATTGGCCGGTTGTTCATTTAGAGCGCGTTGGCTTAAAACGTTTTACTGCAACGATTATTGTAATGTTGATATTTATTAGCATTATGCTCACCCTTATTTTGGTTATTGGCCCAGTGCTTTGGAAGCAAACCAGTAACTTAGTGCAAGAAACCCCGCATATGTTAGAGCAAGGGAAGTCTTATTTAATGGCTTTACCTGAACAATACCCAAGTTTAATTAACATAGAACAAGTACAAGCTATTGTTGCAACGGTAGAAGCTAAAATCATTGAGTTTGGTCAAACTGTATTGTCGTTTTCACTTACGTCATTAAAAGATGTTGTTGCGTGGCTTATATATTTAGTGCTTGTGCCGCTACTGGTGTTTTTTATGCTTAAAGATAAGCTGGAGCTAACGGGGAGCATTGCTAAACTGATCCCGCAGCAACGACGCTTAATTTTGCAAGTGTGGCACGAAATGAATCAACAAATTATGAATTACATTCGCGGTAAAGTGTTTGAAATTTTAATTGTTGGTGGTGTGTCTTTTATTGCATTTACTGTTTTAGATTTACGCTACGCCGCATTACTTGGTGTGCTTGTTGGCTTGTCGGTATTAATTCCATTTATTGGCGCGGCACTCGTCACTATTCCTGTAGCGGCAGTTGCGCTGTTTCAGTTTGGATTAGAAACACAGTTTTGGACCATTTTAATTATTTACGGAATTATTCAGGCGCTTGATGGCAACGTGCTTGTGCCACTATTATTTTCTGAGGCGGTTGATTTAAATCCGGTGTTTATAATTGTCGCGGTATTATTTTTTGGTGGCTTGTGGGGATTTTGGGGCGTATTTTTTGCCATCCCGTTGGCTTCATTAGTAAAAGCGCTAATAACAGCTTGGTCGTCAACGCATGAAGAGATAAGTAAAGAGGTCAGTGAATAATTAAGTAAACAGACTTTTAGTCTAAAAAAGAATAGTAAACGCACCTCTAGTGCTAATTGATTATTACTCATTACCTGTAAATTTATGTACTATTGGTAATAAGATATATTTTTTAGTAATAAGGTGCGTTTTTTAATGTCTGAGTTTTTATTGCACGATGAGCCAGTAAAACAAGTTTACCTTGATGCAAACGCAACGACCCCTGTGTTGCCTTGTATTGCTGATGTTGTTTCTCATACCATGCAAATATGTTTTGGTAATCCTTCAAGCCCGCACATTACAGGTATTCAAGCCAAGCATTTATTAGAACAAACACGTCAAAAAGCACACACGGTTATTGGCGCAAGTAATGGCGATATTTTATTTACCTCTGGCGCAACAGAAGGCATTCAAACTGCGGTGGTTTCTACGTTAATTGATGCTAAAAAACACCCGATTAAAAACCCCGTATTGTTATATGGTGCTACTGAGCATAAAGCGGTGCCAAATACACTTAAACACTGGAATAGCGTACTTGACGTTAATGCTGAGGTGCTTGCTATTCCGGTTGATAGTAACGGTATTTTAGATTTAGATTTTATAGCTAAACATATAGATAACGCTTTGATGATTTGCACCATGGCCGTTAATAACGAAACCGGTGTATATCAAGATTTACCTGCTATTGAGCAGGTAATTCGTAGCCGTAATAAAAATGTATCGTGGATGGTGGATTGCGTGCAGGCGCTCGGTAAACAAGCGCTCGCGCTGAGTGATACAACAATAGACTACGCACCTTTTTCGGGGCATAAGCTTTATGCACCTAAAGGTATTGGCTTTTTATATATTCGTAGTGGCAGTGCGTACACACCTTTTATAGCGGGTGGCGGTCAAGAAAGTGGAATGCGCTCAGGCACCGAAAATCTACCCGGTATTGCAGGGTTAAATAAGCTATTTAGTATGTTGCTTGATAAATCAGACGATACATTTAAACCAATTAGCATACTTAACTCTTATCGAAGCCAGTTACAAAGCGCGATAAAAGACACCTTTGGCGATATTACATTCAATCATGATTTTGCTTATAGCGTGCCTACCACACTTAACTTTGCTGTTAACGATTTAACGAGCAAAGAAGTGATTGATTTATTTGACGCTGCAGGCATTCGCGTGAGTGGAGGCTCGGCTTGTAGTACAGGCGCATCAACAAGTTTTGTTTTAGATGCAATGGGTGCAAGTAAGTGGCAAAGCGAAAACGCGATTAGGCTATCGTTTGGACCTGCTGCAACACAACACGATATTGATGATGCTTGTGTGCGTATTCGCGCTCTAAAAGCAATACTCCAGGCAAACTGTTTAATCGTATCTGACAGCACCACACCACAACAAGAAGTATGCGCACTGGGCCTTACTCAGTTTAGGCACCAAGGAGCATGTAGTTGGCTTCATGTAAGCGATGATAAACACGCTGTAATAATTGACCCTATTATTGAGCTTATTCCGCGCTTTGAAAAAATAGCTAATACACAAAACTTAACTATATCAGCGGTGCTTAATACTCATCTGCATCAAGAGCGAGAGTCAGCGACTAATTTACTAACCAGCGTTCTTGCATTAAGAGTTGTAAAAGGTGAAGTTGATTTGCTAGGTTGGCCGCTAAATACAGCAAGTATTAACTTGGCAAACGACGTACTTGAAAAAGTAGTTACACCTGGGCACAGCAAAGACAGTGTAAGTTATTTATTAAAAAACAGTAATGGCGAAACGCGTTACTGTTTTTGTGGTGATTTAATACTGCCTGCAGGGCTTGGCAATACATCGCTTATAGGTGGGGATGCAAAAGCAATGGCACGCTCTATTTTAGCAATGAGCGAGCAACTTAATAGCACCAGCATTATTTGCTCAGGGCACGACTACCAACAATGTTTTGCCATGAACTGGGCTGTACAGCAAAACCAAACGCCATTACTTGATGCGTTAGTGAGCGGCAGTATTTCAGTTGATGAATTTGCAATACAAAAACAGCAGTACGACGCTACAAAACAAGTAGATAACACGCAATTGTGTGGTTATGTAAATGCGTTACCTGAGGTTGATACACAGCAATTAAATTTTGATGACGCTAAAGTAATGTTAAACACCAGCGATACATATTTAATAGATACTCGGGAGCCGTATGAGCATGGAGCAAATAATGTTGCTCAGTTATTTAATACGCTAGATGAAAAAACATTAAATATACCACTTAGCAGAATGGCAAATGCGGTATTTGAAGGGCAATTAAACAAAAATAACAAGTACATTTTATTATGCCGTAGTGGTAACCGCTCAAAAATTGCTGCAACTAATTTAATGCAACTAGGATACAAAACGGTTTATAACCTAAGTGGCGGGTTAGCGCTTAGTAATTAAACAAAGATTGTAATTTATACAAAATCGGCTTTAGGGCCGATTTTTTTGTTTTTAAGGTTTATTGCACGCAATGTAAACATGCACAGTAATTAGTTAATGAGTATAAAAAGTAATTAGTAGTACTTATGAAAATTCATGAATATTTCATTTTGATTGATTAAGCTATGCCGTTGCCTTTAAAATTGAGGGTAAATTAATTTATAAAATTTTTATGATACCGGTGTCAAAAGCTAAAAATTGCGTTATCATCGGCATCTAAAATTATAAAAACAGCACTTTTTTTGCATTTTTAGTTATACTATCGGCGCTTTATTTTAGTGTAAATAAGCAGTGTTAAGAGTTTTGCTTTTATAAAAAACATTTTTAAATCAATTGATTGAAAAAACTAGAGGATATTTCCATGTCTAACCGAACGCAACTAGCAAGTTGGCAAGCACTAGAACTAAGTGCAGCTAAGATGAAACAAACACATCTAAAAACGTTATTTGCACAAGATGACAGGCGCTTTTCTCAGTTTTCGACTCAAGTACCTGGCGTATTATTCGACTATTCTAAGCAACTTATTGATAACGATGTTTTTGCAAACTTAATGTCGCTTGCTAAAGAATGCGATATTGCATCGTGGCGCGATAAAATGTTTAGCGGTGAAAAAATCAATATCACCGAGGATCGCTCAGTACTACATACGGCACTTCGTAATCGTGCTCACACTCCATTAATAGTGGATGGCGAAAACGTAACACAAGCCGTAGACAACGAATTAGCTAAAATTAAAGTGTTTGTAGAAAAAGTGCGTAGTGGTAAATGGTTAGGCTATACCGGTAAAGCGGTAAAAGATGTGGTAAGTATTGGCGTAGGTGGTTCTAACCTTGGCCCACAAATGGCAACCGAGGCATTAAAAGCACTTGCTGATGATACGTTAAATGTTCATTACGTATCTAATGCTGACGGTGTACAAATTTCGTCTATATTAAAAGCCATTGACCCTGAAACAACATTATTTGTTATTTCGTCAAAAACATTTACTACGTCAGAAACCATGACAAATGCTAAAACAGCGGTTGACTGGTTTTTACAAACAACAAAAGATGAAAGTACAATTGCAAAGCACTTTGTTGCAGTAAGTACAAATTTAGAAAAAACGGCAACTTTTGGTATCAGCGACGAAAACGTATTCACTATGTGGGATTGGGTTGGCGGTCGCTTTTCACTTTGGAGTGCGATAGGCTTACCAATTGCTTTATATTTAGGCTACGACGCCTTTGAAGCAATTTTAGAAGGTGCGTTTGAAATAGACGAGCACTTTAAATCTGCGCCGTTTGAGCAAAATATACCATTAATTATGGCATTGCTTAGTGTATGGAATACGAGCTTTTTAGGCTACACAGCGCAAGCTATATTACCGTACGACCAAGCACTGCATATGTTGCCTGCGTATTTACAGCAAGGCGAAATGGAAAGTAACGGTAAACACGTTAACTTTGCAGGCGAAACGGTACCTTATACTACAGTTCCAATTATTTGGGGCATGACGGGTATTAATGGTCAGCACGCGTTTTATCAGTGTTTACACCAAGGTAATGTAATTGTACCTGCAGATTTTATTGCATCAGTTAAACCACAAGTGAATGTTGATAAGCATCACGATATTTTATTATCAAACTTCTTTGCACAAACAGAAGCGATGATGAGTGGGGTAGATGCAGCGCAAGTTACTGCTGATTTAACCGCTAAGGGTAAATCGCAAGCAGAGATTGATGAGTTATTAAATCATAAAATTCATCAAGGCAATCGTCCTACAACGTCTATGCTATTAGATACAGTAGATGCTAAAACAGTGGGCCGTTTAATTGCACTGTATGAGCATAAGATATTTTGCCAAGGAATTATTTTAGAAATATGTTCGTTTGACCAATGGGGCGTAGAGCTGGGTAAAGGTTTAGCATCTAAAATTGAGAGTGAACTCACTGATGAAAGCGTTAAACACGCTCATGATAGTTCGACAAACGGCTTAATGGCGTACTACAAACAAAACCGTACGCAGTAAAAAATTCGCTTACGCAAGTAAGTAAACCGAGTACCTTTGAACGGGTAGCGCTGGAGTGCTTAGGGTCTGTATTTTTGTGAGAGGAGATACAGGGCCCCTAAGGCTCATTTAATAAGCGCAATGATAAAAATAATAATAAATCATCGATACAGAACAATTCAGCAGGCTTTTATTTAAATACAGCTATAAAAGCCATCTAATCTAGCAATAAATAGGCATACCCGCGCATTTATAAAGTGTACTGGGTATCACAACGTAGAGAGTAACTATGCTTAATCCTTTTGATATTATAATTTTTGGGGGCGGTGGTGATCTTGCGTTACGCAAATTGCTACCTGCAATGTACAGAGCATATCAAGAAGGTAACTTACCTGAAGGCTCACGTATCCTACCAACAGTACGCGAAGAATCGAAACGTGCTGAATACATAGAAACAGCGCATAAAGCATTACAAGAATTTTTAAGCAAAGGTGAATTTAACGCTAAAGATTGGAAAGCGTTTTCTACTTTTTTAGTGCCAGTGGTAAGTAATGTTACAGAAGCAGACGACAACTGGGATGTGCTAAAAGGCATTTTAGATGAGCACGAAAGTACTAAGTCTCGTGTGTTTTATTTATCGCTTCCGCCTGCTGTTTACGGCACATGTTGTGAGATATTATCGACTAAAGGTTTAATTACACCTACATCACGCGTTGTTGTTGAAAAGCCTATTGGTTATTGCGGTGATTCTGCTGAAGCAATTAATGGAAAAATTGCAGAATTTTTTAATGAAGAGCAAATTTTCCGTATTGACCATTACTTAGGTAAAGAAACAGTACAAAACTTAATGGCGCTACGTTTTTCAAACTCATTGTTTGAAAATATGTGGGATGCTAAATCTATTGATAACATCCAAATTAGCTTATCAGAAACTGTTGGCCTTGAAAGCCGTGCTGGTTTCTACGATAAAGCCGGTGCACTTCGTGACATGGTTCAAAACCATTTATTACAACTACTTTGTTTAGTTGCAATGGAGTCGCCTAATAAGCTTAACGCTAACAGTATTCGTAACGAAAAATTAAAAGTATTAGAAGCACTTCGCCCACTAGTAGGTGGTGATGTTGATGAAAATATTGTTCGTGGTCAATACGTACCAGGTGACTTAAACGGTAAAATTGTACCGGGTTACTTAGAAGAGCTAAATGAAGGTTCTAGTAAAACAGAAACGTTTGTAGCTATTCGTGCACATATTGATAACTGGCGCTGGGCGGGTGTTCCATTTTACCTTCGTACGGGTAAACGTATGGCTAAGCGCTGTGCAGAAATTGTGGTTGAATACAAAAAAGTATCTCACAATATCTACGAAGATAACGTGGGTAATATCGAGCCAAATCGTCTTGTTATTCGTTTGCAACCAGAGGAAACAATTCAACTAACGCTTATGTCTAAGCGTCTTGATAACCTTCAAATGCAACTTGAGCCAGTGACAATGAATATTGAGCTTTCACAAGCTTACAGCAATGGTTTTCACTCAGATGCGTACAAGCGTTTAATGCTTGATGCCGCTGCAAATAACCCATCATTATTTATTCACCGTGATGAAGTTCGTCAAGCGTGGAAATGGATTGATCCAATCATTGACCGTTGGCAAGACAAAGGCAAGCCTGCGCTTTATCGTGCTGGTAGCTGGGGTCCTGAGGATGCTGATGAATTATTGGCAGAAAAAAGCCACGTGTGGTTTAACACAGGCGATAAGGTATAAGCATGGCAACACTAGTTGAAAAATTTTTTGACGATAAAGACGCGTTAACAGCTGAGCTTTCTGCAACGCTTGAGCAATCACTACGTGATGGTATTAAAAACGATGGCCGTGCTGTATTAATGGTGTCGGGTGGCTCGTCTCCTGCGCCCGCTTATAAGCATTTATCAACGCTTGATTTAGATTGGCAACATGTTGATGTTGCTATGGTTGATGAACGCTGGGTAGACCCAAGCCATGAAAAAAGTAACGAAGCATTTATTAAAAGCACGTTATTACAAAATTTTGGCAGTGCTGCAAACTTTATAACCATGAAAAACGATGCTGCAACCGCGCAGCAAGGCAGTGAAGTGTGTGAAGCCGCTTACAGTGCTTTAAAAGCGCCATACGATGTAACTATTCTAGGCATGGGCCCAGATGGTCATACAGCGTCGTTGTTCCCAAATGCAGAAGGTTTAGAGCACGGTTTAACAACTGAGCAAACAGTATGTGCAATTAATGCGATACAAAGTGATGTGACGGGTAGTATTACTGAGCGAATGACGCTTACGTTAAATGCCATTGCGCAATCTAAAGTGGTTAAGCTTTTAATTAGCGGTGAAGAAAAACTCGCTGTTTATAAGCAAGCAAAAGCGGGCGGCGATGTTAATGACATGCCACTTCGCGCAGTGCTTAATCACCCAAGTATAAATATTGAAGTATATTGGGCGCCTTAATTTAGGTGCTAATTTAACTTTTAAAGGCCGCTTATATAAGCGGCCTTTTTTATTTGCTCAAATTTAAGCCTAAACACTGCAAAAAAACAGTCCTGAACTGTTAACCAATGTTAATGAATAACTTTGGTTTGTATTAAAATCAACCACGAAGTGTGTTGTTTTTGAACAAAATTTATGAGTTTGAGCTGTATGTTTTTTAGCAACGTTCAGATTTAGTTAAATTTTATTTTTTCATGGTCGTTGTCATAAAAGTTTCCCTTCCTTTTTTAGCTCAAAAGCATTAGCCTAAAGGTATTAACAATGAAACATATAAATTAAAATAAACGGAGCAGTAACATGGCGGAGCAACAAGTACAGCCTTTACACAACGAAAAACATGCCAACACTAAAATTCAAAACGGCATCAATGTAGAATTCATGAAAACTCAACATTTAGTGCCAGTAGTTGCACATGAGTTTGCACGCGTAGCAAACGAGTTTCCAATGTCATTCGTTAAAAACAACGAAAGCGGCACTTTTCAAGCTGTTGCTATGTTTGGCTTAGAGCCAGGCGAAAACCTTTTTGTAGAAGATGGCAAATGGACTGCAGCATTTGCACCTATGGCATCTACTCGTTACCCACTGGGCTTAGTTAAACACCCAGATCAAGATCAATACGGTATCGTAATTGACGAAGCAAGTGCGCTTGTTGGTGAAGACGAAGGTAATGCATTATTTGAAAACGGCGAAGAAACAGATTACCTAAAACGTCGTAAAGAAGCGCTTGTATCTTTTATTGAGTTTTCTCAAGTAACAGAAGCGTTCACTAAATTCCTTGCTGATAAAGAGCTACTAATTGCGCAAACGCTTACAGTAGACATTAAAGGCGAGAAAAAAGACATCAACGGTATTTACCTTATCGATGAGAAAAAGCTAAATGAGTTAAGCGATGCTGATTTCTTAGAGCTTCGTAAACGTGGTTACTTAGCACCAATTTATTCTTTCTTAACGTCTACTCATCAAGTAGCACGTTTAGCGCGTTTAAAAGCTAAACAAGCTTAATTATACCAATTGCATTAAATTAGTGATCTATTATAGCGATAAGAAAATGGCTCAATAACAAGGCTAAAATTATGATACATAGTTGTTCTATATAAATAATTTTCAACGTAGTTAGTGAGCTATTTAATACGCTAGAATGACCATGTTTTTAATAAAATTGGTATTACAAATACGTAAAATTTAAAAAAGCGCCTTAAGGCGCTTTTTTTATGCCATTAAACTCACTTTAGTTGAAATTAAGCCCGCAACCATTCACATTAGTTTATAACTTTTCCATAAAAGAACTCATTATGAAAACACCCTTATTAGCAATTTTTGCGAGCAGCCTTTTTGCTTTAAGTAATAGCGTATTCGCTGCAGAGACTCCTTTTGCCATTGCGATTCATGGTGGGGCAGGGACAATAGAAAAAGCACGGTTTACACCCGCTCAAGAAAAGCAGTACCGCGCTAAATTAACAGAGGCCGTAGAGACAGGCTATAAAGTATTACACCAAGGCGGTGAAAGTTTAGATGCGGTAACTGCGGCAATTACAGTATTAGAGCAATCGCCTTATTTTAATGCAGGGCGTGGAGCGGTATACACTTACGATGGCGGGCATGAGCTTGATGCATCCATAATGGATGGTCGAAACCGTGAAGCAGGCGCAGTTGCGGGTGTAAAGCATATTGAGAGCCCGATTAAATTAGCGCGTTTGGTCATGAACAACTCTGTACACGTAATGCTTAGTGGGCAAGGCGCTGAGGAGTTTGCTAAAGAGCAAGGTGTTGAACTTGTCGAAAATAACTTATTTGATACCGAGCCTCGTTACAAAGCGCTTTTAAAAGCAAAACAAAAATTAGATAAAGCCAAAGCAACCAGTAAAGAGTACCAAGCCGCGCACAAAGCATTGCCTAACTCTTACAAAATGGGCACGGTTGGCGCAGTGGCGCTTGATAAAAACGGTAATTTAGCGGCAGGTACATCCACAGGTGGTATGACGGCAAAACGTTATGGCCGTGTAGGTGACGCGCCGGTAATTGGTGCTGGGACATTTGCTGAAAACGAATCGTGCGCAGTATCGGCAACAGGGCACGGTGAATATTTTATTCGCTATAACGTAGCGAGCGATATATGTGCGCGTGTTAAGTATCAAGGTAAAACCATAGCTGAAGCTGGAGATGAAGTTATAAACGGTGTGCTTAAGCCAATTGGTGGCACTGGCGGCGTTATTATTATTGATACTAAGGGGAATATTAGCTTGCCGTTTAATACCTCTGGCATGTATCGGGCAAGTAAGTCGAATACGCAAGCGACCTACGTGGGCATTTTTAACGACGAATAAGCCAAAGTAATTTAATTAACCTCAACTCTGGTTAATAGATTTACTAAAGTATTGAACCACAATGATATTTTAATTCATTTATTGCTAGCCAGTTATTTTCAGTGCAGTTAGCGCTGAAAATAACTGCTTGAGATAGATTTATTATTCGCAGTTTAGGTGAATCGCAGCGTTTATATAACAAACAACCCCGTGTTATGCATTTTGTAGGATTAACCCCGGCCGTTTAATTTGATATAATTATGGCTCTTTAACTAATTTTATAAGGTATGCGGGTGGTAAACCTAGGTCAGTTGTTTGGCGAGCTAAAAACGTGCTTGAAAAAAGATCAATTCATTTTCAAAAAACGCTTACATGGCGTAAAAAAAATAACGGATGAAAACAAGCATGCCAACGCGCTTGAAAAAATAGCGGCTGATATAACCCGTAGCCAAGAATTACGTGATAAACGCTTAGCGGGCCTTCCTAAAGTGACTTACCCTGAGCAATTGCCAGTAAGTCAAAAAAAGGAAACAATTAAAGACGCCATTGCAAATAACCAAGTGGTTATTATTGCAGGTGAGACGGGCTCAGGTAAAACAACTCAAATACCTAAAATGTGTTTAGAGCTTGGCCGTGGTGTTGATGGCTTAATAGGCCATACTCAACCACGCCGATTAGCAGCGCGAACGGTGGCTAACCGTATTGCTGAAGAAATGAAGTGCGAACTTGGTCAGCAAGTCGGTTTTAAAATCCGTTTTAGCGATCAGGTTTCTAATAATACGTACGTTAAACTAATGACTGACGGTATTTTACTGGCAGAAATTCAGCAAGATCGATTTTTAAACCAATACGACACCATAATTATAGATGAAGCGCACGAGCGTAGTTTAAACATCGACTTTATTTTGGGTTACTTAAAAAACCTACTTCCAAAACGTCCTGATCTAAAAATAATAATTACGTCTGCAACCATCGATCCTGAGCGCTTTTCAAAGCATTTTGATGATGCGCCCATTATAGAAGTATCGGGTCGTACTTTCCCTGTTGATGTGCGTTACAACCCAACGGCCGATATTAATAAAGAAGATATGGAAGCCGAGGGCGATCAGCTACAAGGTATTTTTGATGCTGTTGACGAACTGTGCGCGGAAGGTCCTGGTGACATACTGATATTTTTAAACGGTGAGCGTGAAATACGCGATACCGCTGATGCACTTAGCAAGCGTAATTTAAAACACACAGATGTATTGCCACTTTACTCGCGCTTATCTAACGCAGAGCAAAACCGTATATTTGCGCCACATTCTCGTCGTCATATTATTTTATCGACCAACGTAGCCGAAACGTCACTAACTGTGCCGGGTATTCGTTATGTCATAGACCCAGGTACTGCGCGTATAAGCCGCTACAGTTATCGTACAAAAGTTCAGCGCCTGCCAATAGAACCTATATCGCAAGCAAGTGCTAATCAGCGTATGGGTCGTTGTGGACGTGTTGAAGCGGGTATTTGTATTCGCTTGTACTCTGAGGATGATTTTTTATCGCGCCCAGAGTTTACCGACCCTGAAATACTGCGTACTAATCTTGCCTCAGTTATTTTGCAAATGTTGGCACTCGGGCTTGGTGATATGGCGCAATTTCCGTTTGTGCAAGCGCCAGATAGCCGTAATATAAGTGATGGTTTATCGTTATTAGAAGAACTACAAGCAGTAAAACCAGACAAACGTGATAGTAAAACGAGTTTAACCGCTTCAGGTAGAGAACTCAGCCGATTACCGGTAGACCCTCGTTTAGCTAAAATGGTGCTCACAGCTCACAAACTTGGCGCATTGCGTGAAGTGATTGTTATTGTGGCGGCGTTGTCGATTCAAGATCCACGCGAACGCCCGCAAGAAAAACGTGCTGCAGCCAATGAAAAACACGGTCGCTTTGACGACCCAGATTCAGACTTTATCGCTTTTTTGAACTTATGGAATTACTTAGAAGAGCAGCAAAGCGAGCTGACTAACGGCCAGTTTAGAAAGCTGTGTCAAAAAGATTTCCTAGCCTATATGCGCCTGCGTGAGTGGCAAGATATTGTTTATCAAATAAGTACTGTGTGTAACGAAATGGGTATGAAAGCAACCAGCCAAGCGGCTGATGGCGAACTTGTTCACAAAGCGTTACTAAGTGGAATGCTGAGCCACATTGGCTTTAAAGATGAGAAGCAAATATACAAAGGTGCACGTAATAGTCAGTTTCATATTTTTCCGGGTTCAGGTTTATTTAAAAAGAGCCCTAAATGGATTATGTCGGCAGAGCTGGTAGAAACCAGTAAATTATATGCCCGCACAAATGCAAAAATAGACATTAACTGGGTAGAACCATTAGCGCAGCATTTAGTAAAACGTAGCTATACAGAGCCACATTGGGAGAAAAAGCCAGGTGCGGTAATCGCGTTTGAGCAGCAAACTTTGTACGGCCTACTTGTTGTAAATAAACGCCGCTGTGTTTATAGCAATATTGACCCTAAAGTGAGTCGAGAGCTTTTTGTACGCACCGCATTAGTTGAGCAAGAGCTGGGCTTAAATGAGAGCTTTTTAGCGTTTAACCGTGAGCTAATAGAAGATATTCAAGTACTGGAAAATAAGTCTCGTCGTCGTGATATTTTAGTTGATGAGCAAACGTTATTTGAGTTTTACGATAAAAAAATACCCAAAGAAATTAATAACCGCGCTGCATTTTTAAAATGGTATAAAACACAAAAACAACAAAATAAACATTACTTACACATGACCCGTGAAGAGCTAATGCAGCATGGTGCAAGTAATATCACTGAGTTTGACTACCCTGACACATGGCAGCAAGACAATATTATATTACCGCTTGCTTATCATTTTGACCCAGGACAAGCGGTTGATGGTGTTGCGGTGCAAATACCGGTAGCACTGTTGAATCAAGTACAAGAGAGTGGTTTTGACTGGCATATACCTGCATTTAGACATGAGCTAATAAGTGGGCTTATAAAGTCATTGCCTAAATCGCTTCGCCGTAATTTTGTGCCAGCACCAAATTACGCAGATGCAGTACTTGCAGCTATTGAGCCAATGCAAGGTAGCTTAATTGATGCTTTAGCTACGCGCTTATTAAGAATGACAGGTGTGAGAGTTGATGCAGAAGCGTGGGATTTAACCGCGCTTGCACCGCATTTACGATTGCAGTTTGAAGTACGTGATGAACACGATAAGTTACTTGCTCGTGGACTTGATTTAGCCAAACTTAAAGCAGAGCTGCAAGGTGAAGTAACCGAAACACTGTCTAAAGTAGCCGATAAAGGCATTGAAAAATCAGACCTAACACAATGGGACTTTGGTGAGCTGCCAGCTTCATATGTTAAAAAACAAGGTCAATACGAAATAAAAGCATACCCTGCGCTGGTGGATAAAAAATCAGTCGCTGCAGTGGAGCTTTTTGATAGTGAAGCAAAAGCGCAGCAAGCTCATCAACAAGGTTTGCGCCGTTTAGTATTGTTAAATGTGCCGTCGCCAATTAAGTACTTACAACAAAACTTACCGAATAAGGCAAAGCTGGGTTTGTACTTTAACCCATTTGGTAAAATAGCTGGTTTAATTGATGACTGTATCGCCGCAGGTGTTGATAGCTTATTAGTGAAACACGGCGATATACGCGATGAAAAAGCATTTGAAACAGTAAAAGAACAAATACGAGGTGAGCTCGGTGATGCCGTTGTATCGATTGCAACGCAAGTTGAGCAAGTATTAAGTATTGCGCACGCACTGCATAAAAAAATGAAAGGGCGCGTTGATTTAACCATGATAACCGCGCATGGCGATATAAAATCACAGCTTGAGTCACTTATATTTAAAGGTTTTGTGAGCGCGCATGGCGCAGATAAAATAACGGATTTAATTCGTTATTTAAAAGCGATTCAAAAACGTTTAGAGAAGCTGCCTGTGGATCCAAATCGTGATAGGTTATGCGTATTAGAGTTGGATAAAGTTGCTCAAGAGTACAAAAAAGTAGTTAATAAAACGCCTAAAGGCTTGCCTATTCCACAAGAAGTAACCGCTATTTTTTGGATGCAACAAGAGCTTAGAGTGTCGCTATTTGCTCAAACGCTTGGAACTCCTTACCCAATTTCGGCTAAGCGAGTACTTAATGCGATAAAAGAGATAGAATAAAACTTGCATTTTCTATTAAGCTTAGTACCTTAATAGGAGGATTTATTTTTGTTTTGAAAAGGAAGTGACATAGTTATGTCCTCATCGATTGAACATAAAACAAAGCGACTTTTAGTGGTAGACGATGAGTATTTTAATTTTGAAATGCTCAAAGCAGCACTCGCGTCGAAATTTGATGTTAGTTATGCAGATTCAGGGCAAAGCTGTCTTGCATCGGCAATTGCGAGTCCGCCAGATATAATTTTGCTTGATGTTTGTATGCCTGGTCTTGATGGTTATGATACATGCCGAATGCTAAAACACACACCTGAAACAAAAAATATTCCTGTTGTTATGGTATCGGGCCTAGAGTCTCCATCTGAAAAACAAGCAGGGTTTGACGCTGGTTGTAACGCATATGTTGTAAAGCCATTTTCAGTGGGTGCTTTGTTGGAAGAAATTAACACGGTTTTTTAGAGGTAACGTATGTTTACTGATGATAAGCGAAATTTTAGACGCATGCAGATCAATACACCTGCAAATTTAACAACGATAGAACCAATAGCGGGTTTAAGTTTTGCCGCAGAGTGCGTGGATTTAAGTGCAACAGGTTTATCAATTCATTTAGATGAATTACTTGAACCTAATACATTACTGACGGTGAACATTGATTCGACTCACCCAAGTATTGCGCCTTTAAATGCAACAGCAAAAGTAATACGTGCCAGCAAAGAAGATGATGGCACGGTAACAGCAGGTCTTGAAATCATTCAGTTTAACTAACTTGAATCCAGTTAAACTCAATAGTAGATATTAAAAAACCTTACAGATTAAGCCTTTTAAATAAAAGCCTTCAGGGTAGCTGCCAGCAATTGGGTGATCAGCTGCCTGGTTTAATCGCTCCATTATAAGTAGGTCTTTACCTGCATCAAGTGCTGCATCGGCTACTACTTTTTGAAATAAGTTTTGTTCCATTAAACCAGAGCATGAGAACGTTAGTAATGTTCCACCTGGTTTTAGTATTTGCATGGCAATCATGTTGATATCTTTGTAACCACGACACGCACCGGTTAGCTGCGCTTTATTATCAGCAAACTTTGGTGGGTCCATTACGATGGTATCAAACTGTCTACCTTCGTCGCGGTATTGGCGTAGTAACTTAAATACGTCCTGCTTAACAAAACTTACTTTATTTAAATCTAAGTTATTATGTTCAACATTACGTTTTGCTGTATCTAAAGCGGGTTGAGATACATCTACGTTAGTTACATGCTCACATCCACCACGCAGGGCGTACAACGAAAATGTACCTGTATAACTAAAACAGTTAAGTACCGTTTTACCCTTTGAAAAACGCTCAAGTGCGGCGCGGCTATCGCGCTGGTCTAAATAAAAGCCCGTTTTATGTCCATCAATTATATCGACTTCAATTTTAAAACCGTTTTCCTCAATAAGTACCGGCTGTGTTGGTTCATTACCCCAAAGAGCGCCTTTTATTGGCTCTAAGCCTTCTTTAGTGCGTACTTCTACGTCTGAGCGCTCGTATATGCTAGAGCCTGGGAAAATAGACATCAACGCGCCAACAATCTCGCCTTTATGACGCTCGGCACCCGCACTTAGTAGCTGACACACTAACACGTTATCAAACTTATCGATTGTAACGCCTGGTAAGTAATCAGACTCCGCAGCACATAATCTAAAGCCTGTGAGCCCGCCTTCTTCAATTACTTGGCTACGTGCTTCTAATGAGCGGCGTAAACGGCGTTCAAAAAAGTTTTGATCGATGACTTCTTTTTCGTCAAAGCTCCAAACACGTGCGCGAATTTGTGAGTGAGGGCTGTAAGCAGCAGTTGCTAAAAACTTACCTTCGCTATCGTGAATCGTTACTGTGTCGCCTAATCCAGGTTTACCTTTAATTTTTTTGATGGCTTTTGAAAATAACCAAGGGTGTTTTCTTTTTAATGATTTATCGCGACCAGCTTGTAGGTAAACGGCAGATGACATAAGGCTTCTCAGTAGTAATAAATAAGCGCTGTATTTTAGTCAAGCAAGGGGCAACATACAATGAATGTTTTGCAAGGTGGGCATAAAGCACGGTAAAGTACGGATAATTTATCGATTCATTAGCTTTTGGAACCTAATAGTGCCTGACGCCGTTTTAAGCCCCGATTTAAAAATACTTAATTCACAATGTAGAGAGTTTATAGCTTCTTTAGTGCATGCCGATGTAGCTCACGATATTACCCATATAGAACGAGTGGTGCGCGTTGCAATACAGCTATGTAATGCGGAGCAGGCAAACATGTCAGTTGTATTACCTGCAGCGTGGATGCATGACTGTGTGGCGGTGGCTAAAAATCATCCTGATCGTGCAAAAGCCTCTACTATGGCAGCCGATAAAGCATTGGAATTTTTAAAATCTATTAATTATGACGAGTCACTTTTTGATGAGATTCATCATGCCATTGCCGCTCATAGTTTCAGCGCAAATATAAAAATTAAAACTGTTGAAGCGCAAATAGTACAAGATGCTGACAGAATGGATGCATTGGGCGCTATTGGAGTGAGTCGATGCATGAAAGTAGGCGGATCAATTTCTCGGTTATTGTATAACCCAGAAGACCCTTTTTGTATTGAACGCGAGGCTGATGATAAAACATACACGCTTGATCACTTTTTTATAAAGTTATTACATATTGCCGATAGTATGAATACGCCATCTGCTAAAGCAGAAGCGAATAGACGTACAAGGTATATGCATGACTTTTTAGAGCAATTAAAGTCAGAAATAGGTGAGTAACGTGAATAATACAAGCATACCTAAATTATCTGGGATTGATCATTGCCATTTAAATGTTGATAACTTGATTGATGCCGTTAAGTGGTATGAGCGTGTTTTAGGTTTTAGTGTAGTACCCGAGCTTGCCTTTTGGGATGAGGACGGACGCGGCCCTTTAACACTTGAAGATGCGAGTTCAACAACTCGTTTAGCACTTTTTGAAGGTGAGGGGCGTAGTAAAGGGATTGCATTTTTGGCCTCAGGGGATCAATTTATTCAATGGCGTAATCATCTTGAGGGTTTAAATATAAAAGTAGTTTTAGCAGATCATGGTGTAACGTTTTCTATGTACTTTAAAGATGAAAGCGGTAATAGCCATGAAATTACGTCACATGACTATCGTTATATAAAGTCTTACTACCCAAATGTTGAGCTTGGCTCTCACAGCGCTAAAAAGAATTAGCTTTCTTGATTTGAATTTTTTATAGCAAGAATATCGTCTAATTTTTTCACAAATAGTTCGATTAGAGCGGGATCAAAATGAGCTCCTGCTTGCTCTTGCATATGTAAAACTGTTTTCTCTACACTCCATGCCTCTTTATAAGGGCGTTTTGAAGTCAGAGCATCAAAAACGTCAGCAACGGCAACAATTCTACCTTCAATTGATATTTCTTCGCCTTTGATCCCGTTAGGATAGCCTGAACCATCCCATTTTTCGTGGTGTTCAATAGCAAGTTTATGAGCGAGTTGTAATAATGGCGATGAAGAATTTGCTAATATTTGTGCACCAATTATGGCGTGTTTCTTCATATGCTCAAACTCTTCAAAAGTTAACTTTCCTGGCTTGAGTAAGATAGCATCAGGGATACCTATTTTCCCAACATCGTGCATTGGGGCGGCTTGGCGTAAAAGCTCTGCACTTTGCTCATCCATACCTAGCGCTAATGCTAATACTTTGCTGTATTGGCTCATACGCACTATATGTTCGCCAGTGTCAGTATCTTTATATTCAGCAGCACGGCCTAGACGTTGTACTAAATCTACATGTGCTTGTTTTAATTGCTCAGCTTGCACTAGCGATAAGTGAGTTTTAACTCTAGCTCTTACAATAGCAGGGCTTATTGGCTTGGTAATATAATCTACGGCACCAAGTTCAAAACCTTTAAATTCATCATTTTCGTCCCCCAAAGCTGTCACAAAAATAATGGGGATATGAGACGTTTTAGGATTGTTTTTTACCCGCTGGCAGACTTCAAACCCATTCATATCTGGCATCATTATGTCTAGCAAAATTAGCTTTGGTAGTTCTTTTTCAAGTAGTGCCAATGCGGCATCACCCGATTTAGCAAACGACATACGATATTGATTACCTAACACTTCGCGCATTACTTTTAGATTTGCAGGCTCATCGTCAACAATTAATACTCGTGGCCTATCTGTTGTAAAATCCATTAATTAATACTCATTGTTTGTTAGTTTTTCAAGTAAGGTTTCTAGTATTACGTGTGCTTTATCAAAATCAAATTCATCAAAGGCCTCGGCTATAGCATCAACTTCATTTTTATAGATTGAAGGTATGCCGCGTTGCAGTTTTGCTAGTAGCTCATCATTTAATTCTGCATTTTGTGCATCTTGATAAAGCGTCTTACACAGTGACTTAATTTCATCAATTGATAGCGTGTCAGAACTATTATCTTCAGGCTTAATACTTGGCTTATCGCAAGTATTAGATGATAGCAATTGTGAGATGACAAGTAGCTCGTTTTTTATATCGTCTAAAGTACTAATAATTTTAGCGTCACTTTGTTTTTGCTCTAAATCGGTTAATAACTTCATTAACGTTATTAGGCCCAAATTACCAGCAACACCTTTAAGAGTGTGTATGAGACTATCAGCATCTTTTATGTTTGATAATTTATCACTGAATAATATTTCGAACCGCTTATTGCTATCACTAATAAATTTAGTGATTTCGGTAAGCTGCTTACACTTAGAGCCCCAAAGTGCTAACCCTTTTTCAAAATCTATATGCTGTGCTTTAGGATCGCTTTGCGATATAACCATTTCTTTTGCGATACCAAGACCAAGCACTTGTGCTATTTCTTGGTTTAGCTGATTTATATCGACGGGTTTATTTGCAAAGCCATTCATGCCTGCTTTTTTAGCCGTAAGCTTATCTTGTTGTAATACACTGGCTGTGAGCGCGATAATTGGCGTGTATTTAATTTGTCTTTGATTTTCTATTGCTCTTATTTTTTGTGTTGCCTCTATGCCATCACACAATGGCATATGTATATCCATTAAAATGACATCAAAGTCTTGTTCTTCAAATACTTTAATCGCTTCAAGTCCGTTAGATGCCTTGGTAACTGCATGTTGATCGCGTGACAGGAGTAAAGAAAGTAGTTCTGTATTTTGCTCTATATCGTCAACTACTAACACCCTAAGTGCAGGCAGTTGTGTGTGTAGACCATCAAAATGATCTATTTTAGTTTCGTCACCTAAAGTAAGCGGTAATGAAAAATAAAAGCAGGTGCCTTTACCTAGTTCACTTACTAAGTTTATTGTTCCACCCATAAGCTCTACAAGTTGTTTGCTTATGGTAGTACCAAGACCTGTACCACCAAAACGGCGAGTAGTAGTACCATCGGCTTGTTCGAAAGGTTGAAACACTGCTTGAATACGATCTTTTGCAATACCAATACCGGTATCTTGCACTTCAAAAAACAGATGCTGATTTTGTGTTATAGCAACAGTTACGGTAACAGAGCCTTTTTCGGTAAACTTAATAGCATTACCAATTAAATTAGTAAGTACTTGCCTGAGTCGATCTGGGTCACCGTAATAAGTAGCACTTACTGATTCTTTAATATGAAGTTTAAGTTCTAAATCTTTCTTTTTAGCTTCTAACCAAAAAGTAGAAATAATACTGTCTATTACTGGCTTTAAACTAAAGTGTATTGGCTCAATAGTGAGCTTACCGCGCTCTAGTTTTGCGGAATCGAGAATTTCATTTAATAATCTAAGTAATGAACGCGCTGCATTATTTACGGTCACTAAATGCTTTTGTTGTTCTTGATCAAGTGGGGTATCCATTAACAAGTCACTAAAACCTATTATAGAATTCATAGGTGTACGTATTTCATGGCTCATATTAGCCATAAAAGATTGCTTTGCATGAGCTGCTTCTTCAGCTTTAAATTTAGCTTGCTCGAGTTTTTCTTCATATTCTTTGCGTTCTGTAATATCAACTAAAACACCATCAATCCACTTTACTTGACCCTGGGTATCAAAGTCGATGCTGCCTTTATCTAAAAGCCATAATATTTTACCGTTTCTGTGGCGAATCCTGTATTCGATTGAATACTGACGTTTTTCTTCTACGGCTGTTGTTACGGCATCTACAATAGGCTGCTGATCAGACTTTAAAATCAAATCGTTAAATTCAATGCAGTGTTCAGTAAATTCATTAGGGTTATAACCCGTTAACTCGTTGATGCTCGGGCTGATAAAAAGCATGGTCCAGTTATCATCAAATTTACACCTAAAAGCCACACCTGGCATGTTATCCATTAAAGAGCGATACTTTTGCTCTTTTTCTTCAAGGCTTTTTTGTAAAGCTCGTTGCTCTGATAAGTCTGTTATGAAGCCTACGTATAGAGGATTTTGCCCTGGCTGATTAACTTCACCGACGCCTAATCGAATTGGAAATAAGTGGCCGTTTTTGTGTTTAGCAAAAATTTCACGGTTAACACCAATTACTTTACCTAAATCAACATTTTTAGCATGTAAAAGATAGCTGTCGTGATGCATCGCGATAGCATCATCCATTAGCATTTTAATATTATGATTTTGTACTTCATTTTCATGCCAACCAAAAATTTTGCTAGCTGACTCATTAAAGCTCAAAATAATGCCGGTGTGATCTATTGTCACGATTCCATCAATGGCTGTGCCTAAAATTGCGTTTAAGCGAGACTCGTCGGCTGACTTTTCTTCAAGTAACATTTTATATCTGACCATGCCATTAAGTACCGCTACTACGCTTGTAATGGCAATCGTTGCAGTTGCAACCGCGATGGCTACAAAAGTGAGCCCAGCAGAAGCATTTGCGTCGTCATATAAAAGAGGAGATGTTGCAACAAAGCGTGTAGATGCCATGCCCATATAATGCATAGCAGCAACAGCAAAGCCTAATATTATAGCGCTGATGGCTCTATTTTGTAGGTATGATAGTTTTGGAAAAAATTTTTCAAGATTAAAGCGGCTATATAACGCTATAAACGAAAGAGCGACGGCAACTAAAATTGAAAGACCAAAGGTCAGTGGGTCATAGCGCAACATTGGGGAAAGCTCCATTGCAGCCATACCGCTGTAATGCATTGTACCAATACCAGCCCCTAGTAAGATCGAGCAAATGCTGAGCACTCTAAAGTTTCCATCACTATTTACAAGTATTGATACCGCATACTGACATGCTAATAAAGCAGGAAGAAAAGAGAGTAGTGTGATTGTTGGATCGTAGCTTATATTAGTACATAGCGAAAAAGCTAACATACCTATAAAGTGCATACTCCAAATACCAGAAGAAAATACAGTTGCTGCGGTTATATTTGCTAAACGTTGATAACGAGGGAATTTAGTCTCTTTTGCTAAATCAATGAGCTTAGTAGTAAAAAAAGCAGCAAAAATGGCTATTAATACAGACATTGAGACTAGAAGAGGGTCGTAAACCCCATTAAGTATTAGGCTTGGATCTTGGTCTGTAATGAAGAAAGCTGATAGCATAACGGCTCGAAATATAATCTTTATTTTACAAGTTTAATCTAATTTACTAATAAATGAACCGTTATTTCTAATCGCGCTATAAAGTGACGAATTTTAACCAAGTTTATTTATTTTTTGTTATTGAAGTAAATAAAATATTTTAACTTTCAATTCAAATAAAACAGACGGATCAATCTATAGCTTATTATAATAAAGTGGATTAGGAGTTAGGTGCGACTGTATGCCTAAGAGTTTAAAATTGATGGTAATATGGATTATATAAACGGATGCTATATTTAGAGTTTAAGTCGTGTTTGAATATCAACTAAAAAAGAGTACTAGACGCAAAACAGTCGCAATAAAAGTGCATAGTCAAAAGGTAACTGTGTATGCGCCACATTTTGTCGCAAAAAAACACATTGATACTTGGTTATTTGACAAACAAGAGTGGGTTGCAGAACAATTAAAAAAACAATCGTCAATTGATGACACTAAGCAGTACCCCTTTGAATCTAAAAAAATCAGTGTTTTTTCAGAAACTATTTATTTGAAACTGGACTCAGGCCAAGATTCCAAAGTAACCCCGTATGATGACCACTTACTTATTACAATATCTCCTCGAGTTAAAAACACTTATCAAAAGTATCGACAGCTATTAGAGACTTATTTAAAAGAGCAGCTTATTGCATACATAGAGATGCGTTTAGCGTATTTCTGTACTCAAATGGGTGAAGAGTTGCCAAATGATTTAAAAATAGGTGTTTATAAACGAAAGTGGGGGAGTTGTAATAGCAAGCGAGAACTCACTTTTAATTTACATCTTATAGGTGCTCCTTACCACGCTATAGATTATGTGATTGTTCATGAGCTTGCCCACTTAAAGTATTTAAATCATAGCAAAGCTTTTTGGCAGCGAGTAGAGGCGTTTTTCCCCGATTACAAAACATCATCTAATTGGTTAAAACAAAATGGTATGAGTTTACAGTGGGTGTTTTGATGTTACTGAATATAGGAATATAGGAATATAGGAATATAGGAATATAGGAATATAGGAATATAGGAATATAGGAATATAGGAATATAGGAATATAGGAATATAGGAATATAGGAATATAGGAATATAGGAATATAGGAATATAGGAATATAGGAATATAGGAATATAGGAATATAGAAATATAGGAATATAGGAATATAGGAATATAGGAATATAGGAATAGTAGAGAAGTGGTGGAGGGAGCTGGATTCGAACCAGCGAAGGCTGAGCCGTCAGATTTACAGTCTGATCCCTTTGGCCGCTCGGGAACCCCTCCACACTAATTTTATTGCATTTGGCCCCACTTAACTTAGCGGTAAGAAAAGTGGTGGAGGGAGCTGGATTCGAACCAGCGAAGGCTGAGCCGTCAGATTTACAGTCTGATCCCTTTGGCCGCTCGGGAACCCCTCCAATGCAACGGCGCTGATAATAGCAAATTGCGTATTTAAGTAAAGAAAAAAGCTAAAGAAAATTGAAATAAAGCCGATAAATATCTATCAGTTACCACAATCGGCTAAAGACTATGCAAATAGATGATTTGTTAATCACAGAGAGTCAGTTAAACAGTAGACTCAATAATAGTGTGCATGAAAATCGCCGTGGCGAATTTGCACTATTATTAGCGATGCTGTCACATGACGCACTCGACTTTAGTCAATTTCATTTACCAAAAACTGAAATAGATAATTTAGTTATAGAAGAAGAGGCGTTAAGAAAGCAATTTGGCGCAGGTCCAAAGCAACTTTTAGCTCCTGATGAATATAATATGTTGGTTGGACAATTTAATGCATCATTAATATCTCAAGAAGGAGCGCGCTGTGGTATGACAAGTATTAAGTTAAGACAATGCTTAAGCCCTGAACCACTTGCGATTAGAAATGATGATAAGCATATTCCACTTAATATAATAGATAACTGTGAGCTTGCCGTCAGAAGAAGAATTAAAAGCGAACAAACCCAACTAGCCAATCCCCCTATAGATGCAGCTGCTTTTTACGACAGCCTTAATAATGATGCAATACATCAACCACTTCAGCTCATTGCGGTGTGATATATGATTGTAATAATCACCAGTTAATATATGCTTTATAACGGGTCTGCTTTATATATTTGCTAATAATTGATTTAATGAAAAAAAAGCATCCAAAAATTAAATGCAATTGCTATAATGGCGTCAAATGGTATGACATGAAATGCCATTATCATTAAACCAAGGTAATTAGGAACGTAATGAAGAAAACATTCACGCTAAATCACGAGAAAATCAAATACCCTCGTATGGTTGATGCTGCAAAGCACGAAGTGAAAAAATATTTGAAAAGAGAGCGTAATAAAACGCTACCTGAAGATGCTGACTATTGGGCATTTGACTGTAAGTTTGGTAACACAGCTGAAGATGCGCAAGTTGTGCATGTTGCTGAATTAAGTAACCAAATTGGCGAAATTGAAAAGCAAGGTTTGACCTCTTTCTATGTAGAGATTTTAGCTCGACCTGCTCAACGTCAACAGTTAGATTTAGATGATGACGAATAACACTTAATTTAATTAAGTGTTCGAAGTTTTAAAATGAGCCCAAGTGGCTCATTTTTTGTTTTTATGCATTAAAGATTCACCATAAATCATTTTTATTAGTAACTAATAAGTAGAATTTTAATTTATTAACATTTGCATAACAAAATATAGTGATATAGGGTGTGTTTAATTAAAAAAACAAAACAGTTGTACCATGCCTATAAATTACTCTGACCACCAATTGAAATTAAGCTTAAAGAGCTCTAAGGTACTTGTCGTTGACGATCAGCTATTAAGCTTAATTGTATTAAAAAAATATTATCAGAGCATTTTAGTGTAACAACAACGAGCTGTGGTGAGGATGCGATTGAAATTTGTAAACATAATCCGCCAGATATAATACTACTCGATATTAATATGGAAGGAATGAGTGGTATTGAAACATGTCTAAAATTAAAAAATATATCTGAAACACAAGATATCCCCGTTATTTTTGTAACCTCATCTGAAAATCAAGAAGAAGAGTGCTGGGAAGCCGGAGCTGTAGATTTTATAAAGAAACCAACTAACTCGGAAACTTTATATAGAAGAGTGCGCGCCCATATTACGATGAAACTTCAACATGACTTACTCAATCAAAAAGTATTTCTAGATGATTTAACAAAGGTATTCAATCGTCGTTATTTTGATGCGCATTTTTCTAAAATGGAACGAAGCGCCTTACGAGAAAAAGTCGACTATGCACTATTACTCATCGATATAGACTACTTTAAGCAATACAACGATCTTTATGGTCATGTGCAAGGCGATACGGTTTTAAACCTTGTTGCACAAACTATTACTAATAGTTTGCAAAGGCCAACCGATTTTGTTGCGCGTTACGGCGGCGAAGAGTTTGTAGTTGTTCTACCGCATACAAGCACTGAAGGTGCAATTTGTGTTGCTGATAAAATTAAACAAAATGTGGTCGATTTAGGAATATTACACAGATATTCAGAATATGACTTTGTTACTATTAGTATTGGCGGTGCAACCCTACAACCGTATGTAAATAACAAAAACACCTTGCAGATCGCAGATGAAAAAATGTATGAGTCCAAAATGCAAGGTCGTAACCAAGTGTGTTTTTAAGTTTAGCTAGCTAATAAATCACTTTGCCACTTAAAAACACCTTGTAGGTGATAAATATTAAATAAGATTATTTATTACACGCTATGACATTTTTTGTACTTTTTATTGCTACCACATGGGCAGTCATCATTTCTGCCCACTTTAATATCTTCAACAGGATATATAGTGCCATCTAAATAACGCCATTGAGTGTTTTCTTTAATAAACTGCGATTTTTCGTGAAGCTCACAAAATAAGTTTTGATAAAAATATTGGGCTTTAAATTCTACAGTGCCGGTATCGCCATCATGGCTTGACCCAATTACATCAAGATTTATAAATCGACAGCTGTTAGCAAAATCATTGATTTCTTTAACCGGATTTTCAGCTTGTTTTTCTTTTGCGTAGGTTTGATAAACATATTCTGCATTTTTAATAACATAAGCACTGAATCGTGAGCGCATAAGTTGTTCAGGAGAGTCAGCTTGCTTAACAGATAAGTGAAGCGGCTCGCAGCAATCGGCATAATTGTGCCCACTGCTGCAAAAACATAATGTGGTATTGAGTGAAGTCATAATAATAATACAAAGTCTAAAACATTAGTTTAACAAGCTTATTGGGCGAGTGATATCTCTGTTGTTTGAGACTTTTTAGTAAAACAGTATAGTTTTGTATTCGTTTTACTTAAATCGAACGATAGATTCGTAAGTAGTTGGTTATTAACTATATCGGTCCAGGTAATTACCGCTGCAAAGTTTCCGTTATGTAATGCAGAATTTAATACATACTCTAAATTTACTAGGTGCTTCTGTCTAATAACAAGTAATTTACTTGTATCAATAGAGCATGAGTCAAGTAAAGCTTTGCTAGGTACGTGATCTGGAGCAATTAGTAACGTCCACGCATTAGAGCTATTGTATTGGTGTAATACTTTTAAAAGCTCAAAGGTCGCTGAAATTTCATCTTCAATTTGAATCAAATTCACGCAATCGCTTTGCTCATCTTGTTGGTAACTTTTAACTGTTCTTACGGTAATAGGCTGTAACATAATTTCACTCACTGGGTTTTTATACAGTATTCATATACAGTAGTTTATACAGTGCTTTCGTGCAAGCCTTTTATGCTATTTATTTGTACAGTTATTCAGCTTTTGATCATTGTTTTTACTTTTTGAATTTATAATTCTTTATTAATCAGATTGTTATGGAATTATTTTTGAGAAGGTATTCTAAAAATAAATTTTTGAGCAGTGTCTTCATTTTGGGGTTTTATACTGTATAGGATTATCTTTGTAACCATATACAGTATTTTTTACACTGCATACAGTACTTCTGCTATAGCTAGCTTATGTGTTTTCACTCGTGCGAGGGATCATATGAGAAAACTGGAGTTGGTGGATTTGTTCGTACAAACTTGCCGCATAACATTGAGCATCTTTAAATCGCTTAGTTTCGATATGTTTGCGTATATCTGTAACCGCTGCAGTGGCAGGGGCGTACCCTTGGCTACTTGCTAAGCTTAACCAAGCTACAGCATGAAATACACTTTGTGGCACGCCTTCACCTTTCACAAAAAATAAACCTAAATAAAACTGTGCTCTATGGTTTCCCGCCATTGCAGCAAGTCGCATCCATTTTGCAGCCAATGGAGCTTGATTATTTTTTAAATAATATAGGGCTTTATTTAACGTACTTTGCTCATCTTTTTTATTATCAACGGGCACAGAGGTATTTTCGGGTTGAGTAACAAAACCTAAAATATTATCTAGCTGTTGCTCTAAGTCTTGCTCACAAGGTGTTGTTTTAAGCATATTGGTTCATTTATTATTTTAACTACTTTAACAGTTTAGTATATAGCAAGGTAAAATGTCCTGTAAAAGATAATTTTTATGTTAAAATCTCGCCACTTTTTACTATCACAAGTTTATTATGTTCGAAGCCTTATTTAAACTGAGCGAAAATAATTCAACAGTTAAACGCGAATGCGTTGCTGGCCTAACTACCTTTATAACTATGGTATACATTGTATTTGTAAACCCGGCTATGCTCGCAGAGGCTGGGATGGATCAAGGGGCTGCATTTGTAGCGACATGTATAGCAGCTGCGATAGGCTGTTTTATAATGGGTTTATGGGCTAACTATCCATTAGCATTAGCGCCTGGTATGGGACTAAATGCCTTTTTTACGTATGGTGTCGTATTAGGAATGGGTTATACCTGGCAAGCCGCGTTAGGGGCTGTATTTATGTCGGGTTGTATATTTTTGTTTTTAAGCTTATTTAAAGTCAGAGAGTGGATTATTAATGCCATACCTCTGGTGCTCAAGCGAGCAATCGCAACGGGTATAGGTGCTTTTTTAGCATTAATTGCCCTTAAAAATGCAGGCATTATTGTCTCAAGCCCGGCAACATTAGTACAGTTGGGCGACATTACTTCTCCAGGGCCGTTATTGGCTATATTAAGCTTTTTTGTAATTGCAGCGCTTTTATACCGCGATTTTAAAAGTGGCGTGCTTATTAGTATCTTATTAGTGACTGGCATTGCTTTAAGTTTGGGGCTTGTTGAATATCACGGTGTTATGGCTATGCCACCATCAATAATGCCTACTTTTATGCAGCTAGATTTTGCAGCCGCTTTTGATATATCAATGATGAGTGTTATTTTTGCTTTCTTGTTTGTCGATCTTTTTGATACTTCGGGTACATTAGTTGCGGTAACTCAAAAAGCAGGTTTAGCTGATGAAAAAGGTAACATGCCTCGTTTAGGGCGCGCATTAAGTGCTGACAGCTCAGCAACAATTGCAGGTGCGATGCTAGGTACGTCTACGACTACATCGTATATAGAATCGGTTGCTGGTGTATCTGTTGGCGGACGTACTGGCTTAACAGCTGTAGTTGTAGGCATTTGCTTTTTACTAATGATGTTTTTTGCACCGCTTGCACAAATGGTACCGGCTTATGCTACGGCAGGCGCTATTTTATATGTCGCTGTTCTGATGCTGCAAAATTTAAAGTTTGTAAACTGGGATGATATGACCGATGCAATTCCTGTTACTGTGGTATTACTAATGACACCATTAACGTTTTCGATTGCGCACGGTATTGCACTTGGTTTTATATCTTATACGGCGGTTAAAGTCTTGTGCGGTAAGCAAGATCAAGTCAGTATTAGTGTTTGGATATTAACAGCCTTGTTTGTTTTCAAGTTTGCATTTTTGTCTTAATAGCTAATAAAAAACACAAAAAAGCCTGCACAAATTTTAATTTGTGCAGGCTTTTTTAATGCTTTTATAAAAGCACTACCATTTCTTTTTAGGAGCAAACAGTATATCTAAGTCGTCTTGCTCTTCTTCTGTTTTCTTTTTAAGTGCGCTTGCATTAGAAGCTCGCAGTTCAACACTAATTGCCTCTAAGTAACCCTCAACTTCTAGCCGTTTTGTTGTTACATATTCGTCAGAGTAGGTAACTGCGCTGAGTGTTGCCTGCGCTTTTTCAAAATACTGTCTTGCAGAACCAACCATACTGGCTGAGCGGGCAGATAGGCCCCGTTTTATTTGGCTTTCAATATTAATACGCAGTTGTAGTTTTTCGAGACGTTTATCTTCAAGAACAAAAACTTGGCTATCAATACGACCTTTGCTGTGTTCAGAGCGTAAAATTGAGCGTAATTTTTTAATGCCTTGAATTAGGCCTACAAGTTGTTTGTCATTACTCGGTAGCGTTAAAGCTTCACTGCTATTATCTTGAACTGGATTAGATAAGTGCGTTTTTGCTTCACTTAAGCGGCTTTTAAGTGCTTTAGATGTTTGCGAGTTAGTAACCATTGTATTTAAGGCTTCGTAAATACGGCGCTGTAATGTACGAATTAGATTTTCAGAAAGGGGGATGTTAGCACTATTCATTAGTGCCTCTTCTGTTTCTTCTATTATAGCTTTTTGTTTTGTAAGCTCTTTTCGGCGTTCTGCCTCTTGTTTTTCTTTGTGTTGTTGTACAGCACTTACCCAAAGTGCAATCACAATCAATGCAACTATAAGCACTATTATAATAGAAACGATCATGGTGTAATTCTCGGATATATAACCTAATTATTTAATCTTACATTAAATATACGTTAACAGGGTAGCTTTGCGCCGATTAACTTAAAAAATATACCAAAAAATTGATAGGTTGAGCTCTTTATAAACTGCAGTAAGCCTAAGGGCTTATAAACTAAAGCTGAATAATCATCGCTACCTGAAGCATATTTATTATGCTAGCCTTGAGCTCTAATCAGATAATTGCACACCTAAAGACCTAAAGTGCTATTTTACGTAAATAACACTTGGTTTTAAGCGGTATTGCCTTTATAAATAATATGAATAATAACGTTAAAATTTGCAGCCATGAAATTACAACAACTCAGATACATCGTAGAAGTACAAAATCATAAATTAAATGTTTCAGCGACTGCTGAGAGTTTATTTACCTCGCAGCCAGGAATTTCTAAACAAGTACGCATGTTAGAAGATGAGTTGGGTGTGCAAATTTTTGGTCGCAGTGGTAAGCATTTAACGCATGTAACCGGTGCCGGCGAAGATATTATTAATATTTCTCGTGAAATACTCTCTAAGGTAGAAGGTATTAAAGCCGTTGCTAATGAGCATACGCTACCTGATCAAGGTAAGCTAAATATTGCTACAACACATACCCAAGCTCGTTATGCTTTGCCTAACGTAATTCAAGGGTTTATGAAAAAATACCCTGCGGTATCGCTTCATATGCACCAAGGTACTCCACAGCAAATATCGGATGCTGCAGCACGCGGTGATGCCGATTTTGCTATTGCAACAGAAGCACTGCATTTGTATTCAGATTTAGTTATGCTGCCTTGCTACCATTGGAATCGCAGTATTGTTGTCGCTAAAGACCATCCGTTGGCTAAAAAGGCAAATAGTTTAACCGTTGCTGATATTGCTCAATATCCACTCATTACATATGTATTTGGTTTTACGGGCCGCTCAGAGTTAGATAAAGCGTTTAGCGCACACGGGCTTGAACCACACATTGTATTTACCGCAACCGATGCTGATGTTATAAAAACATACGTACGACTGGGTTTAGGAGTTGGTGTTGTTGCTTCAATGGCGATAGATCAAGTAAGCGATACCGATTTAGTGTGTATTGATGCAAGCCACTTATTTGAAGCTAGTACGACCAAAATTGGTTTTAGAAAGGGCAGCTTTTTGCGTACTTATATGTATGATTTTATCGAACGTTTTGCACCGCACTTAACTAAAGAGCGAGTAGAGCGAGCAAGCTTATTACGTAACCAAGATGACGTAGATAAGTTATTTGCAGATATAGAGTTACCCGTTAAATAATGTCACTACATTAAACGAATAATAAAAAAGCCGCCTATTTTAAAAATAGGCGGCTTTTTCTTTTTATAGCGAGCTGATTAACATTCGATAATATTAACAGCCAATCCACCGCGAGCGGTTTCTTTATATTTAGTTTTCATATCGTTACCAGTTTCAAGCATGGTTTTAATCACTTTATCAAGCGATACCTTTTGCTCGCCACTGCCACGTATAGCTAAACGTGAAGCGTTAATTGCTTTAATAGCGCCCATTGCATTACGTTCGATACACGGTACTTGTACTAAGCCACCAACAGGGTCGCACGTTAGGCCTAAATTATGTTCCATACCAATTTCTGCTGCGTTTTCTACTTGCACAACATTGCCACCAACAATTTCTGTTAATGCGCCTGCAGCCATAGAGCACGCAACGCCGACTTCACCTTGGCAACCTACTTCGGCACCCGATATAGAGGCATTCTTTTTATATAAAATACCAATAGCAGCAGCGGTTAATAAATAACGCGTGGCTATATCGCGGTCTACTTCTTTCACAAATGTGTGATAGTACATAAGCACAGCCGGTAAAATACCCGCAGCACCATTAGTTGGTGCGGTAACTACACGGCCACCTGCAGCGTTTTCTTCGTTTACGGCAAGGGCAAATAAATCAACCCAGTCCATTGCACGAAGCGGGTCGTTACTGACCTCTATATTTAGTTTTAAGTATAAGCTGGGCGCACGGCGTTTTACTTTTAAGCCGCCAGGTAAAATACCTTCGGTGCGCATACCACGGTCAATACAAGCCATCATTACTTTCCAAATATGGAACAATGTGTCTTTTACTTCGTCTTCAGTGCGCAGTGTTTTTTCGTTTTTCATCATCAAGGTAGAAACACTAAACCCAGACTCTTTACACATCTCTAGTAGTTCTTTTGCGCTACCAAATGGGAAGGGGGCTGGATTTTCTTCTCTAATATCGAGGGCTGCCTGTTTTTCGTTTTCAAACTCTTCGTCGGTAACAATGAAGCCACCGCCAATAGAGTAATATACTTTGCTGTAAACTTTTTCGCCGTTGTTTGAGGCGATAATTTCCATTGCATTAGAATGCTTAGGCAGTGTTTTACGACGATGAAAAACAATAGCACCTTGTTTTGGAAACTTAGCTTTGTGTGTTTTGTTTAGATAAATAACCTGATCTTTTTCGATGGTTGCTAAAATGTCGTCGACTAAATCGGCATCAATTGTTTCAGGATCGTAACCGGCTAAACCAAGAATTACGGCTTTACCCGAGCCATGGCCAACACCTGTTTGACCAAGAGAGCCATAAAGCTCTACTTTAATATCGGTAACATTTGCTAATAATTGTTGTTCTTGTAGGTCATTAACAAATAAGCGTGATGCGCGCATTGGGCCAACGGTGTGTGATGACGAAGGGCCAATACCAATGCTAAACATATCAAATGCACTGATCATAATGTGTGTGTCTCTACTTTGTTTTATCAGCACGAAGCTGCTCTTTGAACGGTCGAGCATGATAACGTGGAATTGTGATTGTGTAACTACTAATAACGAAGATTTAAACTGGTAAGGCGAGTTGTTTTGTAAAGTTTTTTATAATGCTTGCAGTCGCACCCCAAAGTAAACCATGCGGCGTTTTAAAACCTTGCAAAATAACCGTTTTCCCAAATCGTTGAAAAGGTAAGGGTTGCCAGTTAGCTTCGTTATTTAACTCAGTGACAGAGAGCAAAAAGCTCGCTTGTACTTCATTATAGTCATTTTCCCAGGTGGTGTCTTTTTTGAGTAAACCTACATAGGGGCTAATACTAAAACCCGTTAAGGTTGAATACTCAGGTAAGTGACCTAATACATTAACGTTGCTTTGGGCAATATTTAGCTCTTCTTTTAGTTCGCGAAGGGCTGTGGTGCGAAGGGTAATGTCGCTTACTTCAAACTTACCTCCGGGCAAACAAATCTCCCCGGGGTGATGGTGTAAATAAGTAGGGCGTTTACACAGTAAAATATGTGCATGGTTATCTATATCAATAATTGGCAGCATAACCGCGCTAGCGCGTTTTTTACGTGTGTCTTTTAATTGATTTGGCGCAGCTGTAGGGCTTAACAGAAAACGCGCCATAATGTGCTCACTATTCAAAGCGACCTACTGTTTTAGTAAAGGAAGAATTTTATTTACTTTATCGTATGTTTCTTGATATTCCAATTCGACTTTAGAATCAGCTACGATTCCGCCACCTGCCCAACAGTAAATTTGTTGTTGGTGACATACCAAAGTGCGAATCGTAATACTCGTATCCATATTGCCACAGGCACTTAAATAACCAATTGAGCCACAATAAATGCTGCGGCGATGCGGCTCTAATTCTTCAATTATTTCCATCGCTCTAATTTTGGGCGCACCGGTGATTGAGCCACCCGGAAAAGCCGCTTTTAGCTGATCGACCGCTGTTTTACCTTCATCAAGTTCTGAGGTTACCGTGCTTACTAAATGATGCACTGCCGGAAAGCTTTCAATAGCAAAAAGGGAAGGGACGTGAACGCTGCCAGGTTTTGCCACTTTGCCTAAGTCGTTACGCAGTAAATCAACAATCATTACATTTTCAGCGCGATCTTTAGCTGATGCTGCGAGTATTTTCGCTTGGCGTTGATCCTCTAGTGCATCTGCTTTTCGCGGCAGTGTGCCTTTAATTGGCTTGGTTTCTACAACGTTATTGTTTACAGATATAAAGCGCTCAGGAGAAATTGATAAAATAGCCCCTTGAGGGTGATTTATAAAGCTTGAAAACGGCGCTTTATTTGCCTCACGCAGTTTAATATAAGCTGCCCAAGGGGAGCCTTCAAACTGAGCGTTAAAGCGCTGCGCTAAATTAATTTGGTAACAATCGCCACTTTTTAAATACTCCTCAATTTGGGCAAACTTTGCAGCGTATTCCGTTTCGCTCATATTTGATTGCCAGTCGCTATTTAGGGCAAAGGACTGTGTATTAACTTGGGAGTTAACGTGTGTATTTAAATATTGTTGATAAAGCGCTAATCGATCGGTGTTTGGCTGCGATACATAAAACCAGCTTTGTTGCTGCTTGTCGTAAATAAGGGCATCTAAGTAAAGGCCAATAGCCATTTGGGGAAGGTTAATGTCTTCGATAGCACGAGTGGGGATGTTTTCAATTGTACGGCCTAGGTCGTAGCCAAAGTAGCCAAGCCAGCCGCCGTTAAAGGGTAAATCGTAACCGGCTTTTGTTTTATCAAGATGCGAAAGCTCATTATTCATAATTTCAAAGCAGTTATCACTACTTTCTATATTATTTAAAAAGCTTTTATTATTTTTTACTTCAAGGGTACTTTGCGGCTCAATGGCAATAATATCAAAACGGCTGTTTATATGATTACTATTTGCAGAATCTAATAGAATTGCATAAGGCAAATGTGAAAAATGCGCAAAAACGTCAATGCAGTTTTGTGTTATGCCTAATTTAATACAATTTTTTTTATTGTTTAGCATTTACTGCCCCTTTAAGAACTGGCTCGAAACGGGCTGGGAGGGTATCATAAGTCAAATTTTTTGGCAGCACTAAGCTGTAAAAAACAGTGCAAACCACCGTCACCGGTTTGATTTAGATTACGCGACAACGCGTAACGGTAACTTAAGGAACCACTATGAGTACAATTTGTCAGCAAGACTTTATTGATAGCATTGAAGATGCATTGCAATATATTTCGTTCTATCACCCACTTGATTTTGTTCAAGCTCTCGAGAAAGCTTACAACAAAGAACAAAGTAAAGCGGCTAAAGACGCCATTGCACAAATTTTAATTAACTCACGCATGTCGGCTGAAGGCAAGCGTCCACTTTGCCAAGATACCGGTATTATTACCTGTTTTGTTAAAGTAGGTATGGATGTTAAGTGGGATAAAACAGATTTAACCGTTCAACAAATGGTTGATGAAGGTACTCGTCGTGCATATTTGAATCCAGATAACCCTTTACGTGCATCTATTGTTACAGACCCTGCTGGCACGCGTAAAAACACGAAAGATAATACGCCTTCGGTTGTACATATCGATTTAGTAGCGGGTGGTAAAGTAGAAGTAATGGTTGCGGCTAAAGGTGGCGGCTCTGAAAACAAAAGTAAAATGGTTATGTTAAACCCGTCAGATGATGTTGCTGAATGGGTAGAAAAAACACTACCAACAATGGGTGCTGGTTGGTGTCCGCCAGGCATGCTAGGAATAGGTATTGGTGGTACGGCTGAAAAAGCGGCAGTAATGGCTAAAGAGTCGTTAATGGACCCGGTTGATATCCATGAACTAATGGAACGTGGCGCAGAAACGACTGAAGAAAAGCTACGTTTAGAAATTTTTGACCGTGCTAATAAATTAGGTATTGGCGCACAAGGCTTAGGCGGTTTAACAACGGTTGTTGATGTTAAAATTAAAACAGCACCAACGCATGCGGCTTCAAAACCTGTAGTAATGATCCCTAACTGTGCGGCAACTCGCCATGTACATTTTACACTCGACGGTTCTGGCCCTGCTAATTTAAAAGCACCTAAGCTAGAAGATTGGCCACAAGTAACATTTGAAGTGGGCGAAGGAACACGTCGTGTTGACTTAAATACACTGACTAAAAAAGATGTTCAAGAATGGAAAATGGGCGAAACTGTTTTACTTTCGGGCACTATTTTAACAGGTCGTGATGCAGCGCATAAACGTCTGCAAGATATGATCAATTCAGGTGAAGGTTTACCAAAAGGCGTAGACTTTGATAATAAATTTATTTATTACGTTGGTCCTGTTGATGCGGTACGCGATGAAGCAGTTGGTCCTGCTGGCCCTACAACGGCAACTCGCATGGATAAATTTACCGATATGATGCTAGAAAAAACAGGCATTGTAGGCATGATTGGTAAAGCTGAACGTGGCCCTGCAACTGTTGAGTCTATTAAAGAGCATAAATCTGTTTATTTGATGGCTGTAGGCGGCGCAGCTTACTTAGTATCTAAAGCGATTAAAAAAGCACGCGTAGTTGCTTTTGAAGATTTAGGTATGGAAGCTATTTATGAATTTGAAGTAGAAGATATGCCAGTGACCGTTGCAGTAGACAGTGAAGGCGCCAATGCGCATACACAAGGCCCTGCAATCTGGAAAGCTAAAATAGAAGAGCTTGATAGCAAGCTAAAATAACGTACGTTTTGTATTTTTAAAAAGCGAGCCTAGTGCTCGCTTTTTTGTTTTTTTAAATAGAGTCATTACCAAGTTTACAGCTCTGACCAGTTTGCGAGAAAGCTCACTTTTTACTGGAAACCCATAGGCAGCAGTACGTGGCGGGCAAGCAGCACTTGTATATTAAACTTTACACGCAATATTTGTGTTACGTTCACGTAAACGTAAGTTGGTGTGGTTGTTCTATTTATAGTTTTTAAAACTTACAAATGACGATTTTGTGAATTTTTTATCTATACAATAGTTTTAATCCGGTTATTTAATTTAAGCTTGATGTTTTCATTGGTTTTATCTTCTGCGAGTATAGCGAACTCGAATATGAAGTGATAAAGTCTCGGCAATTTCCAGCGCGCATACCCTCTCACGGGTTAACTATTTCGGAGTATTTTAAGTGGCTGTGTTTAATCGAGTTGAATTTGATAACCATGAACAAGTGGTTTTTTGTTCTGATGAAGAGTCGGGTTTAAAAGCAATTATTGCTGTACATAATACCAACCTAGGTCCTGCTGTTGGCGGATGTAGAATGTGGGATTATGCGAACGACGAAGATGCTGTTTACGACGTGCTACGTTTATCAAAGGGCATGACTTATAAAAATGCAGTTGCGCGCTTACCATTTGGTGGTGGTAAATCTGTAATTATAGGTAACGCGAAAGAAATTAAATCTGAGCAATTATTCCGTGCATTTGGCCGCCAGTTAGAGCGATTAAATGGCAGCTATTACTCAGCAGAAGATGTAAACATCACATGTGCTGATGTAGCTATTATGAATAAAGAAACTAATTACGTACTGGGTCTTGAAGGTAAAAGTGGTAACCCATCGCCATTTACAGCATACGGTACGTTTTTAGGAATTAAAGCAGCGCTACAGCATCAACGTGGTCATCAAGATTTTGCAGGTGTGAAAGTGGCTGTTCAAGGTTTAGGTGCTGTTGCATATGGTTTATGTAAGCATTTAGCCGATGCGGGCGCTGAGTTGTTTGTAACAGATATTAACCAAGTTGCAATTGATCGCGTAGTTAATGATTTTGGCGCGACTGCGGTTGGCATTGATGAAATTTACGACTTAGATGTTGATGTTTATGCACCTTGTGCATTAGGTGCAACTATTAACGATTTAACGATACCGCGTTTAAAAGCGACTATTATTGCAGGCTGTGCTAATAATCAGCTGGCAGAGTCTCGCCACGGTGAAGTTATTCGTGAAAAAGGCATTTTATATGCACCAGATTACGTAATTAACGCTGGTGGTATTATTAATGTTTATTACGAAACAGCGCCAGAAGGTTACAGTGCAGCAGCGTCTAATAAACATGTTGAAGGTATTTTTAATACGTTAACGGAAATCTTTGCCCGTAGCGAAAAAGAGCAAAAATCAACGCATTTAATTGCTGACGAATTAGCGCAAGAGATCATTAAAAACGGTCTGTGATCTAAGTTCTAATTTATATAAGGGTGTGCAAGTGCACACCCTTTGTTTATCTGTAAGTTAAGGGGTGTTGATCTTTGCGGATTTAACCTTGAAAGATCAACAGACCCTAATGCAATTATTACTGAACAGCGGTACACTTTATTTTTAATTTTGTGCGGCAAATTATGACTCCCTCAACTTCTCTCATGCAGCCTATCGATTTAGATAATTGGCCTAGAAAGCAACACTTTGAATTATTTAAACACTTTTCTCAGCCTTATTTTAATGTGTGTGTGCGTTTAGATGCTCAAGCACTTTACGACTATTGCAAAACCAATCAATTTTCTTTTTTTCAAGCGTATGTATATTGCACCTTAAAAGCGTGCCATGAGTACGATTCAATAATGCTACGTATAATAGACAGTAAGCCATGGCTACTTAACAGTGTTCGCGCAAGTGTGGTTGAGTTGTCTGAAAACGATACGTTTGTTTTTAGTTATTTTAACAGCACAGGCGAGTTTAAAGAGTTTACAAATCATGCAAGTGACGTAAGCAAAAAAGCGAAATTACAGCCGTTATTTTCTGATGCATTTGCTCAAACAGAAGGGCAGGCAGATTTAATTCATATATCTGTTTTGCCGTGGCTGAATTTTAGTGCGTTTTCGCATGCATTTAGTGAAGGGCAGAGTTTAGGCATTCCTAAATTTGTATTTGGTCAGTTTGATAAACACACAGGCACAATGCCTTTAGCTATCGATGTACACCATTCATTAATGGATGGTTTGCACGTAGCGAAATTTATAAACACATTGCAGGGTACATTTGATACCTTTTGCAAAAATTAACTTTAAACACATCAGTAACGGCAGTGCAAAGCAGTAAATAATTTATAAGTAATCTATAAGTAATCTATAAGTAATCTATAAGCAATGCGATGTGAATTACTTTATATTCAAATACATAACCTTGTATGCTTGAAAAGCACGTGTGCTGGACATATTTATATACCATACCTTAGCTCAGGAAATCCCCATGATAAATGGACTGTTAATTGTTGTTTTAATTCTTTTTGTGGTGATTTTCTGGCGTTGGCCATCAATTCAAAACCGATTATGGCGCAGTAAATATAAAGACTTTGCTTTAAATTCGCAGCAAAAAGATATTTTACTGCGTTGCATGCCCATCTATAAAAAAATGACCGACGCCGACAGAGAAAAATTAGAGCGACATATTACGTGGTTTTTAAACGAAAAACGCTTTGTCGGTTGTGATGGCTTAAGGCTAACGTCTGCAATGAAGTTAATTGTTGCCGCCGATGCGTGTGTATTAGTACTTAATAAACCGTGGCCGTTATATAGAAATGTAAAAGAAATTTTATTATATCCAAGTGCTTATTATGCTCCGCAATCAACTCGCGATAGTGCAGGACTTGTGAGTTACCATAATACGGTAAGACTAGGCGAGTCATGGCCTGGCGGCACGCTCGTTTTAAGCTGGCATGATGTACTTGAGGGTAATCGTTTACCAAGCGATGGACATAACTTGGTATTTCATGAGTTTGCGCATCAACTCGATCAAGAAACAGGTAAAACAACGGGCACACCCATTTTAAAAAGCTCAGCAGATTACAAAGAGTGGGGCCGAGTATTTAGCCGTGCTTTCACCCAGTTAAAAAGCCATGTTGCCTATAGCATGCCGCATGTTATTCACAGCTATGGTGCGACTAACGAAGCTGAGTTTTTTGCTGTACTCACCGAAACCTTCCTCGAAAAACCTGCAGAGCTTCGCCGATACGATCCTGAAATTTACAGTATGCTAGTTAATTACTATCAATTTGACCCTATTGTTTGGCATTAAACCTACATAAACCGCGCTTTATCATATAACGCTGGCAAGTTGCGTTTGTTTTTGTTGCAATCATGTGAAATAGTTTTTACTGCAACAATAACAAGCGAGAAACGCATGAAAAAAATGCTTCATACAGTATTGGCGCTGTCGGTGTCATTAGCGATAGGGCAGGTAAATGCCGCTGAAAAAGACGAACAAAAATGGCAAGTAGATTCACCTAAGGGGCAATTTGTTGACGCTGCAATTAGCGTTGATCAGGGCACATGGATGAATATAGATATTAGCCCTGATGGTAAAACCGTGGTGTTTGACTTACTTGGCGATATTTATACTATGCCAATGAGTGGTGGTACAGCCACAAAGCTCACCTCTGATATTGCATGGCAAATGCAACCACGCTTTAGTCCTAACGGCAAAAGTATTGCGTTTACCTCCGATCAAGGTGGTGGCGATAACATTTGGATAATGGACTTAAATGGTGAAAATCAACACGCTGTTACCGATGAAACCTTTAGATTACTAAATAGTCCTGCATGGAGTCCTGATGGCGACTACTTAGTTGCGCGTAAACACTTTACAGCTAGCCGCTCATTGGGAGCAGGTGAAGTGTGGTTGTATCACAAAGCGGGTGGTAAGGGCGTACAGCTTACAAAACGCGAGAACGATCAAAAAGATTTAGGTGAGCCAATGTTTTCACCTGATGGTCGTTATGTATACTTTTCGCATGATGCAACACCCGGTAAAACCTTTCATTATTCAAAGGATTCTGTAGCGGGCATTTATAAAATTAAGCGCTACGACCGTGAAACGGGTGAAATTGAAACCATAATCGATACGATGGGCGGTGCTATTAGGCCTACACCATCATCAGATGGTAAAAAACTTGCTTATATAAAGCGTGATGACTTTCAAACTAGCTTGTATTTATATGACTTAACTAGCGGTGAGCACACTAAGCTTTACGATAAGCTTGAGCGAGATATGCAAGAAACATGGGCTATTCATGGTGTATACCCAACTATTGCATGGACACCCGATAACGAAGAGTTAGTATTTTGGGCTGGTGGTACAATTCACAAGCTAGATGTTGCAGACAAATCCGTTAAAACCATTCCTTTTAAAGTGCAAACTACTAAAAAAATTCAAAAAGCGGTGCGCTTTACACAAAACTTAGATACTGATGAGTTTGATGTAAAAATGCTGCGTAATGTGCAAGTAAGCCCCGATGGCGAAACGGCAATTTTTGAAGCGCTTGGGCATATTTATAAACGCGATTTAGAGTCGGGTAAAATTAAGCGTTTAACAAAGCAAACTGATCATTACGAATTATTTCCACAGTACTCTCGCGATGGTAAAAAAATAGTTTACACCACATGGGATGACAACAAACAAGGGTCTGTAAGGGTTGTGTCTGTGCGCAGTGGTCGTGGCGATACAATAACTAAAGAGCCTGGCAAGTACGTAGAGCCTACGTTTAGTCCAGATGGGAAAACGGTTGTTTATCGAAAAGCCACGGGGGGCAGTATTTTAAACCCTAAGTGGTCACTTAATCCGGGGGTTTATAGCGTAAGCGCAAAAGGCGGTAAAAGTGAGCTTATTTCAAAAAGTGGTTATCAACCACAATTTGGAGATGCAAACGATCGCGTTTTTATAATGAGTCCTTGGCCAAAACCAACGCTTAGTGTAGTTGAGCTTGAAAGTAAAAAAGTTCGCAAACTATACGAGTCAGAGCATGCGACTGAATTTAGAGTATCACCAGATGGGCAATATCTGGCTTTTGCTGAGCGATTTAAAGTATTTGTAACGCCGTTTGTTCAAAGTGGTAAAACAATTAATATTGGGCCTAAAGACAGTCAATTTCCAATAGAGCAGTTATCGGTACGTGCTGGTGAAAACATTAGCTGGAGTGCTAAGAGCAACAAACTTTATTGGACATTAGGGCCTGAGCTTTATCATGCAAGCCTTGAGGGGATGTTTGCCATTAACAAAGCCGAAGATGCCGACTTTAAAGTGAAAAGTGGCGATAATATCGGTTTCAGTAAAAAAATGGCAGAGCCTAAAGGTATGATTGCGCTCACTGGTGCAAAAATTATAACTATGGACGGCGAAAAGGTTATTGAAAATGGTGTAATTATCACTGATGGCAAGCATATTAAAGCAATTGGTACAGCCAGCGATATAAGCATTCCTAAAGGTGCTGAGGTTATTGATGTAACAGGTAAAACTATTATGCCTGGTATTGTTGATGCTCATGCACATGGCTCGCAAGCAAGTGACGAAATTATACCTCAGCAAAACTGGAAAAACTTTGCAGGTTTAGCGCTGGGTGTAACTACAATTCACGATCCATCAAACGATACCTCAGAAATATTTACCGCAAGCGAAATGCAAAAGGCAGGCATGATTGTTGGCCCGCGTATTTTCTCAACGGGTACTATTTTATATGGCGCAAATATGCCAGGTTATACGTCGCATATTGACTCGTTAGACGATGCTAAATTTCATTTAGAGCGCCTTAAAAAAGTAGGGGCGTTTAGTGTTAAATCGTATAACCAGCCACGCCGAGAGCAGCGCCAACAAGTTATTGAAGCAGGCCGGATGCTTGAAATGATGGTTGTCCCTGAAGGCGGCTCATTATTACAACATAACTTAAGTATGATTGTAGATGGACACACAGGTATTGAGCATTCAATCCCCGTAGAGCACATATATGACGATATAAAGCAGTTATGGTCGCAAAGTGATGTAGGTTACACACCAACACTTGTAGTGGCTTATGGTGGCATTTGGGGTGAGAACTACTGGTACGATAAAACTGATGTGTGGAATCACCCGCGTTTAAGTAAATTTGTGCCAAAAAATCAATTATTACCACGCTCTATGCGCCGCATTAAAGCGCCCGATCATCACTATAATCACTTTAATAACGCACGCGTTGCTGCTGAGCTACAAGACCTAGGTGTATTAGTTAACTTAGGTGCTCACGGTCAGCGTGAAGGCTTAGGTGCACACTGGGAGATGTGGATGTTTGCACAAGGCGGAATGACACCGCTTGAGGCTATACGTGCTTCAACACTCGATCCGGCTAAGTATTTAGGGCTTGATAAAAACGTAGGCTCCCTTGAAGTGGGCAAACTGGCAGATTTAATGGTTATAGATGGCGATCCGCTTAAAAATATTCGAGATTCGGATAAAGTAGATTACACCATGATCAATGGTCGATTATTCAATGCAGAGACAATGAGTGAAGTGGGTAAAAAAGAGCGCGAACCACTTTACTTCGAAAAGTTATAATTTATTTTGATCTTTTGAAAGCGGCTACATAGCCGCTTTTTTTAGTCTTACTCAACTTATAAGGCTCTATTTTTTTGATTAAATGGTGCAATTAAGGTTGGAAGACGATAATTAATATAATTTTTAGATATTTTTTAGCAAATCGCGCACATAAAAAAACCGCTTAACGCGGTTTCTTTTAAAAATCATAAATGTTGATTAAACAACACCGCGCGGTAAGCGACAGTCATGATCTTTACGAGCTAAAATTACAATCCAAAGTTCTTCCGCTGTGTAACCTTCTTCGTTTTCGGTAACAACAGTGAATGGCGCTTTTTTCTGTGCTTTAACAGGCGCAGCTGCTTTTGGTTTTTTCGTTTTAGTTGTTTTACCAGAGTTTAACTTTTTAGTAAGCTCTGCTACGTCAGCTAGGCGTAAATTTTTACCGCCATCAATGCTGTACCAACCAGGTTTAGTTGTGATTTCAGGTTTTTTACCATTGGCAGTTTCGTACGCTGCTTCAAAGGCAGATAACACTTCTGTTTTGTCTAGTTTGCTCATCAGAGACCCTATACGTTGTGAACACAGATAAAGAAGAGGTATTTATACCTATTTTAAAACAGTTTTTCAATTTTTTGCGATTTTCCTTCCATTTTAAGGCTATAAACGCCAAAATTTGCACAAAATTCAGTGCTAAGTAAGGTAAGTTATATGCAACGTAGAGAATTTAACCAACTCCTAAATGACATTTTAAAACCTCAATTAATTAAAGATTTTTGCCCAAATGGCTTACAGGTCGAAGGTAAAAACGAAATTAAAAAAATTGTGACGGGTGTAACCGCAAGTCAAGCTTTAATAGATGCTGCCATTGAGCAACAAGCAGATGCTATTTTAGTTCACCATGGGTTTTTTTGGAAAGGGGAATCCCAACCAATAACGGGAATGAAAAAGCGTCGTATAGGTGCGTTATTAGCACACGATATTAATTTATTTGGCTATCACTTACCACTCGATATTCATCCAGCAGTTGGCAATAACGCGCAACTTGCAAAGTTATTGGATATTGAAATTGAAACAGGGCTAGAGCCAACTTCAAATAGCGTAGCAATGAAAGGGCGTTTAAAAACACCATTAAGTGGTGAAGATTTTGCCGATAAAATTGCAAAAGTGCTAAATCGAACCCCACTCACAAGTTTAGTGCGTTCAACAAAAATTGAAACCATTGCACTGTGCACCGGTGGTGGGCAAGGGTATATTGATTTAGCTGCAGAGCAAGGTATTGATGCTTATTTAACGGGTGAGGCATCGGAGCAAACAATTCATAGTTCTCGTGAGCAAAACATTGATTTTTTTGCCGCAGGGCATCATGCAACAGAGCGCTATGGTGTAAAAGCTCTGGGTGAGTTACTTGCTCAAGAGCATGGTTTTGATGTGACATTTATAGATATAGATAACCCAGTTTAACTAGGCTATCTATTAGTTAACCTGAACTCTACTTGAGATAGATTTATTATCTAGAGTTCATATATGGTCTCCTCCAGTATTGCAAGGTGTCATTCAACGATAGCAGGGACAGGTTTGCTGTCATATATACGGTCTTTTAGTGAAGATTATTACTTCTGACCTTGATGTAATCC
>NZ_JADYXM010000011.1:0-121352 GCF_015864305.1 Pseudoalteromonas sp. NZS71_1 | reverse complement strand
TCTTCAACCCACCCTCGTCGATGCTCGTAAGATTGACCAGTAAAACGGTCTTCTCCACATAAAAATGCACGACGAACACAGCGTGAAATACAGTGATAGTATTTTGTATCAACCAAACTTATTTGACGCTTTCTTGCAATTGCCATAAGACACCCTGCTCATTTTTTGCACTAACCAAAACGTAGTCCTAAATTTTCAAAAGAGCAAAATTTAGGATGGGTGTCATTGTTAATCTTGCTATTAAAGCTAAATTACACGCATGAAAATAACTGCATAATGCAGTTGTGATTTATTACTGTATAATTTTACCGAGCAGTTTAAGTTTATGCGAGTAGCTTTTCGCAGTTACTGATATTCGCTCGCCGCTTTCGGTTTAAATTTTCACAGTAACTTGCTTGTGAATTGGGTCTTCCTACCGCACCATGGAATACGCGTGTAAATTGCGTAGTGAGTTTTAACCAGTTTTCTGGGGATATGTTTAGTCTTTCGAGTAAAGGAAGGTTCATATTATTAATATGCCCGCGTTTATCCTCTCGTATTATTCGCCCTGTTAGCTCAACAAGTTCAAGGTACGATTTAAGCTCAAACGGCAGCCCTTTTGGCATAATCTGACGTGGCATACCTGCAAAACGTAGTAACTGTTTAGGCTGTTTACCTTCTGCCGCGAAAGTTAAACGTTTTTGTACACTGGTATGGTCTGACTCTTCTGGTGTGTTAGCCATTTTTGCTCTAATGGGATTTAAATCAACATAGGCCATACAAGCTGCAAGTGCTGCTTCATCTAATAATGCTTGAGACGTAAAGCGCCCTTCCCAAAACCTGCCTGTGCAGTTGTCTTCTTTATTTGCTCTGCGGGCAATATCTTCATTTAATAGCCGCATAAACCAGCTGATACTGGCTAGGCGTTCGCGGTATTGTTTAACCGTTTGATTGAAAAACATGAGCTCAACTTTACTTAACTTTTCACCTCGTACATATTTCTGTGTTAACACTGTGCCTTTACAGAGTTTATGCCAGCGAATAACAATCGCTTTATCATTCAGCCTGTTTGCTTGATTATCATCAACATACAGGACTAAGTGAGTATGGTTACTCATAACAGCATAAGCACATACATCAATACAAAATACCTTAGCTAATTCAAGCAGTTTATCTTCAACCCAGCCTCTGCGATGCTCGTAAGACTTGCCTGTAAAGTGGTCATCGCCACATAAAAATGCACGACGCACGCAACGCGAAATACAGTGGTAGTACTTTGTATCAACCAAACTTATTTGACGCTTTCTTGCAATTGCCATAAGACACCCTGCTCGTTTTTTGTACTAACTAAAACGTAGTCCTAAATTTTGAAAAGAGCAAAATTTAGTATGGGTGTCACTGTTAATCCGTAATTTGCATCAGGTAACACTCCCTTAATTTATAACGCCGCAAACAACATCGCGTATGTTGTCTGTGTTTTTGTGTTCTTTTTGTTTTAGCAAAAACAGAGACAACCGCTATGCGTCTGCTTGCTTTGCCTTGTTATGTTTATTAAGCACCGACATACAAACCACTTTTATGTGATTCATCATCAAATCTTTTAATATTTTGAAGGATCTTAACCGATGCATGGCTAGTCGTTTCACTTTTAGCTGATATAGCATTCATGAAAAATGCGATTCTCACCCATGATTTAAAATGATCATTTGTTAGATCTGATGCAACGGGAATTAAATTATTGAATATCTCTTTTTCACTTTCACAATAACTTTGAACTTGTAAAACAGCACATTCTTTCAAGCCATTCTGTTCGATATTAGAAATTAAATTAGCAATACATTCTTGATTCTGTTGATGATCCTCGCCATAAAAATTACCCGGCTGACAAGATGGAGGAAAGTCTTTGAAATTATGCTTTAAAAAGAAAATGAGAAACTCTCGTAACCGCCTCTCTACTTTGATACTTTTATTTTTCTCTTCTCTCTTTTGCCATTTATCTAATACAAAAATAATAACTAGCAACTCAATACATACACCTATCATTTCGGGGATTATATTACCCACAAAAAAATTAGGTTCTGCTTTAAGATAGGCTGTTAGTGACATAACCAGAAGACTAACAACCAAAAATATAACGAACAAATATTTATACACTTAAATACCTACTTATAAATTACCAGAGTCTACTTCAGCACCAGTAAAATCATATTTAACAAAGGACACTGTTGTAGATTGAGGAGGATAAATACTCATGCTATCTCTAACAACGTACTTTGCTATTACCTCACCACCTGCATTTTTTTCATCGTACCCATAAATATCAGTATCTCTACCTTTACGTTGCTCGCTTTTACTACTTGTTCTAACAAATTCATGTTGTTCGGGTATACCTAATTTTTCTTTATACATACGAAACTCCAATATTAAACATAACGCCCCTATTAACGGGCAAAATATAGTTGGCTATAATACCTGTTGAATGGCTTGTTAAATGTTTGTGCTACGACTTTTGGCTTTTTTTATTAATTCTTTGAAAAGCTGGGTTAATTCAGGAAAGTCTGTAACTTCTTTTTTAAGAACTTTCAGTACTGTAGAGTTATCTAACTGCCCTATATTTTTCGAAGTTCGAGCATCAAGCTCACTTTTACCCACAGTAAAAGTATATTTAATTAAAAAACCATCCACGGCAAAATAAAACTCTGTTTCGCCAATTGAATTTTTAGTGCCAATTATGGTCGTTAGAATACCTTTTATAACTTGATCTGTAAGAGTTCCAGTACTATCGACTAAACGAAAAACAGATACTCTAAAGAAGTTATCTATCCGTAAACTTTTATTAATCTGTACTGTTTTATTTTTCAGACAACTTTTTAATATATTTGATAACTCGCTTGGTAACCAAACTTCTGAATACTCATCTAATGTAGAAACAGATGCTCTCCAAAGTATGCTGAGTAGATACAAGTAATACTTTTCATATTCAAAATTAGCAAATTCAATATGATTTTCTTTTTTAGTAACACCATTTGGATTTTTAAATAATCTAGTACCATATTGTTCATAATTAGCACTTAGAAATTGCTCACAATTTTTACAAAGTAATGGTTCTTTTAAATCAGAATTTTCCTTTATTAACGGGACTCCTGACACGCCATTTACTTTAACTAATTGACCACTTTTTCTTTTTAAACTTTTAAAGATTGAGCGTGGAATTATGTGGGACTCTTGTAACTCATCAAGTGAATCACACATTTTACAATTTGAACTCAAAGTAACCTCGGAAATATGAAAACATTTAACAGCTTATTAAACCCCACTTTAGGTGGTTATAACACCCCAAAGCGCCGTATATTACGTTGTTCAATAATCACACCAAACAACTCATTTATAAACAGGTAATTACAATTGCTATTCAGTAACCTTTGTTATTTAACCCCAAAACGACTTTTAATAATGTTATGGGACAAAACTCAAATTACTGTACCTATACACAGCAATTAATTCTATTTTTATTTAAGGCTTTATAGCCCTAGCCTTTAAAACCTTGTATCACTCTCGCAAGGTTTTCCATCGCCATCACCATCCATTTTTGTATTCGGGCAATTATTAATAAAAAATACTGCCTCTTCTCGTGAGCGCATTTCAGTACAATATTGCCTGCCACCACACGTAAAATTTTGCGTGCTTTTTGGAATAACGATTTTTGGAATAACTACTTTCGGATATTTTTCATCAAAGGTGGCTAAATCGTCATTCGTAATAACGGGAGTTTGGCTGTTTGAATGAGTGTTGTATTTATTAAATGCATATAAACAAAGTGCAGCAATAAGCGCAATTGAGGCAACTTTGCCTAAAAAGCTACTGGCAAAATTAGATTTAGCAATGCGGTACGGCTGTTGTTTGTATTTTTGGTAAGGTGCTTTAAGTTCTGCAACGCCTTCTATGCGGCAGTTAATTGCTTTGGTTTTGCCGTCGGGCTGCGTTGCTACTTCAAAATAAATAGTGTCGCCAACTTTAGGCTTACGGCTCATATGTTTGAGCGCTGATATGTGTATAAACGTGTCGTGTTCTAAGGTGTCTGATTTAATAAAACCAAAGCCTTTGTCGGTTTTCCACGTCTTTAACAATCCTTTGTGCATGTATCCGCCTATTTTGCTTAAGCTGCGTTTTACGCAAATTCCATTTAGTTAACACTTGTTATTATACGTTCCTAAATTAAAACCATGCAACCAATTATTCATATTGCGTTAATTTTCACGCTTTATCTATTAAACTTAGCTGAAAACAAACGCGCTAAAAACAACTAAACCGAACCTGTTTTATTTATACTTTGCGGCCATATGTCCTTTAATTTACATGAATCATTGCGCATCCACTTATTAACTTAACAGCTTGTTTACACTGGTTTTTGTTATTAGTTATTTCTATCTGAATGATGCTTTTTTAGTATGATTTTTCATTCGTTATTTACTTAATTTATCTATACAATCCACACCTTATTTTTACGCACGAATTTCAAGTGATTATCTCATGCTACTAACCGTTGTTTATATTATTGGTATTACCGCAGAAGCCATGACTGGCGCACTTAGCGCAGGGCGAATGAAAATGGACTGGTTTGGCGTGGTGCTAGTAGCCAGTGCGACCGCAATTGGTGGTGGCAGCGTACGAGATATATTACTAGGCAATTACCCGCTTACGTGGGTTCAACACCCTGAGTATTTATTAATTACCTGTATTGCCGGTATTGTCACTACGTGGCTGGCTAAATGGGTGGTTAAATTTAAAGGTATATTTATGCGCCTAGACGCCCTTGGTTTAGCTGCCTTTAGTATTATTGGCTGCCAAGTGGGACTAAATATGGGATTACATTACGGTATTTGTGTAGTGGCCGCAGTTGTTACTGGCGTATTTGGTGGGTTACTGCGCGATTTAATATGTCGCCAAGCGCCGCTTGTATTACATAACGAGTTATACGCGAGTGTATCGTTACTTGTTGCCTGCTTATTCTTGGCACTGCACCATTACAATATTGATGACAACATCAGCATTATTGTAAGCCTTGTTGCAGGCTACTTAATACGTATGGCGTCAATACGCTTTAAATGGCGCTTACCTACGTTTAGTTTATTAGAGCAGCACGCTAAATAAATTAGGCTTCAATACAAAATAAGGCAGGTAATATACCTGCCTTAGTTAATATAACTATTAGCGTATTAATTTAATGCCCGCTTACATCGCTTAACGCGGTTTTTAACCCGCTGTTATTTTGCTTAAGTACGCTAAAACTGCCATCGGTTTCTAGCACTACGGCGGCTACATCTTCTATGGCTAATATACCCGCACCACGAATAGCAGCGCGAATTTCTGATTTTGTTACGCGCTGTGATTTAAGGGCTGTCGTGCAATATTCACCATCACTCAGTAACAGTGTGGGCTCAGCTTTTACTAAAGCTGCAAATTTAGATGAGCGAACACTGAGCCAGGTAATTAAATATTGCAGCCCTATTAAAACAACAAAGGCCAATATGCCTTCAAGCAGCGCGACACTTTTTGAAATAATAACAGACGCTAATATAGAGCCCAGCGCAATGGTGACTACAAAGTCGAACACGTTCCATTTAGATAGTGTTCGCTTGCCCGATACACGCAACCAAAACACTAGCGCTACATACCCCAGTACACCAATAATAAGTACGCGTACTAAACCCTGAACATCATCAAAAAACATGCTTACTCCTTTATTTTTAAAGCCGCTATTAAATTTAATCTTTCTTTAATTGAGTTAATAGCTTTGCACCTAAAATCGTACCAATGGGGATAAATAAAAGCCATAGATACGCATAAAATTTTAAAGCAGATTTAAGCAATGCAAAGTCATTTACACGTTTATTTTTAAACAATATGTAATTTATAAAATAGCCAACTATTGCTGGTGCAATTTGTATTAACGAAATTACAATACCTGATGAAATATGCCCTGCTATTAATTTAGGATCGGCACCAGCAAATGCTACATAAGCATTGTAAATACCTGTAAAAAAACTAGTTAGCGAGATTAGCAAAAAAGCCTGTAAAAACAGGCTTACTACGGCTAAAAATACGATTGAAGATTGTTTCAAAATCATCCTTAATTTAGCTAATGAATTGTTTAAATTTAGTTTTATGGCCCAACGGTTTTATCTGACAGTGCAGCTAATACTTTACTTAATTTTGTAGCAACTAAACAGTTTGGTACGTTATGGCGCTCAGCTATATAAGTAGGATCGTTATAGCTTAACCACACTTGCGATTGTGCGTCTTCCCATACCAGTGCTTTTAGCGGTAAATCAATACCTATTGTTTGTGCGCACTGCATAAGAGGTGTGCCGCCTTTGGGGTTACCAAATATAAGAACCTCTGTTGGGCGTAGTTGTTGCTCTACTTTTTTAACACCAGCTGCGTGATCTATTCGTGCAAATATATTTAGCCCTTTTTGTTTTGCTAAATTCTCAAACTTATCCATAGTAGCTTTAGCGCTTAGAGGGCTTTTTACTGAAATTAGTCCCTCTACTGCGTTAGCATTTGTAATAGCAAAGAGTAATGCGAGTCCAAAAATAATATTTAGTGTTTTCATACCTTCCCCTTTTAAAATAGTTAAATACCGCACGTGATTGCTCCTTTAGCATTTACAGTGTACATTTTTTTGCTAGGTAGTTAACTTTAATAAATTTTTTGGCTATTGGTTATCTGTTTCAATGTATAATAAATTTAAAAGGAGAAATACATGCACATTGGAATAATTGAAGATCATCAATTAGTACGCGACAGTTTTAAAAAACTACTAGAGCTACAAGCAGACTGGGAAGTAATAATAGAAGCCTGCAATGTTAGCCAAGCAAAACTGGCTGTTGAGCTTGAACAACCCGATATATTTATTGTTGATATATCACTTAATGAATCAGAAACCGGCCTTACATTTTTAACCTACCTTAACGAAAATTTCCCTGAAATTAAAACCATTGTTGCCTCCATGCACGATTACGAACCTTATGTAAGTAATGCGCTACGATTAGGCGCACTTGGTTACGTGTCTAAACGCTCTGCGTCGGAGGAGTTAATTGATGCAGTTAAATCGGTTGCATTAGGTAAACGCTATATAAGTGAAGATGTAAATTTTGCTTTAAATACGCCAAACTCAGCGTTAACTATTTTAACTAACCGAGAGCTCGAAGCTTTACCACTGTTAGCAAAGGGCTTTAATGCAAAGCAAATAGCACAAAAATTAGAAATAATGCCTAAAACAGCGCATGTGCATAAGGCTAATATTTACAGCAAGCTTAATGTAACAACATCGTTTGAACTGCTAAAAATAGCGATTGATGCAGGAGTAATTCAGTTAGATGAACTTACCTAGTACATTACCTGCTTTTAATTTTTCTATTGCAGCAACCGCTAAAGAAATTACAAAGCAGTTTGTAGTTGGCGTAATTTATTTTATTGCCTGTATTGCTGCTTTTTGGGTTGGAGCTAATTTAGAAACTGTCCCTGAAAGTAGCGCTATATTTATTCCTGCAGGGATAAAAATTGCTTTTTATTTGCTTTCGCCAACTCGGTATTGGATTACGTTGTGGATATCGTCTCGTGCTTTGGCTGCTCACTTAGGTTATACAATGACCGGGGTTTGGGAGTTTAATTTACTGCATGGTTTTTGGCAGGAGCTTTGCTTTTTTGCCCTTGTGTATGTGTTTAAACATAGCCGCTGGCCACCAAGTATTAATAATAGTTTAGGTATACTTTCGTTGATTTTATTGTGTGTTGCGAGCACCTCAATAAAGTGGTTTTTGTTTTCTAGTGCGTTTGAATTTACAAACATATTGGTTGCTAAAGAGCTATTACAGTATCAGTTAAATATGTGCCTTGGCGATATAACAGGCTCGTTATTAGTTGCGCCGTTTATTATGCTACTTCACTCTTTAAACCTTTCGTTAAAGCGCCCGGCATTACTTAAAGTAACTAATTTAACGGTTACGTTAGCTACTGTTTTACTTGTTGCGATGCTTGTATACCTTATACGGCCCGATACCTACCCATTACTACGCCTTGCATCGTTATTACCTATTATTTGGTTTTCGTATCGCTTTGGCGTACTTGGCGCAGTAAGTAGTGCGACACTTATAAATGCACTAATAATAGTTGAAGCAAGCATGACCCATGAGCCTAGTAATACCTATATTAGCCAGTTGTTTATTTTGGCTAATGCGATTACCAGCATGGTGTTAGGCGCGGCAATTACAGAGCTTAAACGTAAAAATACTGAATTAAAAAAGATTAACCGTGCACTGACTAAGCAGCTTAATCAAAATACCCTTCTTGGGGCTAAAATGGTGAACGTGCAAGAAAACGAGCGTAAGCACCTTTCACAAGAGTTACACGACGAACTTGGGCAAAACTTAACGGCTTTAAAAACCGACTTGGCTATTTTATCGCACCTTTGTGATGAAAAAACACAATCGTTTGTGGCTACGTTAAAAAGCAATGCAAACTCTATGTACGATTCTGTTTACCAATTAATGCACTACCTTCGCCCTCGTGAATTAGACGAGTTAGGGCTACAAAATGCGATGACTCAAGGGCGATTAAAAAGTTTACTTACAAAAGCAAATATAAGCTATGAGGTTAATTTTAATGTAGATGATACGCTCACTAAAGAGCATGAAATTGCCGTTTACAGGATTTGCCAAGAAGCTGTTACCAATTGTATTAAGCATAGTAACGCGACCAAACTTATTATAAATATTAAAACGGATAGTCAGTTTATAAAATTAGAAATTAGTGATAACGGAAGCGAAGTAAAACCAACAGAAAACTCAGGTCACTATGGTTTGGCTTTTATACAAGAGCGAGCTATTGCGCTGGGTGGTAGCTTTAAGGTTACTAATCAAGGCGGCTTTAGCATTAAGGTAAAACTGCCTATAAGCATTGGCCGTTAAACACTTTAACAAATTGATACTTGCTTAGTGTAAAACTTTTGCCTTGGTTGATCATCAAATGCGCTATCTGGGTTTACCTGAATTTCAACTTGGTTACCCACCAGCTGTAGCAATAGTCCGGTAGCTATTTGGCAATTGCCTAAGGTTGACTTTACTATCACCTTTTTGCCTATAGCGTCTTGCAGCCTTGGTTTTGGTAAATTAGGGTTAGTAACAGGCCTCAAACCTTCTGCTTTTACAAATAAATTTATACAGTAAAGTTTAGCTGCGGCGACTCTTTGCTCGTTCATCTTAGCTATATCAACATTATTCAAAAAATGAATAATGGCTTGGTTAGCGCGGTTAAAGTCACTGGTAACATCATCTAGTTCGCGCCCTGCTGCCCACTTTCGGGTAACTAAATACTTGCCAGCTTCAACTCTTGCTAAGGTAATCGACGCTCCGGTCATTTTACTAAACCACTCAATACAGTAACTTGCTGTATTGGTGTTATGAAGTAATACGCTCATACTGCCAAATTCTTTTGTACTTTCATCTAATAAAGTCATATTTGTATCTTAACGTCCCAGTTTTCAATAGTTTATTAGCAATTATGAAAGTAAAAAATCATCCATATTCCTAATCAACCTAGGAAAATGGCTTAGAAAATAACACGTGCTATTTATAAAGCTCCGTTTTGACAGTCAATTCCACTATTAATGGTTAATAAGTAAAGCAGTGGTTTAAATTTATCATACGGTTGATTATGATAAATTAAGTACTATATCTATGCTTTCGCTTTATTATTTTCAGTAAGGATCACCATGTCTAGCTATAACGAATCTCCAGAGCAAATTGAACAAGCCACGCAAGGCTATGTGATGCAGCAAACTATGTTGCGTATTAAAGATCCAAAGCCGTCTTTAGAATTTTATGAAAATGTATTGGGTATGAAGCTTTTAGGTAAGTATGACTTTCCTGGTATGAAGTTTACGCTTTACTTTTTAGGCTACGAACAAGAGTTGCCAGAAGGCGATGATAAGGAAAAAGCTGAATGGGTGTTTCGTCGCCCTGCGTTAATTGAGTTAACCCATAATTGGGGCACTGAAAACGATGACAGTTTTGAGGGCTACCACAGCGGTAATCAAGAGCCTAAAGGCTTTGGCCATATTGGTATTAGCGTGCCGGATGTTTACGCAGCCAGTGAGCGCTTTGCAAAATACGATGTAGAGTTTGTAAAAAAACCAGATGATGGTTCAATGAAAGGCTTAGCCTTTATTAAAGACCCTGACGGCTACTGGATTGAAATACTCTCTGCAGAGGGAATTACCGAGATTATTCTTTCTCAGTAATAACGATTTATTTATATTAAAAACCAGCTTTTTAGCTGGTTTTTTTAATCGTAAAAATTTATTTTTATTTATAAGCCCAAGCATCCGTTATTGTTACTTGGCAATTGTTATAACTAGCCGCCTGTTTTTGCGCAATACCTCTTACTCTAAAGTTGGTTGAGTCATTAGGCAGTAGAATTAGGTCTTCGTCGGTTATTGATAGCGTATCGAATAGAGTGTTTTGATCTGTTAAAAAATCGACCTTAAACTTTAAATTTTTAAACGAAAAATCTGATTCATTTTTTATTTTCCCTATACAGGCAACATACAAACCATCGGTTTCATTTTTAGTGCTTATTTGGTTTACATTAGCAGTTAGGTTTTTTTGTGCTTGTTCTTCAAGCCCTGCTACATATATATTTTGATAAAAAATAAACCCAAAAATACCAACAATAATTAAGGCCAATGCACCAATAATAATGGGATTGTTTTCTAAGTTAGAATATTTAGCTTGAAGTGAGGTGCATTGCGGGCATTTTTTAGCCCGTGAATCTATAGCGCTAAAACACATAATGCATTCTTTAGTTTGCTGCATCTTTTCCACCACAATAAGCATCCTTGTTAAGTATTAAATGTTAAGTATTAAAACCAGCGGCATTGCTGGCTTTTAAGTTATTTTAGTTTACTTATACATAATAACTTCGTAAACACATATAGCTTAAAAAAGTAACGATTTTATAAAGCAACACAGGGTACTGTATATAAATACAGTGCATGCGATTTTGGTATTTTCACGTAAACATAAAAAAGCCAGCAATTAAGCTGGCTTAGTATATTAACTATTTTACATAATTACTTACGAAGTGCGTCGATTCGCGCATCAAGCGGTGGGTGCGATGAAAACAATTCAGCCATGCCTTTGCCACTTGCAATACCAAAGGCCATCATTGAGCCTTCTAATTGCGAAGGATGGTTTTGCTTTAATCGCTCAAGGGCTGATCGCATTTTGTCAGCACCTACTAATTTAGCTGCGCCGCTGTCGGCTGCAAACTCACGTTTACGGCTGTAACTTGCAACTACTATGCTTGCTAGTACACCAAATAATACTTGGAATAACATATCGAATAAGAAGTATGTCCAGCTACTGCCACCCTCTTCTTCATCGCTATTAATAAAGTTATCTACTATGCCAGCCAGTACTTTTGCGGCAAATATTACAAAGGTGTTTACCACGCCTTGTATTAGCGTAAGCGTTACCATGTCGCCGTTAGCAATATGCGATACTTCGTGGGCAAGTACGGCTTCGGCTTGATCTTTGGTCATGTTGTGCATTAAGCCTGTGCTTACTGCCACTAATGAGTTGTTTTTACTTGGGCCCGTTGCAAACGCGTTCATTTCTGGGCTGTCGTAAATAGCCACTTCTGGCATTTTAATACCTGCTTTTTGTGCTTGCGCAGATACCGTTTGTACAAGCCAATGTTCGGTTTCGTTTCGAGGCTGCGTAATTACATGCGCGCCTGTTGATTTTTTAGCGATCCATTTCGACATAAATAACGAAATAAACGATCCACCAAAACCAAATACGGTGGCTATAAGTAAAATTCCGCCAAGGCTACGATGGCTTAAACCCAGCGCACTCATTATTATTGAAAGCACTACACCTAATACCAACATAACCGCTAGGTTAGTTAATAAAAACAAAAATACACGTTTCATATTGTCCTCACAAAATTAATATTGATCACCGAACGCTTAAAATAAATTAGGTTAAAGCAATCACTACGTTATGACACACTATGTCATAACGTTAGCGCTATTCTGTGACAAACTATGTCATAACACAAGTGTTATTTATGTGTTTATTGATAATTTTTTTAAGAAGAGTTTTACAGCAATTTTAAAACTGAAGTTTCTTTATAAATCAGCTTATTACAAGCTGTTATTTAGCTCTGCCATATCAATTGGAAATCCACGCTCGTGTGCCAATATGCGTGCAACTTCGCCAATTTTGTCGCTGCTATTATGTTTAAGGTACGACCATTGATGGGTACTGCGGTGATGATTTACAGCAGGATCGCTGCTTATTATTCCCAATTTTATAAATTCACCCACTATCTGATCTGCCGCTATTAACGTTGACGATGCTTTAACATTTTCGGCCCGTGCATAATTAATATGCGAATATAAGCTTACATCGGCTACGCGCAAAGTGTCATCATCACCTGGGATTTGTTGCCCGCCAAACAAGGCATTATTTTGTGTATTAGCAGTTTTAAACGCAGGTACAAACTCGGCTACATAATCAATTGCTGTTTGGGTGCGTGTTTGCAACGCTGCTTTATCCCAGCCATCTTTAATATAATGCAGATATTTATCGGGGAGTTTAGGTTGTGCGCTCATTAGTGTTGCATCAGCTAAGCCATCATTAAACAATGTAATGTTGTTAGTCATGCCATGTATTTGAAAGTAACCATTAGGGTAAGGGGTTAGCTGCGCCATACCTTCTGGCGTACCACGGTTACCATAAATAATTATTTCGGGTATTTGCCCACCAGCACCTTGCCAATGAGTAATGTAAGAGGCTTTAAATTCGACCATGCGTTTTACATCTACCCCAACCAGGTCGTCAATAATACCGGTTTGAAAACCACACGCATTAATAAGGTAATCTACCTCAATCGTTTGTGTATCGACTTGTGTATCGGTTTGAGTATCAGGTTGTTCATCAAGGCTTGGATCTGATTGGTATTCAATGCGCCACTTAAGTGTTTGCTTATCATTATTGGTATTTATAACTTCTGATACACTTTTAACACTGGTGCTTGTTAAAACGTGAGCGTGTTTGTACTGTGCAAGGGCGAGTTGTGCACTGGCCGATAAACGAAATATATTCCAACCATATTCTTGTGCAACAATAAGCGGAAACTTTAGCTTATCTAAAGTTAAATGCTTAGCAACGGGTATCATCCACTCATCTAACGACGTGGGCTTGGCTACTTGTTTTTGTTTAGCAAGCTTTAGCATTTGCTCATAACTATATAACTGATAATAATGCTCTGGCTCGCCTAATACTTTATTAGCGCTGTCTTGTTCAACAAGCTCGCTGTAGGATTTTACTAATTTATTTAAACGCGGAAATAAGTCCTCTGGTGAGTCGTCATCTCGTTTAGGCACTGCAAATACTGTGGGGCGAACATCGATGGTGTGAGGATAAAGGCGAGCAATATCTATACATTGCTTGAGTAAATCTATGCAGTCTTCGTCGGGTATTTCGCGATATAAATTGCCACCTGCGTGCAAATGGCACATTGGAGGGCCATCAATTAACGACTTTTTCTTTTCAAGTATATAAGTTTCTAACCCTAACGCAGCAAGCCTAATGGCTATTGTGGCGCCAGCTGTGCCCCCACCTATTATGCCTACGCGTTTTTTAGGTAAGCCATAGTTTAGTGCTTTTGGCTCAGCGCTTACGTGCGCATCTGGGGCGTAGTTTTCAATAAATGGGTGCGTCATATAGTCGTTATGTCCTTAGTAACACTGTCTTTAAGCAAGCTATGTATTTATAAACGTTTATATGTGTACTAAGGCTGACTATTTCAAGATTTACCTAAAAAAGTAACTTTTTTAAAACCACTTAAGTGTTTATAGATAACGCACTAAGCAAGCTTTTGTATATTTGTAACTTAGGAGTTTGCTCGCTGTATGGGCTTATAGCAAGTATTGGAAACGGTAAACGTGCTTTGAGTGAATCAAGGTTTGCTTGATACTCGTCCATGTTTTTATCGACTTGGTTTGCAATCCAGCCAACGCAGTTTATACCCATACTTTGCATATGCGCAGCGGTTAGTAACGCATGATTTAAGCAACCTAATTTCATACCAACAACGAGTATTACCGGCATTTTTTCTGCTTTAACCCAGTCGTATAAATACTCCATATTGTTAATAGGTAACGCCCAGCCACCAGCGCCTTCGGTAAGTATATAATTAGCTCCCTGTTGTTTTACACCTTTATAAGCATCGCTTAGTTTATCTACAGTAATACTCACTCCCACTTGCTCAGCGGCTATGTGCGGCGCAATAGGGGGTGCAAACGCAAACGGATTTACTACGTCGTATTTAGCGCTGACTGTTGCACTTTCCATTAGTATTAGGGCATCGGCGTTTACTAGTTGATCGAATGCCATTTCGCAGCCAGCAGCAAGAGGTTTAAAGCCAATGGCTTGTTTTTTGTGTTGGGCAAGTAACTTTAATAGCAAACTGGTAACGTGGGTTTTTCCGGCATCGGTGTCGGTGCCTGTTATAAAAAATTCTTTCATGCGTTGCCTTTAATGTCTTTGGGCTTATTTAGTGTTTTTCTAATGATAACAGCACCACATGATAAGACACACATGCTTTGTTATTTATAAGCGGATACGCACTGCATACTTTTTGTAGCGCCGATTTAGTAAGTAACCCTTGACGTGTATTGGTATGATTTTGCGTAGTTGCACCTATAGCTTTAATTGAGGCAATAGCTTTTAAAGGTGTTGTGTATTCATCGGTGTAAATACGTTTTTGAGCGCTGTTAATAGTAAACCCTGCTTTTTGGACTGATTGGTTTATATACAACTCACTATTAAAGGTATTTATGTGGCTGTTAGAATCAAGCGCTGCAAAGGCTGTTTTTATTTCGTTAAGTGAGCCCTCTACCACAGCGCTTATGTACGCCTGCCCGCCTGGTTTTAATATGTTGTAAAGTGACTGCATTAAAGCCGAAAAATTAGCAGACCACTGCACTGCAAAGTTACTATAAATAACATCTACACTGTTTGCTTGCAGCGGTACGTTATCCATATCTGCGCATATTTTAGGTGCGGTTAAATTACTACTTTGCAGCATGTTTATGCTCAAATCCATGGCAATAACGCTTGCAAACATACTTTGTAAGGTATGCATATTAACAAGCGGACCTGCGCCTAAATCAACACAAAGCTTATTTTTATTAATGCCTGGTTTTATGAGCGCAAATAGATCGCTTGCTGCGTGTTTTTGTACATTTGCATGGGTGTTATAACACGCTGCCGCCTTTGAAAATTTACTTTGGGTGGACTTTTTAAGCTCCTTGTTTAGCTCTCGACTTGGCTCTCTATTTAACTCGCTACTCACTAGGCACCGTTTTACAAGTTGTGTTTGCACTAGGTCTGTTTTTAATACGGGCTGAGTAGTCATGCTATTGCACCTACTAAGTGTTTAACTAGGTGCGTTATGTCTTGCTCGGTATGTGCGGCGGTTAAAGTAATGCGTAAACGTGAGGTGTTATGTGCAACCGTCGGCGGTCTAATTGCAGTGAGCCAAATACCCTGTTGTTTAAGCTTATCTGCCGCTTGCAATGTTTGCTCAGCGCAGCCTAATACAATGGGCTGTATGGCTGTGTTTGATTGCATTACTGCAATATTATGGGTTTTAGCAAGTTGCTTAAATAACGCAATATTGGCATTTAGCTTATCGCGTTTATCATCAGCTTTTTTTATGCTTTTAATACGCGCAAGTGTGTGACTTGCCATAAGCGGCGACATAGCAGTTGAATATGTGTAATCGCGATTAAATTGCAGCATATAATCAATAAACTGTTTACTGCCTAATACACACGCGCCGCTACTAGCCACTGCTTTACCAAAGGTAATGACTAATATATCTGGCAGCGTTTGAGTAATAAACGCTTCGCAACTGCCCAAGCCGGTTTTGCCTAATGCACCAAAGCCGTGTGCGTCATCGATCATTAGCCATGCGTTGTGCTGTTTTGCAAGTGCGAGTAATTCTTTAAGAGGCGCGCTATCGCCATCCATCGAAAATACTCCTTCGCTTATAATAAGCTTGTTTTGCGCTTTTGATTTTTCGAGCCGTGAACGTAAATGGTTCATGTCGTTGTGATTAAAACGCACTAAAGCCGCGTTAGAATGCAAAGCACCGTCAATCAAGCTTGCATGATTTAACTTATCTTGAAAAATAGCGCTGTTTTGCGCAGCCGCTTTATCTTGAAACAACGCTTTAATTACGCTGCTATTAGCGCTAAACCCTGAGTTAAATAGCATCCCTGCGCCATAACCAAATTGCTCGCATAAGTATTGTTCGAGCGCTTTTTGCTGCGCCTGATAACCGGTAACCAATGCTGAGCTGTGACTGCCTAATGCGTAGGAGTCATTAAAGTTAACAGCCACATCACTAAAGCCTAAGTAGTCGTTACTGGCAAAGTTAAGGTAGGTTTTATTATTAACCGTTATGGTGCGCGCTGTAGCGTGCTCTACTACATTGCGTTTACGAAGCAGTGCATCTTGCAGGCGAGCCTCAAGATGCGTGTTTATAAAATCAAAAGGCATAGATATAAAAGCCTACGCTTCGTAAAACAATTCAGACGTTGCTTTGTCGGCTACTTGCGATGAAAGCGAGGCTTCTACTGCTTCGTCTGAATAGTCGTGACGTTTTTCTGGGTTCATGCCTAGTTTTTTAATTAGGTTCATATCGGCATCAGCGTCTGGGTTTTCGGTGGTAAGTAGTTTATCACCATAAAATATTGAATTAGCGCCTGCAAAAAAGCACATAGATTGCATTTGCTCGTTCATGGCGTTACGCCCTGCCGATAAACGTACATAACTGTGTGGCATCATAATACGCGCTGTTGCTATGGTACGTATAAATTCAAAGTGATCTAAATCGTCTACGTTTTCAAGCGGTGTGCCTTTAACTTTAACCAACATATTAATAGGCACGCTTTCTGGCTGTTGTGGCAAATTAGCTAGTTGCATAAGTAGTCCAAAGCGGTCGCTTGCTTGCTCGCCCATGCCGACTATTCCGCCCGAGCATACTTTCATACCGGCATCGCGGACGTGGTCAATGGTATTTAATCTATCTTGAAAAGTACGGGTAGATATAATTTGCTCGTAATACTCAGGTGACGTGTCGAGGTTATGATTGTAGTAATCAAGTCCTGCGTCTCTAAGCTCATGGGCTTTTTCATTTGTGAGTTTACCTAGCGTCATACAGGTTTCTAACCCTAGCTCTTTTACTTCTTTAACCATTTGCGAAATGTATGGCATGTCTCTGTCTTTTGGATCTGACCATGCAGCGCCCATACAAAAACGCGTCGCACCTTTTTGTTTTGCAAGGCGCGCTTGCTCTACTACTTTTTCTACTTCTATTAAGCGTTCGCGTTCTAAATCGGTTCGGTAATGGCCAGACTGCGGGCAGTACTTACAGTCTTCTGGGCAAGCGCCTGTTTTAATTGATAACAACGTAGAAATTTGCACTTCATTTGGGTTGAAGTTAGCACGGTGAACCGATGCGGCTTTAAAAAGTAAATCGTTAAATGGCATTTCAAATAATGCTTTAACTTCAGCGTGGGTCCAATCGTGACGAACAGGTGCAAGTTCCATAATACTCTCTTATTTTTTCTCAGCGGTGATATTGGCTTAGTCTACGAGTTGAAGTACCATTGTCAACGAAGCCCACCAAGTTAAAGTTTACATATGATTAAAAAGAATGCGATTGACCTTGATTTTGATCGTGAGCACATTTGGCATCCATATACATCAATGACTAAGCCAATTCCGGTATATCCCGTTACACATGCAAATCACAACATTATTCACCTTGAAACTGGCGAGCAATTAATCGATGGCATGGCCTCGTGGTGGAGCGCAATACATGGCTATAACCACCCTGTTATAAATAACGCCATGATTGAGCAAATTAATAATATGAGCCACATTATGTTTGGCGGTATTACGCATAACAGCGCAGTAGAGCTTTGCAAAAAAATAGTAAATATAACGCCGCCTAGTTTAACTAAAGTGTTTTTAGCCGACAGCGGATCGGTAAGTGTTGAAGTAGCAATAAAAATGGCGCTGCAGTATTGGTTAAGCCAAGGCATTACAACAAAACAAAAATTAATGACGCCTTACAAGGGCTACCATGGCGACACGTTTGCAGCTATGAGCGTATGTGACCCCGTTAACTCAATGCATAGTTTGTATAGCGGCTTTTTACCTGAGCATGTTTTTGTACCTGCACCGGTGAGTAAGTTTGGCAGCGAATTTAACCAAGCTGAAGCTCAAGAGCTTGAAGAATACTTTAAAGCAAACCATAACCAAGTAGCCGCCTTTATCATTGAGCCAATAGTACAAAACGCCGGTGGTATGAACTTTTATCACCCTGATTATTTAGCCTGCGTACGTAAATTGTGCACCCAATATAACGTACTGCTAATTTGCGACGAAATTGCCACCGGCTTTGGCCGTACAGGTAAATTATTTGCTGTAGAGCACGCCAATATAGAGCCCGATATAATGTGTATTGGTAAAGCATTAACTGGCGGCTCAATGACGCTATCGGCCACTATCACTAGCAATAAAATAGCCATTGGCATAAGCGAAGGTGAAGCAGGTGTTTTAATGCACGGCCCCACTTTTATGGGCAACCCGCTTGCCTGTGCAGCAGCCTGCGCAAGTATTGATTTATTACTTGAGCAAAACTGGCAACAACGAATAAAGCAAATAAACACCCAACTACAGCAACTTAATAAATGCAGCGAGCTAGATGCGGTTTCTAATGTTCGCACATTAGGTGCTATTGGTGTTGTTGAGCTAAACGATGCTGCGGGCAATGTTGATGTTGCTAAAATTCAGGCTTATTTTGTAAAGCAAGGCGTATGGATACGCCCATTCGGTAAACTAATTTACCTTATGCCACCGTATATAAGTGACGACACCAGTATAAAAACACTGTGTGATGCCATTTACAATGCCATCAAAGGCAAGCATTACGCTTAATAGCCGGTCTCAATTACTAGCCTTAATACAGGTTATAGCGCTATTTACTGTAACCTACCGCTACATTTAGTGTTTTTATCTATTAAGCGAGTTTGTGGTTATTGATCTCGCTAAGCATAAACTATATGATAATGGCTATCATTTACAATTACCTTTTGGACTTCTTTGCTATGAAATTACTATTTAAACCAGCCAAAACTTTAGGTGCAAGCCTTTTACTAGCCTCGGCGTTTATGGCTCAACCAGTATTAGCTAACGGCCCTATTGGCGAGCATGTTAATCATCTTCAAGCTAACCTTAAAAGTTACGCAGAAGAAGTAGAATGGATGGTAGGCAAAGTTGATACCATGGTAAGCGACTACGACACTAAAGGCGCAAAAGCTGTAAAAACTGATGATTTAATTGAATACTGGGAGTCAGTTAAGTTTCACAGCGCAATAGAAACTAACTTTGTACCGGTATACGCTTCTATTTGGCAGGGTCTTTATGGCGTAAAAATGGCCATTGATAATAAACAGCCTGCTGAGGAAGTTCGTAAACAACAAAAAGCGATGAACATAGCCTTGTGGCAAGGCCTTGGGGCTGTTAAGCTTGCTGCAAAATTCCAGCAAAAAGGCTTGTTAGACACTGTAAAAGCAACCGCTACAAAAGAAATGACACAAAGTGCCACAATTGATGAAATTAAGCACAAATTAGACCGTGTAGTAGCTAAATTTGCTGAGCGTTTACAAGACGAAGCAACTGAAATTGTTCACGATACTTATCTACACCTGTTTGAAGGCGTTGAAGGTACACTTATTGAGCAAGACGCTAACCTAGTTGAAGTGCTGGAAAAAGACTTTAACGTAACACTGCCACTAGCAATTAAAAACAGCAAAAGCGTAGATGAAGTACGCGATGTGATCAGTGATATGCAAACAAAATTAGACCGCGCTAAGGTTTTAATAGAAAAAGCCGAAAAAGCCCGTAAGGATGTATTTTAAGTGAAGCGTAGGACCTTTATTCAAGGCCTAGCTGCGTTAGGGGTGGTTGGCTCATTGCCACTGCCTCTTTCTCGTGCGCTAGCCGCTGATATAGCAAACCCAGTTTCTGTTGATGATTTACCAAAGCTTAAAGGCGAGTTAACCCTTTATTTAGGCCGAGGCGAAGGTGGTTTGTATGAAAACGTATTACAAGCAATCCAGAAAAAAAATCCAGACTTTAAACTCGGTATACGCCGAGGTCCTACTGCTGCTTTAGCAAATACGATTGTTGCAGAAGCTAAAGCCGGCGTTCGCCGCGCTGATTTATTTTGGGCGGTTGATTCAGGCGCTATAGGTTTGGTAACCGATGCAGGTCTTGCACAACCTATCCCAGGTGATTTATCTGCTCAGTTACAACCACAATTTAGATATAAAGAGTGGGCACCTGTAACTGGCCGCATTCGTACATTGCCATATAACACGTCGCGTTTAACTAAAGATCAAATTCCAACAAGTATTATGGAAATTGCCGACAGCGATTTAAGTATTGGTTGGGCACCCGCCTACGCTTCTTTTCAATCGTTTGTAACCGCAATGCGAATTTTAGAAGGCGATGACAAAACCGCTAAGTGGCTTAAAAAGATTAAAAAACGTGCTAAAACATACGCTGGTGAATTAGGTGTTGTTATGGGCGTTGAACGCGGTGAAGTTGATATTGGTTTTGCTAATCATTATTACACTTTACGTTTAAAATCAGGTAAACCTGATGCCAAGCTAGATTTAGCTTTTACACAAAATGATGCAGGCTGTTTAGTTAATGCATCGGGTGTATTAGCGCTTAACGACGATCCGCTTGCAACAAACTTTATGCGTTACTTACTGAGTAAAGAAGTACAAGGTTACTTAGCCAGTGAAGCTTACGAAATTCCGTTAGTAAATGGTATTACCCAACCTGAGGGTTTGCCGTCACTTGCTAATATTTCTCCCCCTAAAGTAGATTTAACACAGCTTGCTGATTTACGCCCTACTATAGATTTGATGCGAAGCAGCGGCGTATTGTAATGAAAATACCTGCCTCTTATCCAATGGCGCTGCTTGCAGCGCTTGTTGCGCTTACCCCTGTTTATGTATTAATTGTACTTGCAAGCGATGCAAGCTCAGTGTTAGACACCCACAATCTTCAAATTTTAGGTAACACGTTATCCTTAATGGGTTTAACGGTACTTGGATCTATTTTAATTGGTGTGCCACTGGCGTTTATTAGCGCGTATGTGCATTTACCATTCAAAAAGCTCTGGCTGGTTGTATTTGCAGCGCCACTTGCAATTCCCAGTTATATTGGCGCGTTTACCCTCTATGCTGCTTTTGGCCCCGGTGGCGAAATAAACACCTTAACAGGAATAGAAACACCATCAATGTATGGCCTAACCGGCGCTGCCATTGTAATGACGCTTTATACCTTCCCGTTTGTAATGATGACAACTCGCTCATCCCTACTGAGCCTTGACGCGAGCATGGTTAATGCCGCGCGTACGCTAGGTATGTCGATGACGCAAAGTATATTTAAAGTTATATTACCGCGCGTAGTTAACGGTATTGCAGCAGGCTCATTGTTAGTCGCCCTTTATACGTTATCAGACTTTGGCACACCCGCAATGATGCGCTTAGATACGTTTACCCGCGTAATTTACGTTGAATACAACTCTTTTGCGTTAGGCCGCGCAGCCATGCTTTCGCTTCAACTGATGGTTATTGTTGGCTTTTTACTTTTAGTTGAATCACAAATAAAAACAGCCCCTGAGCGCCAAGGTCGCCCGTTAATTTTATTCCCAAGCAAACTACAGTTAAGTGCGATGTTTATTGCGTTTGCACCTGTTTTACTGCTCGCTATTGGCTTGCCTTTGGCTATATTTTCGCTTTGGTTAGCTCGTGATGGTTTTAGCTCATTTGATTTTAATATTGCGTGGAACTCTACGTATGCATCGGGTATTGCGGCAATTGTAGCCGTTATCGTTGCGATCCCCGTTGCGCATGCCGCACTGAGTGGAAAAGCGGGTCGTATAATGGAGCGTGTTACTTACTTTGGTTTTGGTATTCCGGGTATAGTAATGGGCACAGCGCTTGTTTACGGTGGTTTGCAGTTACCGTTTTTATATCAAACACTGGGATTGCTTATTATTGCTTATATGCTGCGATTTTTACCACTTGCTGTGGGCTCTGTTAGAACAAGCACCGAACACTTAGATCCAAGCTTAGTAAAGTCTGCGCGCGTATTAGGGGCAAGCCCACGTGAAGTATTTACTCGTATAACACTGCCTTTAACTATGCGCGGTATTATTGCCGGTGCAGCACTGGTGTTTTTAGAGTCAATGCGCGAACTCGAAGCCACACTACTACTTGGCCCAACAGGGTTTGAAACCCTCTCTACATATTTATGGCGTGTATACGAAGCGGGCTATTTTGGTCGCGCTGCTATTCCTGGATTATTGTTAGTAGTGATATCTGCCTGCGGGTTAGCTATTATGATGTCTGGCGAAAAACGCAACCAGTTTGAACATTAAGGATTTAAGAAACAATGCTATCTGTAAGTCAGTTGTCTATAGATTATGGCAGTAACCGCGTAGTAAGCGATTTAAACTTATCGCTGGGTGAAAACGAAATCCTTATGCTTGTAGGGCCAACAGGTTGTGGTAAAAGTACAATTTTACAAGCCCTTGCTGGCCTTATACCTATTAGCGAAGGCGAAATAAACACAGGTAAATGGCGCGCTACACCCAAATTAACAATACCTCCTGAAAAACGCAGTGTAGGTATGGTTTTTCAAGATTTTGCGTTATTTCCGCACTTAACCGTACAGCAAAACATTTGCTTTAGATTAAAAGATACAGCCCCTGCTGAGTATTGGATAAACCTACTTGGACTGAGCGATTTTAGAGATAAAAAACCAGCAACGCTTTCTGGCGGACAAAAGCAACGTGTTGCACTTGCGCGCACCCTTGCCCACCAACCTGATTTTGTATTGCTTGATGAGCCGCTTTCAAACTTAGATGCAGCCCTTAAAGACATGCTTCGTTGGGATATTAGAAACGCACTTAAAGCAGCTGGCGTACCGGCGATTTGGGTAACACACGACCAAGAAGAAGCACTCTCAGTTGGCGATCGTGTTGGTGTGCTTAAAGGCGGTAAAATTCAGCAAATCGATACACCCGAGCGCTGCTTTAGTACCCCAAATAATCGCTTTGTGGCACGCTTTTTAGGTGAAGCCAGCTTTATTGCAGGCAACTTTGAGAACGGACAAGCCACTACTTCAATTGGTAATGCTCCTGCTCATGGCGTTGACTGTGAAAGTGGCGACGTTGATGTACTACTTCGACCAGACGATGTATTACTCGTTCAAAGCAGTGTTGGCAATAACGGCGAAGTTATTTGGGTACGTTTTGAAGGTGGCAGCCGCTTGTGCGCTGTAAAACTTGCGTGCTCTACGGTTGTAACTAGCCGAGTAAGCCATGAAGTTGTGGTAAACCCTGGCGACGAAGTACATGTTTCATTAAGCACATCGCACCCATTAGCGGTTTATAAACAAAAAGCTTAACTACTTTTTTACTTACATAAACCAAAAAGCCCATATATATGGGCTTTTTAATAGGTATTACTATGTATGTTACTAACTAAACTCGAAGCACTACCACTCAAACATGTAGGCCATTTTGCTTATTGTTTTAAGCGGGACATTATGCGAGTTACGTTTAGCATATAAGTGCTGCATTGATTTGTCTTTCACTTCACCCACTATCACTTCTTTTACTTGATAACCTAAAGCAACAGCAGCTTGAGTGTAAGCTATAAATTCCCACTTTTTAATATTGGTGTTATCTACAATTACCAATGGCATACCTTGAGCAAGTGCATTTATAAAGCGCGCTAAATTTAAATTATGAAATTGCGACAATTTAAATTTATCGAAATGATATTCGCCCTGCTCATTAATAAAGTAATCATCAGTTGAGCAGATTAGGTATTGGCTTTCGTCAACTCCACCTAATTCGTCAGCAAGGCTTTGCGCGTAGTAAGACTTACCGCTTCCTGGTAGTCCTCGTAAAATAAAAACTTGTTTCATAGCATCGATTTTTTAAGTGTGAATAAATATTAATTTGATTTGTTTGTTAATAATGCCACAAAATCATTAAATTTAAGAGCAACAAATCATAATAGTGGCAATTAAACTCTAAAAACTGTTTAAAAATAAACCGCATGCATAAAAACTTTTAAAGAGTTGCCCACAATAGTTTTTTTATTCAACTTTACTAGGTAAGATACAGGGTTCAAGTGCAGCGCCGTTTATGTGCAATTTATGCCCGAGTGCTGCGCACAGTTAAAATAAAATAGTTAGGCAACTTATATCATTGGAGTGAAGATGAGCCATTTAGCGATTTCAGAGCTATTAAAAGGCAATGTTGCGGTAGACAGCCAAGTAACAATTAAGGGCTGGATCCGTACTCGCCGCGATTCAAAAGCAGGAATTTCATTTTTAGCCGTTCATGACGGTTCGTGTTTTGATCCTATTCAAGCGGTAGTTCCTAATTCACTGAATAATTATGATGAAGTTACTAGCTTAACAGCCGGTTGTTCTGTGTCGGTTACTGGTGTTTTAGTACAATCTGCTGGTCAAGGTCAATCTTACGAAATTCAAGCTAATACAGTGACTGTATTAGGTTGGGTAGAAAACCCAGATTCATACCCAATGTCGGCAAAGCGCCACAGCATTGAGTACTTACGTGAGCACGCTCACCTTCGCCCTCGTACAAATATGATTGGCGCGGTAACTCGTGTACGTAACTGTTTAGCACAAGCTATTCACCGTTTTTACCACGAGCAAGGCTTTTACTGGATCAGCACGCCAATTATTACGGCAAGTGACTGTGAAGGTGCTGGCGAAATGTTCCGTGTATCTACGCTTGATATGCAAAACTTACCGCTTACAGACAAAGGCGAAGTTGATTACAGCGAAGATTTCTTCGGTAAAGAAGCATTCCTTACTGTATCTGGCCAGTTAAATGGCGAAACTTACGCTTCTGCAATGTCAAAAATTTACACGTTTGGCCCAACATTCCGTGCAGAGAATTCAAATACATCACGCCACCTTGCAGAATTTTGGATGGTAGAGCCTGAAGTTGCGTTTGCTGATTTAGAAGACATCGCAAAACTTGCTGAAAATATGCTTAAGTATGTGTTTAAAGCCGTACTTGAAGAGCGCCGTGATGACATGGAATTTTTTGCACAACGTGTAGAAAAAACCGCAATTACGCGTTTGGAAGAATTTGTAGAAAAAGACTTCGCGCAGGTAAATTACACTGAAGCAGTAGAGATCCTTAAAAACTGTGGTAAAAAGTTTGAGTACGCTGTTGAATGGGGTGTAGATTTACAGTCTGAGCACGAGCGTTACTTAGCTGAAGAGCACTTTAAAGCACCGGTAGTTATTAAAAACTACCCACGTGACATTAAAGCATTCTACATGCGCCAAAACGAAGACGGTAAGACCGTTGCCGCAATGGACATTGTAGCACCCGGTATTGGTGAGATCATTGGTGGTTCACAACGTGAAGAACGCCTTGATGTACTTGATGCACGCTTAGAAGAAATGGGCTTAAACAAAGAAGATTACAGCTGGTACCGCGATCTACGTAAATACGGTAGCGTGCCGCACTCAGGCTTTGGTTTAGGCTTTGAACGCTTAGTTGCTTATGTAACAGGTATGGGCAACGTACGTGACGTTATTGCCTTCCCTCGTACTAAAGGCAGCGCAACTTACTAATACTAAGTTAGCCGTTTATAAATACTAAAAACCAGCCAATTGGCTGGTTTTTTTGTGTCTTTAATTTACCGAATAAAAAAGCCGCAGCACTCAAAGAGCACCACGGCTTTCAACCAGAATAAATTTTGCTTAATTAAGCGCTATAAAGCACTCTCTAACTGTGGCAGTACTTCAAATAAGTCAGCCACTAACCCGTAATCTGCAACTTGAAAAATAGGTGCGTCAGGGTCTTTATTAATCGCGACAATTACTTTTGAGTCTTTCATACCGGCTAAATGCTGAATAGCACCGCTAATCCCTACTGCAATGTATAAATTAGGCGCTACAATTTTACCTGTTTGCCCTACTTGCATATCGTTAGGTACAAAGCCTGCGTCAACTGCTGCGCGCGACGCACCAATGGCTGCTCCCAATTTGTCGGCAATACCATTAAGTAGTGCAAAGTTTTCACCGTTTTGCATACCGCGACCACCCGATATAACCACAGTGGCAGCCGTAAGTTCAGGTCGTTCAGACTCTGTTTGTTCAACACTTACAAAGCTACTTAATTGCGAATCAGACACTGTATCAATGCTTGTTATAGCAGCAGCTGATTGCTCGCCTTGTAAATCAAAGCTACTTGCACGCACGGTAATTACTTTTTTGCTATCGAGTGACTTAACCGTTGCGATTGCATTACCTGCATAAATAGGACGTTTAAATGTGTCTGCGTCCACTACTGCGATAATTTCAGAAATTTGCGCAACATCTAATAACGCAGCAACACGTGGCATAAAGTTTTTGCCCGTTGTAGTGGCACTTGCAACAATATGGCTGTAGCTGTAGCTGTCGCTAAGCGATAAAACTAAATCAGTCATGCTCTCAGCTAACTGATGCTCATACACGCTGTTATCGGCAACTAAAACATTAGCTACGCCATCAATGCTAGCAACTTGTGAGCTCATTGCACTTAAGCTGTTGCCGGCAATAAGTACATCAACAGGAAAACCCATTTTTAGTGCGGCGTTAATTGTTTTTGAGGTTTCTGGTTTTAAGGCACCGTTGTCGTGCTCTGCAATTACGAGTGTTTTCATTTAAATCACCTTTGCCTCTGTTTTTAATTTTTCTACAAGCTGTGCTACGTCTTCAACAATAATTCCTGCGGTGCGTTTAGCTGGCTCTTCTACACTTACTAATTGAATGCGCGGTGTTAAATCAACACCAAGCGAATCAGCAGCTATTACTTCAAGCGGCTTACGTTTGGCTTTCATAATATTTGGTAGTGATGCATAACGGGGCTCGTTTAAGCGTAAATCAGTTGTAACAACCGCTGGTAAGTTAAGTGCTACCGTTTGCAGGCCGCCATCAACTTCACGGGTTACGTTTACTTTGCCATTTTCAATAACAACCTTTGATGCAAACGTACCTTGGCCACGTTTAGTTAAAGCCGCTAACATTTGACCTGTTTGGTTGTTATCGGAGTCAATTGACTGTTTACCCAAAATAACCAGCTCTGGTGCTTCTTGTTCTACAATTTTGGCAAGAAGTTTTGCAATATGAAGTGACTCGAGCTTTTCATCGGTTTCGATGTGAATGGCTTTGTCGGCGCCAAGTGCTAATGCAGTGCGTAATTGCTCTTGCGATGCTTTTGGACCAATAGTAACAGCAATAACTTCGCTTGCCGTACCTGCTTCTTTAAGGCGGATTGCTTCTTCTATGGCAATTTCACAAAACGGATTCATTGCCATTTTTACGTTAGTTAAATCAACGTCGCTTTTATCACTTTTAACGCGTGCTTTTACGTTGTAATCAATCACTCTTTTTATTGGTACGAGAACTTTCATAGGAACTCCATAATTATTTAAACCTACAAGGTAACGTGCACGTCAACCTATTTATTTTATGAAATTAGACTACTTCCTGTTGACGTAAACGTCAACCTAAAATAACCTTTAACTATTCACAGTCTGTAACGTTTAATTTGCAAGGTTAGTAATAGGCTGTACACCTTATTTAAATGTGTAGTAAACATTCAAATAAGTCCGTCATAGATAAAGAGGTTATTATGGTCGAACGTGAAACCATGGAATTTGATGTAGTTATTGTTGGTGCAGGCCCTGCAGGGCTTTCAAGTGCAATTAAACTCGCGCAATTAGCACAAGAAAAACAACAAGAGTGCATGATCTGCGTCGTCGAAAAAGGGTCTGAAGTGGGTGCACATGTACTCTCTGGCGCGGTTTTTGAAACCAAAGCTTTGGATGAACTACTACCAAATTGGCAAGAGCTTGGTGCACCGGTTACAACCAAAGTAACTAACGATGAAATTTATTGGTTTAATAATGAGCAAAAAGCGACATCAATCCCCCACTTTGCTACGCCAAAAACATTTCATAATTACGGTAACTACATTGTATCTATGGGTAATGTATGTCGATGGCTTGCTGAGCAAGCTGAAAGCTTAGGCGTAGAGATTTTTCCAGGATTTAGCGCACACTCTTTAATAATTGAAGATAAAGCAGTAAAAGGCATTCTTACTGGCGATATGGGTGTCGACAAAGACGGTAATGAAAAAGACGGTTACATGCCTGGCATGGAGCTTCGTGCAAAATACACTATATTTGCAGAAGGCTGCCGAGGTCATTTAGGTAAGCAGCTAATTAATGAGTTTGCACTTGATGCAGATTCATCGCCACAGCATTACGGTTTAGGCTTTAAAGAAATTTGGCAAATTGATGAAAGTAAGCATGAGCTTGGCAAAGTTGTTCATGGTACGGGTTGGCCACTTAGCGGCGATACTAACGGTGGTGCATTTATGTATCACAGTGAAAACAACCAAGTTGTTGTGGGTTTAATTGTTGATTTAAATTACTCAAACCCATATTTAAGCCCGTTCGATGAGTTTCAGCGAATGAAGCACCATCCAGTATTTAAAAACGTACTTGAAGGCGCTGAACGTGTTGCTTACGGTGCGCGTGCTATTGCTAAGGGCGGTTTGCATTCATTACCAAAAATGCATTTTGCAGGTGGCTTACTTGTAGGGTGCGATGCAGGCACACTTAATTTTGCAAAAATTAAAGGTAATCACACTGCAATGAAATCGGGAATGGTTGCCGCTGAAGTTATTTTTGAAGCATTGCAAAATGAGTTGGCAAATACCGATTTAACTCATTATCAAACTGCGTTTGAGCAATCGTGGGCATATAAAGAGTTATATCAATCTCGTAACTTTGGCCCTGCAATGCACAAACTCGGTAAGTTTATAGGGGGTGCGTATAACACGCTTGATCAAAACATTTTTAATGGTGGTTTGCCCTTTACGTTTAAAGATAATACGCCCGATCATTCAACCCTTGTTGATGCTAACGCCGCTGACAAAATAGCGTACCCAAAGCCAGATGGACACCTTAGCTTTGATAAACTCTCAAGTGTGTTTTTATCAAATACTAACCACGAAGAATCACAGCCTTGTCATCTAAAGCTCAAAGATGCGTCAATTCCTATTAACGTAAACCTAGTTAAATTTGATGAACCCGCACAACGTTATTGCCCAGCAGGCGTTTACGAAGTACAAGAAATAGCAGGCAATAAAGAGTTTGTTATTAACGCCCAAAACTGTGTGCACTGTAAAACCTGCGATATTAAAGACCCAAGCCAAAACATTACCTGGGTAACCCCAGAAGGTGCTGGTGGGCCAAACTACCCTAATATGTAACTAAATTATGCGTTATATACACATATAATCACTTTTTTTACATATAAATTATAAACATATCCTAAATTGCAGGGGCTTCGGCCCCTTTTTTACGTTATGCTAATAGTAGTTTTAATAATAAGAGTGTTATCTATGCCGTCGTCAAAAGTTGTTTTTCGTTTTTTAGCAGAGCCTACCGATGTTAATTTTGGTGGTAAAGTTCATGGTGGGGCCGTCATGAAATGGATTGACCAAGCAGGCTATGCATGTGCTGCGGGTTGGAGTGGTCACTACTGCGTAACGGTTTCGGTTGCGGGTGTTAAATTTAGACGCCCAATTCTAGTAGGTCAAATAGTCGAAGTAGAAGCTAAAATTGCCCATACGGGTAGAAGTAGCATGCAAATATTTATACAAGTACGTTGTGGCGATCCTAAAACACAAAATATGGTTGAAACAAATCATTGTGTTATCAGCTTTATTGCAATGGATGAAACGGGCTACCCAATAGAAGTGCCTTCGTTTAAAGCTGTAACAGAAGAAGATATTAAATTAGAAAATTACGCTATAAAAATGAAAGAAATAGCAATTGAAACAGAAAACTTGCTTCATACAGTGTAATTACTAGTTTAAATAAAGTCAGGCTATGTAAAAAACTCATTATACTTTGTAAAACATACAACTTATTTTAGAGTACTCAATTACACAAAAGTTCACTTTGATTATAAAACACGCTAAACGCCGTAAAAACCAATACAAAAGAATTAATTAAGGCGTGTTTTTAATTCATTTTAATATTGGCACGCTCGCTGCAAGTAGATAATTGAAGTTTGATTAATGAAATCAAGCATTTGATTATTTTTTGTAAAGGAGCTATTCAATGATTAAAACACTTTCTCTTTCAGCTATTGCACTAGCAACACTGGGTTTTAACTCTGCAGCACACGCTGACATTTCTGATTTCGATTCTCCACGTATTTATACTGGTATCGGTTACGGTCAATATTCTTTTGAATTTGAAGACAGTGACAACGACACTGACTTTGACGACGATGCACAAATGCTTAAGGGTTACGTTGGTGCACAATTTAACGAGTACTTAAGCTTAGAGCTTGCTTATCAAAACTTTGATGAAGTAAGTGATATAGACAGCAAAGCTGAAATTGATGGCGTATCGCTTGCCGCACGTTTGGGCTACCCTATAACAGAAAGCTTTTCTGTGTATGCAAAAGGCGGTTGGCTTGAATGGGATGCAGATTACACACAAGATTTACCAGTAGGTGGCGTATCAGCGTCTACAGATGGTGGTGATGCATTTTACGGCGCTGGTATTGAATACGCGCTTACAACAAAAGTACAATTTCGTTTAGAGTATGAGCGTTATAAACTTGATGACGATATTGACCCAGATATGGATGTAGCGTCTGTATCAGTTCAATACATGTTTTAATTAGTCTTTAGCATGTATAAAAGGTAAGCCCAAGGGCTTACCTTTTTTGTTTTAGGCTCTTTTTAAATATATCAATATAAACCAATCAGTCTAATAAAAACTTTAAACCGTTTGGTCTATAATGCCAAGTGCATTAAATAATTGTTCTATTGTAGCACTAAGAAAATAGCGCAATAACAAGGCAAAATTATAATATATAGTTGTTATCACAAATTGCTCCCTGCATTGCTCTACCTCCTGCATCCATGCAGTCAACTGTGAATAATTCTTAACAAAGTAAGTGCGCTATTTAATGCAGTAGAATAATCATATTTTTAATAAAATTGGTATACGCAATAAACTTGCTTACATTAATGCCATAAATGCTAAATGCGGGTAGAATAGCGCTCTATTTTATTTGTACCCGAGTACTATGAGCGATTACACCATTTCGGCTATTGGCCACATTCAATCTCCTTATAAACAAAAGTTTGCTATACCTAGGCAACCACGTTTAGTGCCACAAGCTAAAGCAAAGCTTATATTTGCCCCCGATTTTAATCGCGAAGAATTTGTACGTGGTTTAGATGAATTTACTCATATTTGGTTGTTATTTCGTTTTCATGAAACGGCTGATAAAGGTTATTCTGCTATGGTGCGCCCGCCTCGTTTGGGTGGCAATGAGCGAAAAGGTGTATTTGCGACCCGTGCTACATTCAGACCAAACGCAATTGGAATGAGCGCCGTAAAACTTGAAGGTATTGAATATAAAAACGGACAACTTAGCTTATTACTCGCTGGTATTGATTTACTTGATGGCACACCGATTATTGACATAAAACCGTATTTGCCGTATTCAGACTCTATGCCGGATGCAAGTGCTGGTTTTGCTGACACGCGCCCTGAAACACAAATGACGGTTGAATTTAGCCCTCAGGCAATTGAGTTTGTTAATGCCCAAACACAATACCCAGACTTACATGATTTTATAGCCAATGTTTTAAAACAAGATCCTCGCCCTGCTTATAAAAAACAAAAAGAAGAAATGCAAAGCTACGGGATGACTCTCTATGACTTTAATATTCGCTGGCAGGTTAATGATGCACATAACTTAGTAACAAGCATAGAAAAAAACTAAATAACTCACTTAGCGCTTTAGTGTAAAAGCATCCGCTGGTAAACTTAAGCTCTATTAAAAGAATATAATTACTCTATTTCGGAAAAAACATGCGTACAAGCCAATATATACTCGCAACACTTAAAGAAACGCCATCAGATGCTGAAATCGTATCGCATCAGTTAATGCTTAGAGCCGGTATGATCCGTCGCGTCGCTTCGGGTTTATACACTTGGTTACCCTCTGGTTTACGCGTGCTACGTAAAGTAGAAAACATTGTACGTGAAGAGATGGACAAAGCAGGTGCAATTGAAATGCTAATGCCTGTTATTCAACCTGCTGATTTGTGGGAAGAGTCTGGCCGTTGGAATGAATTTGGTCCTGAGCTTATGCGCTTTACAGACCGTCATAACCGTACATTTGCACTTGGCCCAACACACGAAGAAGTAATAACTGATTTCGTACGTAAAGAAATAAGCAGCTACAAGCAATTACCAGTTACTTTATACCAAGTACAAACTAAAGTACGCGACGAACGTCGTCCTCGTTTTGGTGTAATGCGTGCTCGTGAATTTACAATGAAAGATGCCTACTCTTTTCACTTAAGTGAAGAGTGTTTAGATGCGACTTATCAAGCGATGCACAAAGCATATTGTAATATTTTTGAGCGTTTAGGCCTTGATTACCGCCCTGTTATAGCCGATACAGGCTCTATTGGTGGTAGCGTATCGCACGAGTTTCATGTACTTGCTGAGTCGGGCGAAGATGCAATTGCATTTAGTGATGGCAGTGATTACGCCGCTAATATTGAAAAAGCAGAAGCACTGGCACCAAGCGAGCCTCGCCCTGAAGCATCAAAAGAGCTTAAAGCGTTTCCAACTCCTGACGCTAAAACGATTAACGAGCTTAAAAAACACTACGGTGTTAAGCCACATCGAGGTGTTAAAACGTTAATTGTTTATGGTACGCCTGATGAAAACGAAGTACGCGGTTTAGTAGCCTTAGTACTGCGTGGCGATCACGAATTAAATGAACTAAAAGCTGAAAAGCACCCATTAGTAGACTCTCCGCTTGAAATGGCAACAGAGACAGATATTGTTGCTGCTATTGGCGCAAAACCTGGCTCATTAGGCCCTGTCGGCTTATCTATGCCTATTATTGTTGATAGAGCAGCTAACATACTTGCTGATTTTGTTGCCGGTGCAAATAAAGACGATGAGCATTACAGCGGTATTAACTGGGATCGTGACGTAACTGATTACGAAGTTGCTGATATTCGTAATATTGTTGAAGGCGATATGAGCCCATGTGGCCAAGGCGTTTTACAAATTAAACGTGGTATTGAGGTAGGTCATATTTTCCAACTTGGCACTAAATACTCAGAAGCGATGAAAGCGGGTGTATTAAACGAAGGTGGTAAAAACCAAACCATGACTATGGGTTGTTACGGTATTGGTGTTTCACGTATTGTTGCTGCTGCTATTGAGCAGAACAACGATCAATACGGGATCATTTGGCCAAAATCAATCGCGCCATTCGATTTAGCAATTGTTCCAATGAACATGCACAAATCGCATCGTATTCCTGATATTGCAAATAACCTTTACCAAGGTTTAAAAGATGCTGGTCTTGATGTGTTATTTGATGACCGTAAAGAGCGCCCTGGTGTTATGTTTAACGATATGGAACTCATTGGTGTGCCATTTACGCTAGTAATTGGTGAGCGTAACCTTGACGAAAACAAAGTTGAGCTTAAAAACCGCCGTACAGGTGAAAAGCTAATGATTGATATCGATACAGCAATTGATGCAATTAAAGCAGCCGTTAAAGGTTAAGCTAAAAATACTTATAAGTAATTTTAAAACCGCTTTTTAAAAGCGGTTTTTTTATACCTAAATTTTATGTGTGTTATTTGGCTTTAGTATTACTGTCGTATAATTGTCATTTTTATTCCCTAAAGTATTTAACCTGAACTCTGGATAATAAATCTATCTCGAGCAGCTATTTTCAGCGCTAACTGCGTTGAATTTACTTGCAATAGGCTCGCTATTGACGCGTAAATTCGCCTTGTTTTCACTGAAAATCTCTGGCTAGAGAAAATAAATTTAAATATCACCATGATTCAATACCTTAGTAAATCTCTTAACCAAAGTTCTGGTTATTTAACTATTACACTCGATACTTTAGGGAATGAAAATGAGTAATGGCGCAAACACTAAGAAGCAACACTACCCTGCTATTTGGATATCTGATGTTCATTTAGGTTACAAAGACTGTAAAGCAGATTACTTACTCGATTTTTTAAACTCGGTAGAATCCGACACACTTTATTTAGTGGGTGATATTATTGATTTATGGTCAATGAAACGTCAGTTTTATTGGCACCCTTCGCATTATCAAGTATTAAACTCTATACAAAAAAAAGCAGCTAGCGGTACACGCGTCATTTATATTCCCGGTAATCATGACGAAACGTTTAGAAACTATATAAATCAAACGTTATTTGGTATTGAAATCCACCAGCAGTTTATTCACACCACTAAAGCTAATAAACGTTTTTTACTCGTACACGGTGATGATTTTGATTCCGCGACACGCTATAACAAACTTATTAGTATCGCGGGTGATGCAGGGTACGACTTTTTATTATTTTTAAACCGCTGGACCAATCGTATTCGAAAGCTATTTGGTGGTAATTACTACTCGCTTGCATCATGGATAAAAGCTCGCGTACACAAAGCACGTGAAGCGATTAAAGCCTTCGAAGATGCCGCAATTCATGAAGCTAAAAAACAAAACGTAGACGGTATTATTTGTGGACACATTCATCATCCCAAAATAAAAGTAGATGACGGAATTATGTATTGTAACGATGGGGACTGGATTGAGAGTTGTACGGCGCTGGTAGAGCAGCAAGATGGAAAAATTGAATTACTACATTGGTCAGACACACAAACCGTACTCGATAGCGCCGACATAACAAAGTTAAATATATCAACGGATGCTAAACCAAAAAAATCAGCTGCATAAGCAGCTGATTCTCAATTAATAACTATTAACTTAGCCAGGTGATTAACTTATCTTTTAGCGTTCTTGGCTTGATTGGTTTAGTAATATAGTCGTTCATGCCTGCAGTTAAACAACGTTCTCTATCACCTTCCATTGCGCTTGCTGTCATAGCAATAATAGGTATGTAAGTGTAGTCTACCCCGGCCTTACTATTTCTGATTTCACTTGTTGTATCGTAGCCATTTAAGTTAGGCATTTGGCAATCCATTAAAATAACATCAAAAGCTTGCTCTGTGTTTTCTCTTAATGCTTCTAATGCTTCTACACCGTCTGATGCACAGGTGATTTTTACTTTTGTGCGCTTTAAAATCGCCTTAGCAACTTCAATGTTTATCATATTATCGTCTACTAATAATATATGATAAGCAGATAGGTCAGGCTCTACTTGTTCTTCTGTTAAGCCTTTTGGTGGCGCTATAATGCAATCATTACTGGCACCAAATAAGCTGGCTAACTTATAGCTAAATTGATCTTGGGTAAGCGGTTTATTTAGAATGTGGCTACCCTCAGGTAATATCATTTTAGTCGGTTTATCGGTCACCATGTCGCGTAAAATTAAGACGTACTTTTTATTAAACTGTTTACAGTAATCAATTAACGCATCAATTTGAGGATGCTCATCATCAATCAATAATAAGTCAGCCTCAAACTCTTTATGCTCACTAAAGTAGTCGAGTCTTACAATGTTTTCTGCATTTACTTTACAGGTTAGTAGCAATAAATCGCACACGTTTTTATAAACGTTATCGCGCGCTATTAATGCCGCTACGTTAATACTTGTAGCAAGCTCAATACCTGTGTTTAGTTTTTTCTCTTGTGCTACATGTAGCTCAACTGTTGCGGTAAAGGTACTACCAGCACCCTTTTCACTTATAACCGTAATATTACCACCCATTAACTGAGCAAGTTTTTTACATATAGATAAGCCTAAGCCTGTACCACCAAAATGACGGGTAGTACTTGAATCTTCTTGTGTAAACACTTCAAATAGTTTGTCTATGTTCTCTGACGCTATACCAATTCCGGTATCTTTTATTGTAAAGCTCATTAATAACTTTGAGTCGGTAATGTACTTGGAGCCGACAGTTAAACTTACTTCACCTCGGTGGGTAAATTTAAATGCATTATTAACTAAGTTAATTAAAATTTGTTTTAGTCGATGGCTGTCGCCAATAACCATTCTATCTACTACATCTTTTGTATCTAAGAATACTTCAAGACCTTTGCGCTGGCCCTGTAACGCTAAAGAGCTAATCATATCGCTACATACTGTAACAACATCAAATGTATGATTATCAATATCAAGCTTACCCGCTTCTATTTTAGAAAAATCGAGAATATCGTTAATCAAATTCATCAGAGAGTTAGCACTACTATTAGCTAATTTTAAGTAATGGTATTGTTGTTCACTTAAGCCATCTTCTTTGAGCATTTCAAGCATACCCAAAACGCCATTCATCGGTGTGCGTATTTCGTGAGATATATTTGCTACAAAGTCACTTTTTGCTTGGCTCGCTGCTAATGCTTGATCAATTGCTCGCTCTAGCTCAACAGTCCTTTGTGAGACTTTTAGCTCTAAAGTACTGTTTAAGCCTTCAAGCTCTGATTGAGTATTTTTTAATGAGCTAATATTTCTTAAAATAGCCGCTACCTGATAACGGTTATTGTAGACATCAAAAATACTACTGAGTGTAATTGAAAAGTATTGTTTGTTGCCATAACCATCTGTGTAGATAGCTTCAAACGGCATTTTTGATCCGTTTGAAATAGTCTCTTCTATACAGTTATTATCGGCTTCATTTAAGTTAAATAAAGAAACAAAGTCAGGGCTAGTGCCTGAGATTGAATTACCGAAAACCTCTTTAGCTGTATTATTAAAGTGAACAATTTCGCCGTTTTTCTCAATTGTAAAAATAGCATCCAAAGAATTTTCTATTACTTTATTGTTTTGCTCTTTTAGAGAATTAATTAACAACTTACGGTTTATAAAACGTTGGTATAAAAAGGCAATAACTAAAAATACGCTAAAGAATACCACTAGCATTGCAATAAAGTTTTGACGCCTTTCGTTCACCTTTGCAAACAACGTTTTAGTATCAACACTTACACCAAGCTCTAAAGGTAACATCGCAATATCACCATCAAGCGAAATACGCTTTTTTAACGTGTAAGCAATTGGGTAATTACTTAGCGGTAAAGTTCCTTGCTCTGCCATTGTGGTTGCAGTAGAAAATTCTTCAGTCCATGTTTTTGCTTTATTAAATTCAAAACCGAAGCGTAATTGAGGGTTTGGATGATATAAAAATTCACCTTCATTATTCATTAGGTAAATTTGTGTTCCTTGTGGAGATTCAACCGTTAAACTTTTTATTAATTTATCAGCAAAGTAGTTAGTGACTAATATTGCAAAAATTTTATTTTTTTCATCAAAAACAGGTTTAGCTACACGAAAAGTGCTTATATAAGGTTCTTGTATCTGCCCATTTTCACGGTTGTAGTTAATAGGAGAAATATAAACACTTTTATTATCGAGCATACTCGCTTTTATCATGTAATCGCGTTGGCCTTTCTTTTGTAATTGCAGGCCTTGCAGTCGATTAATTTCTCCAAGTTGGTTTCGATCAACCCTGACAACTTCTTGTCCACCATCTGCGAGAATAATATAGCGAGCCTGAAGTATGCTGTCGTCTGTGCGCATAAAACCACTAAAAATACTCGCTAAGCGCTCTTCCCAAACGTCAATATGCGTGCCTAACAAGGGATCTATTTTCTTGTTTTCAGTGGCGCGAGTAATGCCTTTAATCGGGGGCGTTGCGTCTAAAAAGCGAATAGCGGTAACACTATCTTTAAGATGGTTTTTTAGTGAAAGGCTTTTTGTTTCAAGCTCACGTTTTAATTCTATTTGGGCTGAATTATAAACATCACTTCTTACTTTTTGGTCAAACAAATACAGAGATGGTAAAGCTATAAGAACAAATATTATTGTTGCAACGAGCATTAGTCTATTATTTTTTGTCACATTCAAAAAATTATTCTTTTTCAACATTTACCTTCACCATAAATTTTTATTGTTATTAGTATAGAGCATTAACGAAAGAATTGGACCATCTAACTAATCGGTTATCGCTATAATTTTTATAATAAAAAGACTAAATCATTAGTTTTATTTAGAGCACTCTCTCTATATGAATTATAAATGAATGAGAGTACCCATATCGACTTACACAGATTATAAAATAGTTGTTTCAACCAATCATTCCTTTAAAATATAAAAGGTAGCCAATGCTACCTTTTATATATTTTTAGAGTGCTAAATCTATATTATTATCTAAACAGCACATCTTCTCTGTTAAACCATTTAACGCAAAATGCCAGTAGTCCGGCTGCAATGATTGCAGTTGCTAAAAATATTAAGCCTACAAATGTGTAATCAACAGTCCCTTTTACTATTTCTTTAATTGCTAAAGCCACGTTTGTAACAGGAATGAATGCTGTTTTAGCAGTAAGCTCCATATTTGGCATTATTGAAATAATAATAGGGAAAAACACGCCCATACTTAACGGGGCCATATAGTTTTGTGCTTCTTTAAACGTACGTGCATAAATAGATATAGCCAGTGCCAAAGCCGAAAATATAGCAGCCACAGGCAGTAGCAATACAAATATCATCAGTAAATCGGTTACCGCTAATGTACTAAATGCCGCTTTAATAAAATCTAGATCGGCAAATGCTAACGCCAGTGCTATCCAGCAGCCCATACTTAAGACCGTTATGGTTGTGGAGGCAATGGATGTAGTTAACAAAGTTATAAATTTACCAAGCACCAGCTCTGTACGCGTAATAGGTGTAAGTAGGAGTGTTTCTAGCGTGCCGCGTTCTTTTTCGCCAGCACCTAAATCAATAGCGGGATAAGTAGCCCCCATTAGTACTAATGGTATAAGTAAGTAAGGTAAAAACCCGCCAATTTTTTCGCCAAGGTTTTCACGTTTATCGGCTGTATCCACCTTAATTACTTCAATTGGGTTAAGAATAGATTTTTGAACAGACTCTTCAATACCAAAACTGATTAGCTTTTGAGTTTGCAGTACGTCACTGTATTCTTTTGCTAGCTCTTTGACGCGTTCGAATAAAAAGTTAATAGATTTTGAATCGTTAAAAACAACCTGCCACTGACTTTGTTCACCATTATCTAGTGTTTGCTCAGCATGGCTTGGTAAATAAATACCCATATCAATATCGCCAGCTATAACGCCAGCTTTAAGCTCTTCAATGTTATTAAAGGTTTTAGCACCTTTATAAAGCTCAAAACTTTTGTGATAAAACACTTTATCAGTAAATTCTTGTGCATATTCACCATTAATAATGGCATACGTATTTACTTTTTGTTCTGCGTCCATTGCTGCTTGTGAGCTTATAAATGCCATTACGGCAAACAATAACGGAAATATAGCGACAGGGAGCGCAACAACAAATAATAGCGTTTTTTTGTCGCGTAATAGCTCTCTTAATTCCTTTTTAAATACCTCAAACATCATGTTTCTCCGTTAATATGTTCATAAACGCTTGATTAAGCTCATCACTATTACCTGCTTGTTTAAATTCATCTACTGTTCCGTCAAAGCAGCTAATACCTTCATTAATTACAGCGACTCGGTCACATAAAAGTGCAACTTCATCTAAATGATGGGTCGAAAAAATAACAGGAGTACCTTGCGCCTTTAAACCCTTAATAAATTGAATAACGGTTTGCGTGGTCATTATATCCAGACCCGTTGTTGGCTCATCAAGCACAACAACTGCTGGGCGATGAACAACAGCACGCGCAATATTTGCTTTTTGCTTCATACCTGTTGATAGGTTTTCTGCGCGTTTATCTACAAACTTATGCATATCAAGCAATGTAAATAGCTCATCACAACGCGATGCAATATCGCTTTTGCTCATACCGTGGAGCTTTGCAAAATACTCTATGTTTTCTTTTACAGTTAAGCGGCCATACAAACCGGTAGAGCCCGATAAAAAACCGATAGACTTACGCCCCAGTAGCGGTTTTTTTACAATGTCGTTTCCGGCAATTGTTATTGAACCTTCATCGGGCTTTAACGCGGTTGAAATCATTCTAAGTGTAGTTGTTTTACCCGCACCATTTGGGCCTAGCAACCCAAGTACTTCACCCTTTGCGCAGCTAAAACTCACATCTCGTACTGAGTGAAAGTAATCTTTATCTTCACGAGGGTCGATGTCGTCTATTTTATTTTTTTTGTGATCTTTAGTTAGCTTAAATTTCTTTTTAAGCCCAGCAACTTCTATCATGTTCGTATCCTTCGTTTCGCTCTAAAATAATCTGTATTGTTGTAAAAAGAGTCGTCTTTGTTTTCGTCATGCCAGCCAGGCACACCTAATAAAGGCAGTGGTGAAAGCTGTTTGTTATCGGCTAAGCAGTTATCTGTATTAATCATCTCATAAAGGGCTTGGTCTAGGTACTGATATTGAGTTACTAAATCTTTACAAAATATTTCATCCGGTACACAAACAAATAACGCTTTACCTGTTAAGCCTATATAAGGTTTAGTAAGCATTTCGTAATTTGCATGACCAAACATAAAAGGTTTTATTGTTTTACCCCACTCATGCTTGTGTTCAACAAATGCTGTTTTCCATTGATGATCGCAAAGCCACTGCTGCCATTTACTCTCACTTATAGCTAATACAACACCACATTCATCAAAGAGCGTTAGTGCATTACGATGCTTAGTACGCTTTTGTAATCCATGGTCAGCTATATCTTGCACATGACGCTGGTTAATAAGTGCTTTGGTTTTAGGAAATAAACACCAAATAAAGCCACCAAATAAGTCATGCCAGTTCTCACTGCGTGTAGGTACAACACCCGTTTCAAAAATAACTTGTTCGTAATACCGATCGCCAAAATCTACCTTTGCATCATCTTCAAAAGTAATAGGAATATTATTCGCATTAATAGCGGTTAAAAATGGAGAAAACCACTGCGGCGCCGGCCAATCTGTTAGTTCGTTAACTTTAAACAGCTCACGTAAATGCGCAAATGCACCTGTTTCTAGACTACTGATTTGCCACTGCTCGGGGGGAGTAAAACGCTTCATTTAAACCTTTAACAATTTATGCCTATAATTTACGAGAAGTTTACCGCAAAAACTGGTTCTACTTAATAGAAGTTAATATACTAATCACAACTTAAAACAAAAAAAGAGCTGACATGAAACATTATTTCTCTCTCACACTCCTCGCTACTGCTGTTTTAGCAGGTTGTGCAGCAACAAGTATTACCCCTACTGATGTAACAAATGGTTATAACAGTATCCAAGCTGATGAACTGGCTAAACATGTAAAAGTACTCGCATCAGACGAATTTGGTGGTCGTGCTCCTTCATCACCTGGCGAAAAGCTAACGCTTGATTATTTAACTGCGCAGTTTAAAGCTTTAGGTTTAAAACCAGGTAATGGCGACAGTTACTTACAAGAAGTGCCATTAGTTTCTTTAGAAGCAGATTCGAACATGGTTCTTAGTATTGGCGGTAAAGACTACCAATACAAAAAAGACATGGTTATGGGTAGCAGCCGCATAAGCGCACAAGAAGCCATAGAAAATTCTGAACTTGTATTTGTGGGCTACGGCGTTAATGCACCTGAATACAATTGGAATGATTACGAAGGCTTAGACGTTAAGGGCAAAACGGTTGTAATGCTGGTTAACGATCCGGGTTTTGCAACAAAAGACCCTGCTTTATTTACTGGCGACGCGATGACCTATTATGGGCGTTGGACATACAAATACGAAGAAGCGAGTCGCCGTGGTGCCGCAGGTGCAATTATTATTCATGAAACAGCACCTGCGTCATACCCATGGTCAGTAGTTGAAAACTCGTGGAGCGGTGAGCAGTTTGGTTTTCAAAAAGAAAACAATAATATGGATCGTGTAGCTGTTGAAGGCTGGGTTACAACTGACGTAGCAAAAGAGCTTTTTACTAAAGCAGGTTTAGATTTTGATACCGTTAAAACGAATGCTGCCAAAGGTGCTTACCATGTTGATATGGGCGATTTAACTGCTTCTGTTAGTATTAAAAACACGATTAAAAAATCGGTGTCGTATAACTTTATCGCCACTTTACCTGGTAGTGAAAAACCAGATGAGCATGTTATTTACTCGGCTCATTGGGATCACTTAGGTACAGACAAAACACGTAAAGGCGATCAAATTTATAACGGTGCTCACGACAATGCAACGGGTACCGCTGGGCTAATTGAAGTAGCCGAAGCCTTTACAAAATTACCTAAGCACCCTAGCCGTTCAATGACATTTTTAGCGGTAACTGCTGAAGAGCAAGGCTTATTAGGGTCTAAATACTATGCAGCAAATCCAGTGATTGCAGCTAATAAAACAGTCGCTAACATAAACATGGATAGCTTAAATTTATTAGGCAAAGTAAAAGACATGAATGTGGTTGGTATTGGTAAATCACAAATGGATGAGTTTTTAGAAACTGCGGCTAAAGAGCAAGGCAGAACAATATCAGGTGATCCTAAACCATCATCGGGTGGCTATTACCGCTCTGATCACTTTGCATTTGCAAACATGGGCATTCCGGCTATGTACGCAGGTGGTGGTACTGTGGCTGCTGATGAAGAAACGGCTAATTACCGTAAACGTATGAGCTTAGTACTTCGCGGTTGTTACCATCAACCATGTGACCGTTACCGTGATGAATGGGATTTATCGGGTGCTGTTCAAGACTTACAATTATTTTATAAGGTAGGTTTTGATATTTCTGAAACAGAACAGTGGCCAACGTGGAATACAAACTCTGAATTTCAGCGTAAGTAGCCCAATTTAATCACAGCCTTTAATTCAAATTTAAACTAACTTAGATTTGGCTATCGAAAAACTCAAACAGAGTAATCGATTTAAATAGATATAAATGATATTGATTATCATTTAATTAAAATATACAGTGTGACCTAGTTAATTTATTAGGTCGCATTGTATGATTTCACTCCCTCACATTGGTTTTATTACTCCTGCCTCAAAACGATTTTTGAGCCAAAACAAACGCTTACTGCTGCCTTTATTTATTTTAACTTGCCTTGCAATACCGCAATTACGCGAAATAACAATGACCGCACTAAGTGATGCATTTTTTCAAGTGAGTGTGTTTGTTGCTGCTACCCTTTTAATTTATTACTACGCTATAGAACAATTACCTCAATTAGAGCTTAGTTATTTAGGTGCCAAGTCCCCTATTTTAGAAATTAGCTTTGCAGCGGTTTTAGGTGCATTACCTGGCTGTGGTGGGGCTATTATTGTGGTTACTCAATTTACAAAAGGCCAAGCAAGCTTTGGTGCTATTGTTGCTGTGCTAACAGCTACAATGGGCGATGCAGCATTTTTATTACTTGCTACCCGCCCTTCTGAAGGCTTGTTAATTATGGGAATAGGGTTAGTTGTGGGTACATTTAGTGGTTTACTGGTTAATACAATACACAAAAAAGACTTTTTACGCCCAACAGCGCAAGAAAAAAAGCACCAAATTAAAATACTCTCAACTAACATTATTAAAATCAGTAAACCGGTTTGGATGGTAGCAATTATCCCAAGCCTTATAATTGCATTTTTGATTGCCTTTAATGTTGATTTTTCACAGTTTGGTGCAAGCACAAGTACTTTAATTACGCTATTTGGTGCATTAATGGCTTTATTTATTGTGAGTATTTGGGCACTTTCGTCAAGAGGTGAAAGCTATCAAGAAGTAACGTCAGAAGACGATGCATGTAACCCCCCTTCTAAAATAATAAAAGTATTACAAGATACCCATTTTGTAACGGCATGGGTTGTAGCCTCTTTTATGCTATTTGAGATTTTGGTTAACATTGCAGGTCTTGATTTAAAAACGTGGTTTGTACATTACGCCTATTTGGCCCCATTAATTGCAGTGCTTATTGGATTTTTACCCGGCTGTGGTCCGCAAATAATTGTTACAACGCTTTATATTCAAGGCATTATTCCCTTTAGTGCTTTAGCAGGAAACGCAATTTCTAACGATGGTGATGCGTTATTTCCAGCAATAGCAATGGCGCCCAAAGCTGCAGTTATAGCTACACTTTATACGTCTATTCCCGCATTAATAGTTGGTTATGGGTTGTATTTTTTTGTTGAAATTTAAAAAATGAGATTTAAAAAACACAAAAGCTCAGCAATTGCTGAGCTTTTAACATGTTAAGTTATTCTTACTTATACAGTAGTTGGTTCTGCTGCTAATTCTTTAGGATTTGGACCAAAATCGTTTTCACCTTCGTGCGAATCTTGCGCAAGAAAAACAATTAAAACTATCCAGCCAATGATTGGTATTAACCAAAGCAACTGCCACCAGCCTGAACGGCCTGTGTCATGTAAACGACGAGCGCCAATACTTAAGCCAGGAATAAATAGCGCTAAGCTATAAATAGAGCTTACGAACATTGTGTTTGTAATACCATCTATAACACTTGTTAAAAGCGAAAAAATAATATTAATTAGCATAAACATCCAAAATGCTTTACGACGATTACGGCCTGAAAAATCTGCGTAGCTACGCAACGCGTTCATATAATGTTCCATGAAATTTCCTTAGTGTTATTTTTTATATTCCCTAACGGGGTTAATCTAATTACTTTTTAGTAACATTTGTATCTTAATTAAAAACAGCTGACATTAAAACAAAAAACCAGCTAAAAGCTGGTTTTTATTAAATATTAACAATTTAGCTATTAACTCATAGCCATCATCATTGCCGATGGGTTTTCTAAGTACGATTTCCATAGGTTATTAAAGCGAGCAATAGTGCCCCCATCAATAACGCGATGATCGCCAGACCAGCTCACTTGCATAATAGCTTTACTCACAACCTGCCCACTTTCATCAAAACGCGGTAGATGCTGCAGTTTACCTAGCGCAACAATAGCCACTTCTGGTTTATTAATTATAGGGGTCGCAATAGTGCCGCCAATAGCTCCAATGTTAGAGATGCTAATTGTCCCACCTTTTAAATCATCGGGTGCAACACGGCCTTCTCGCGCTGAATGAGTTAAACGGGTTAAATCATTTGCCACATCAACAATGCTCTTACTCTGGCACGATTTAATATTAGGCACTAACAAGCCAATTTTAGAATCAACCGCTATACCGATATTATGATCGTTATAATAGGTAAGCTCTGAGCATTCATCGTTCACTTTTGAATTAAGTACAGGGTACTCTTTCATTGCTAGCGAGAGTGCTTTTACAAAAAATGGCATCATGGTGAGCTTAACGCCTTGTGCTTTGTACTGCTCTTTTAAAGAGCTACGCAAAGCTATAAGCTGTGTTAAGTCTATTTCATCACTAAACGTAAAGTGCGGAATAGTTGAAACCGAAGCTACCATTTGCTTAGCCATGGCCGCTTTAATGCCTTTAATTTGCTCTACTCGTACGCCACCGCTTTGATTCTGTGTTTGGTTTTGTACTGCACTTTGAGAAGCATCGCTATTAAGCGGTGAAGTATCAATAGTATTTGGCACTTCGCCTTTTACAAACTCTTCAATATCTTGCTTGTAAATACGTCCATTTTTACCACTACCTGGTACACAGGTTAAATCAACATCTAGCTCACGTGCTTTACGACGAACCGCAGGTGATGCAACCGCTTTTTGATTGATAACTTTAGCAGCTTGCTGCGTTTTAACAGGGGCAACTTTTTCAGCGACGGCATTAGTTTGAGCCTTTACGACCGCTTGGTTTATATCAACATTTGGTTTTGCTGCACTGCCTGCAATTGTCATTTGAAACAACGGGCTATGTACTTTTGCTATTTCACCTTTTTGGTAATATAGTTTTTTTACTGTGCCTGTATATTTTGCCGGAATTTGTACTAATGCTTTGTCGGTCATTACGTCACAAACCGCTTGGTCTTCTTCTATTTCGTCGCCTTCAGCAACTAACCAATCAACAATCTCACACTCAACAATACCTTCACCGATATCCGGTAATATAAAGTCCTCAACCACATCAGCTGCATCATCAGTTTTATTTTCAGCTTGTACTGGCTCTTGTACTACTTCATTGCTAATGCTTTCACCTGCTACATCCATAGCGAATAAAGGGGCATGTACTTTAGCAATCTCACCTTTTAGATAATATAGCTTTGAAATAACGCCATCATGCACTGCCGGAATTTGTACTAATGCTTTGTCTGTCATAACATCGCAAATTGGCTGATCCTCAGATACGGTATCGCCTTCTTGTACTAGCCATTCAACTACTTCGCATTCAACAATGCCTTCACCAATATCAGGTAATATAAAATCTTTAGCCATGGTAACCCCTAAAAATCCATTGATTGTTTAATTGCAGCCAACACTTTTAGTGCATCCGGTACGTATTCTTTTTCAAGTGCCAGCGGGTATGGCGTATCTAGACCACATACACGTAAAATTGGCGACTCTAAGTGCAAGAAACACTCTTGTTGTATTGTCGCGGCTATCTCTGCACCAAAGCCATTGGTTATAGGCGCTTCATGACTCACGATTAAACGGCCGGTTTTAATAACCGATTTAGCAATCGTTTCAACATCCCATGGTAAAATACTACGAAGATCAATAACTTCACAGCTTATACCTTGCTCACTTGCTTGCTTTGCTGCATCTTCAATAATCTCCATTTGAGCACCCCACGCTAAAAGCGTAATATCGGCCCCCTCTTGTACTACTTCAGCCGTGCCTAATTCAATACTATAATCTTCTTCTGGCACTTCGCCAATTGATGCACGATATAAACGCTTAGGCTCAAAAAATATGACCGGGTTATCGTCTTTAATTGATGCACGTAATAAACCTTTAGCTTGATAAGGGTTACGCGGTACAACTACTTTCAAACCCGGTGTGTGCGCAAAATACGCTTCGGGTGATTGTGAATGGTATAAACCACCGGCAATACCGCCACCATAAGGTGTACGAATAGTTAAGTTACCCACATTAAATTCATTACCACTGCGATAACGAAATTTAGCGGCTTCATTTACTATTTGATCAAACGCTGGGAAAATATAATCAGCAAATTGAATTTCTGCCAATGCAGGCGCACCAAAAGCTGCTAAACCATTAGCAAAACCTAAAATACCTTGCTCGGTTAAAGGCGTATTAAAAACACGATGTTTACCGTACTTCTCTTGCAAGCCCGATGTTGCTCTAAATACACCACCGAAGTAACCAACATCTTCACCAAAAATACAGGCTTGAGGGTGTTCATTCATCGTAATATCGAGAGCAGAGTTAATTGCGTGGAGCATGTTCATTTTAGCCATTACTTAATTCTCCCTGCGGTTACTGGGTAAGCATCTGGATGCTGTTTGATATGTTCTTTTAGTTGCTCGTACTGGCGTTGCAATAATGGAATTGGTGTATCGTAAACGTCAGATACCAGTTCTTCTAAAGCGGGCTTTGCAACAACTTCAGCACGTTTAAGCGCTGCTAAAATTTCTTCACGAATCGACTCTTTTGCTTTTATATCGTCTTCTTCGTTTAACCAGTCTTGCTTGACCAACCATTTTCTAAATTTATCAATAGGGCACGTTTGATGATTAGCTTCTTCATCTTTAGAGCGATAACCACTTGGATCGTCTGACGTAGAGTGCGCACCCAAACGATAAGCAATCGATTCAATAAGTACAGGCTCACCTTGTGTTGAAGCTATTTCGCGTGCTTTTTTAGTCGCCGCATACACTGCAAGTGCATCGGTACCATCAACACGAATTGTTTTAATGCCATAACCCACACCACGCGATGCAATACCGTCGCCTTTAAACTGCTCATCAGCAGGGGTTGATATTGCATAGCCGTTATTACGTGCAAAAAATATAACCGGCGCTCTGTGAACCGCTGCCATATTTAAACCGGCATGAAAGTCACCTTCAGACGCTGCACCTTCACCAAAATAACAAATGGTTACATTATCAATTGTGCTGGCAAGCTCGCCTGTTTTAGCGTCGATGTGTTTTATTTTTTGGCCATATGCATAACCTGTTGCCTGTGGTATTTGCGTGCCCAATGGCGATGAAATCGTCATGTAGTTTAGCGCTTTAGAACCATAGTGAATTGGCATTTGACGACCTTTACCTAAATCCAATTCATTTGAAAACATTTGGTTCATAAATTGATCAAGCGTAAAGCCACGATAATGCAGTGCTGCCTGTTCACGATATTGAGCCATGATCATATCGTCTTGATCAAGTGCAGCAGCAGAGGCTGTAACTGCGGCTTCTTCGCCTAGGCATTGCATATAAAAACTAACACGGCCTTGGCGCTGCGCGCCTTGCATACGTTCATCTAACAAACGTATAAAACGCATTGTTTCATATAACTTAATGGCGGTATGTTTTAAAATATCAGGTGCGGTTGCACTAGGATGAATGTCGCCGTCCTCAGTTAAAATACTAAGGGTTGGAATATTAAGCGCTTGACCATCAATAAATTCAAGCTCGTGGTTAATATTCAGCGATACGTTATTTGGATTACTCATAACCTACCTTCTTTTGTTGTCGGTAAAACAGTGCCCCTTTAAATTATTATTATGGGTGATTGCTGCTGGTTAAACTTTGCAACATCTGCACTATCTTTAATTAAAGCTGCCAACACTTTACGTTAACGTAAAGTGTTATTCAACAGATCTGGGACGAAACAAAAGCAAATACAGGTTAAATAAGTGGCAAGTTAACGATACGGTTGCTTTAATTAATAGTAATCATATAGTTAACTTGAAGACACCAGTGGTCTGATGAGTTTAGTTAGACGAAATTGCTATCAATATCCATTGGAATAACAGTAAGGAGTGCTCTTTGCCCTAATGCTACGCTCGCATTTGGAAAAATAATAGCCTCTCCTTCAACGTCAGCGTAAATCGCTGTATCACCGTCGGTTGCAAGTAGCTCACCTTTCGCAAAGCCAGTAAAGTTCTCGGCATCGTCAGAAAAAGGAAAGCTAAAATCGTTCTGCGTTCTATTAATTGTGCGATGGACAGCAAATAATTCAAAATCGTTTGCATTAAATTCAGGATATTTAACTTCATTTTGACTAATTAATGCAGTTAAGGTTTGCTTTGTTTTTTCAAAGCGAGCCATATCGTTTTGACCAAATGGCTTAACTTGACCCAGCTCTACCGTAAAAGAATCAGCACCGTGTATAAATGACGAATAATAGCTAAATGTTGTTGCAGGAGATTTCATCATAAGCACGGTATTTACACCACAACTCAATAAAAATTGTAGCTGCGACTTTTTCCATGGCTTACCATGTAAAAATGGATACACAGCAAATTTTTCGTTTTTAGAGCCTCTAATTGCAGTGTGTAAGTCGTAATGACATCGCGTACTGCCTTGCTCGCCACGTGTATAAAAATCGCTTACGTACTGCTCAAGCTTTGCAGCGCGGTTTCGCTCATTATTCATTGGTACACCTTCAACTGTATGGTGACCATTAAATAATCTATTTAAGTTTTCTTCTACAAAACGCAGGCCAATATTAATTGATTGTGGATTACCGTAAATAAACAAAGCGCGCTGCTTAAGTATCAGCTCGCCTTTTATAATTTGTTTAATAAGTGCATCACAGATTTCAATTGGCGCAGTTTCGTTACCGTGTACAGCGCTTGAATAAACTACATCTTTTGACGTTATAACAGCAGGTTGAAACTCAATGACTCCGGTATCGTGTATATTTACACGAGTCCCATTATCTAAAACAAACTCACCTGCATCTAAATGCCATTCGTTGTCACGACTAAGCGTTAAAAAGTCGCCAGTGTGTTTTAATTCATTTAAGTAAGATGGATTGGCTGACATATGATAAGCCCTTTAAAAATAATGTGAGAGTAGACTCTTATGCATATATTTTTATAAATACACAAGGTATAGAAACGAAAACGGCTGAATAAATCAGCCGTTTTAAAATTATTAGATTAAGTTAGCTTATAACTGAATCTACAAGCTTTTTAGCTTCTTTTTCAAGTAACGCTAAATGCTCTTCACCTTTAAATGATTCAAGGTATATTTTATAAATATCTTCAGTACCTGATGGACGCGCTGCAAACCAGCCATTTTCAGTAACCACTTTTAAACCACCAATGGCGGCATCGTTACCGGGTGCATGAGTCAATTTTTGCAAAATAGGCTCGCCAGCAAGTGTATCTGCTTTTACATCAGAAGCACTCAATGCTTTTAAACGTGATTTTTGACCGCTTGTGGCTGGTGCATCTAGGCGTTTATAAATTGGAGAACCAAACTCTTGTTCTAATTCTTTATAAAGCGCTGATGGCGTTTTACCTGTCACAGCAAGTATTTCTGCAGCGAGTAGACCCATAATGAAGCCGTCTTTATCTGTACACCATACAGAGCCATCAAAACGTAGGAATGCAGCACCTGCGCTTTCTTCGCCACCAAAGGCAAGCTTGCCTTTGCTTAAGCCTTCAACAAACCATTTAAAGCCTACTGGTACTTCTTTAACCTTACGGTTGTTACGAGCAGCTACTTTGTCGATCATAGAGCTAGAAACCAATGTTTTGCCAATTTCTACGGTTTCATTCCAATCACGGTGTTTAAGTAAGTAATCGATTGCCACTGCTAAAAAGTGGTTTGGATTCATTAAGCCATCTGGCGTTACAATACCGTGACGATCGTAGTCAGGGTCATTACCAATAGACACATCAAAATCATCTTTTAGTGCAATAAGATTTGCCATTGAATAAGGCGATGAACAATCCATACGAATTTTGCCGTCTTTATCAAGTGGCATAAAAGCAAAACGTGGATCAACAACATCATTAACTACGGTTAAATCTAAATTATATTTTTTTGCAATGACTGGCCAAAAATTAATACCTGAACCACCTAGTGGATCGATACCAATTTTGATACCTGCATCGCTGATTGCTTTTAAATTAACGATATTTGCTAAGTCATCAATATAAGGAGTCATTAAATCTTCGTAGCGGATAAAGCCCGAACGCGATGCTTTAGCGAATGGGAATAACTCAACTTCAACTAAATCTTCTAATAAAAGTTGATTAGCTCTGTCTTCAATCCACTTAGTTACGTCGGTATCAGCTGGTCCGCCATTAGGTGGATTGTATTTAAAGCCACCATCTTCAGGAGGGTTATGCGAAGGCGTAACAACAATCCCGTCTGCTAATTCATTTGGGTGTAGCTTATTGTGGCTCACTATGGCATGGCTGATAACTGGCGTTGGTGTAAAATCACCGTCCTCTTGCGTTATCACTTGCACTTCGTTAGCAACTAATACTTCAATTGCTGAGTTAAATGCGGCTTCACTCAATGCGTGTGTGTCTTTGCCTAAAAATAACGGACCAAATATGTCATTTTGTTTTCTGTAATCACAAATAGCCTGAGTAATCGCTAGAATGTGTGACTCGTTAAATTTAACATCGTAAGAACAACCACGGTGCCCTGAAGTACCAAAAGCAACACAATGATCTGGATTTTGTTCAAGATCAGGTTCGTTTAAGTAGTACGCAGATACTAATTTAGGTACGTTAACCAATGCCGATTGTGGAGCAGTTTTGCCTGCGCCTGAGTGAATAGCCATTATATTTCCTTACAGGTAATCGCGAATTTTTTCAGCTTGCTCTGCACTATATCCAAGGCAAAGAGCAACTTCATGAAGCATCATTTTTTTACGTGTTGTATTAGAATTAGTCATAACCCAATATTCACTATCGGTTATGTTCTTAGGATTCATGCTACTCCCGCTGTTTACTAAAGCTTCTTTACTAGTAGCAAAGTAAACACGGTCACGCCCTTTTATGTCTAATACCGCAGAAAAATCAGTTTTATGTGTGCGGTAAAATGCACTTAAAATAAACAAAAATCGTCCAACAACGCCCTTTTGCATTGCCAGCTCTTCTTTATTTAATACATTAAAAACATTATCGCTTTTTTGCTTCACTGGTGTGACAGCTGAAGGCGTTTGTTTTTTTGCAGTCTCAGCAGCAGATGGCTCTGAGCTTTTTAATGTGGCAGTAGACGTAGTCGCAGTTTGATTATTTTGAGTTAGTTCTACGTTTGCGGTTTGAATTTTTTCGCCGCTCAGATTTAATAAACGACGTAAAATAGTGGATGCACTTTCACCAATACTTTGCGTATTGCTTGCAATATATTGATATAACTCGTCGTCTATGTCGATTTGTTTCATGTTCTTCCTGTCATTACGGGTCACATTTTTTTCTCCCGTGTGATTATACCCAAACCAATCAGAAATGCGAGTTACAACAAGCACTCCCGTAAACATATTAATATTTACCTAATTGTTGTTGATTTAACGCCCAAAAGCCCAATTTAATAAATAGTCGCTGTATTTTTTGCTTTTTAGAGCAATGCTCGGCAAACTATGGCGAAATTTTCAGGAGGCGGGTATGCAGTTAAATTACAGGCAACAAGGGCAAGGTCCTAATGTTATTTTGATACATGGGCTTTTTGGATCATTAGAAAACCTAAATGTAATCGCAAAACCATTAAGTGAACACTTTAATGTTATTAACGTTGATTTACGTAACCACGGGCTTTCTCCTCATAGTGATGAAATGAACTACCCGGCAATGGCACAAGATATTGTTGAGTTATTAGCACATTTGAATATAGATAAAGCACATTTAGTTGGGCATTCTATGGGTGGTAAAGTGGCAATGGAATTAGCGCTTACACATCCTGAACTTGTAAATAAGCTTGTTGTACTTGATATAGCACCTGTTAGTTACCCTGCTCGGCACACAAAAATATTACAGGCATTAAAAGCGGTTTCAGCACAATCAATAGACGATAGAAAACAAGCTGATGCAATTATGCAGCCTTATATAGAAGAACTGGGAGTTCGACAGTTTCTACTAAAAAGCCTCGCTAAAAATGAGGAAGGTCATTTTGTATGGCGATTTAACTTAAATGTGCTTGACGAAAAATATTTTACAATCACATCCAATGTTAATGAAAACAATTCTTGTTTATGCGATACTCTTTTCATTAAAGGTAATGATTCTGACTATATTTTGCCCGAGCATCGTACTGCAATTAAAGCTCGCTTTAAAAATACCAAGGCTAAAATAATTCATGGCGCAGGCCATTGGCTTCATGCTCAAAAGCCACTTGCTGTAAATAAAGCGATAAACGACTTTTTAACTGCGGTTTAAAGCAATTTTAATCGCGTGTTTTTGATTTTGCGCACTAAATATATGAATAATTATATGCTATAGTACGCGCCGTTTAATTTAAAGGTTATACGTTGATGGTCAGTCAGTTAATTAACGAATTTGATACCCTAGGGTTGTATTTTGGCTTAGCCGGTATTTTCATATTCATCGGCATGGCAATTAAAGACGTACTAAAAAGTGGCAATGTGCCTAAGTTCGGACAATACATTGTCTGGGGCGTCCTCTTTTTAGGGTGTTCAGGCTTTATTGCTAAAGGTCTTATTCAAGTATTTTGGCAAGGCGCAGGTGTAGGTTAAGCATGGCGAAGTCAGAAACAGATAGAACTACACTCGATTTATTTGAATACGAAAAACGCCCAGGCAGACCTAAAACCAATCCCCTTTCACGGGATATGCAGTTAAAGGTAAATAAACGTAATCAAATAAAAAGAGATAAAGCACGTGGCTTAAAGCGTGTTGAATTTAAAGTTTCATCGCAGTTATATCAAGCATTGAGTGATATGGCAGATGCACAAAATATTAGCCGCAGTGCGCTGATTGAAACGATTTTACAAGAAAGATTGGCTATTGATACATAAAAGGTTTTAAATCCATGGCAAGTGTAGGCATTTTTTTCGGAAGTGACACAGGTAACACAGAACACGTAGCAAAAATGATCCAAAAAGAATTGGGTAAAAAGCTAGTGGCTGTTCATGATATTGCAAAAAGCTCTAAAGAAGAGATTGCTGAATTTGATTTAATCTTATTCGGTATCCCTACTTGGTACTACGGCGAAGCACAATGTGACTGGGATGACTTTTTTCCAGAACTTGAAGAAGTAGACTTTGAAGGTAAACTTGTTGCTATTTTTGGTTGTGGAGACCAAGAAGATTACGCTGAGTACTTTTTAGATGCGATGGGCATGATCAACGATATCGTTACTGAACGTGGCGCTATTGTTGTTGGTCATTGGCCGAGCGAAAGCTATGACTTTGAAGCATCTAAAGGCATGGCTGATGATAAGCATTTTGTAGGTTTGGGTATCGACGAAGACCGTCAACCAGAGCTTACAGAACAACGTGTTAAAGCATGGTCTGCTCAAGTATATGAAGAAATGTGTTTAAGTGAATTAGCTGACTAATTTACTGCACATATAGCTAGCTGTTTAAATAATTATCAAACAGTTAGCGTTTTAAGCTTTAGTGGCAATATAAATCAATTGTTCTTTGCACTTAACGCTTAGGCACGTTATCCTGTTTGTTGCTAATGTGTCGTGTACATCTTTGCAAGATGTCTAGTATAACCAAATAAAATTGAGACAGATTTAATGACTGATCATAACTTGGAACTTAAAAAAGCCGGTTTAAAAGTAACTTTACCGCGTATTAAAATATTAGAGATTTTACAATCTCCAGATAACCAACACATCAGTGCTGAAGATGTTTACAAAATTCTTTTGGATCTAGGTGAAGAAATTGGTCTTGCAACTGTATATCGCGTACTTAACCAATTTGATGATGCGGGTATTGTAAGCCGTCATCACTTTGAAGGTGGCAAATCAGTATTTGAACTTTCAGGAAGCACACACCACGATCATTTAGTATGTTTGAAGTGTGGCAAAGTTGTAGAGTTTGAAGATGAGATGATTGAACGTCGTCAACTTGAAATTTCTGAAGAAAATGGTATTACACTTACAAACCATTCTTTATATTTATACGGTGAGTGTAATGATAAAGCAGCGTGTAAAGAATTTAGCGACGCTAACAGCTAATACCGCTTTTAAAAAGCAATAAAAAACCTGCTAAGTGCAGGTTTTTTTTGTGTCTAAAATACGCTTGTAATGAATATACCCAGTAAATACTGGGGATATTAAACCTGAACTCTGGTTAAGAGATTTACCAACGTATTGAATCATGGTGATATTTAAATTTATTTCTCTAGCCAGAGATTTTAAGTGAAAACAAGGCGAATTCACGCGTCAATAGCTGACCTATTGCAAGTAAATTCAACGCAGTTAGCGCTGAAAATAGCTGCTCGAGATAGATTTATTATCCAGGGTTCAGGTTTTTAGATATTACTTATTGAGTCTTAGACCATGAATCACGAAGACCCACTGTTTGGTTAAATACAACGTTCTCTGATTTAGAATCACGAGAGAAATAACCCGTACGCTCAAACTGAAAGCCCTGCTCTGCTTGTGAATTAGCAAGCGATGGCTCTAATTTAGCGTTTGATAAAACAACCAGTGACTCTGGATTTAATGTTGTTTCAAACTCATCAGCGGCTGCTGGGTTTGGAACACTAAACAAACGATCGTATAAACGAACTTCTGCCGTAATACACTCTGGTGCTGAAACCCAGTGAATAACACCTTTTACTTTACGTCCATCACTTGGATTTTTACCAAGTGTTTCAGTATCGTAAGTACAGAATATAGTTGTAATTTCGCCATTTTCGTCTTTCTCAACACGCTGTGCTTTAATAACATAAGCGCCACGCAAACGTACTTCTTTATCAAGCACTAAACGTTTAAACTTGTTATTTGCTTCTTCTTTAAAGTCTTCTCGTTCGATGTAAATTTCGCGAGTAAACGGTACATCACGACGACCCATTTCTTCTTTATTTGGGTGGTTAGCCACAGATAAAACCTCAACCTTGTCTGCATCGTAGTTTTCAATAACAACTTTAACAGGATCGAGTACGGCCATTGCACGTGGTGCATTTTCGTTTAGATCTTCACGGATACATGCTTCAAGCATACCCATTTCAACCATATTCTCTTGTTTTGTTACACCAATACGCAAACAAAACTCACGGATTGAACCTGGTGTATAACCACGGCGACGTAGGCCTGCAATTGTAGGCATGCGTGGGTCATCCCACCCTTCTACATGGTTATTTACCACTAAATCGCTTAGCTTACGCTTAGACATAATTGTGTATTCAAGATTTAAACGTGAAAACTCAATTTGCTGTGGGTGACACTCTAAACTAATGTTATCAAGTACCCAGTCGTACAAACGACGGTTATCTTGAAACTCGAGTGTGCATAATGAATGTGTAATACCTTCAAGTGCATCAGAAATACAGTGCGTGAAGTCATACATTGGGTAAATGCACCACTTGTCTGCTGTTTGATGATGATGAGCAAAACGTACGCGATAAATAATTGGATCGCGAAGCACCATAAATGAGCTAGCCATATCAATTTTAGCACGCAGGACACATTCGCCTTCTTTGAATTCGCCAGCACGCATTTTTTCAAATAACGCTAGGTTTTCTTCAACTGATGTATCTCTGTACGGGCTATTTTTACCTGGCTCTTTCAATGTACCACGGTATTGGCGTGCTTCGTCTGCTGTTAAAAAGCAAACGTACGCTAAGCCTTTATTTATAAGCTCAACAGCGTAACCATATAAAGTATCAAAATAGTTAGAAGAATACTTTATATCGCCATCCCAGTTAAAACCTAACCACTGTACGTCTTCTTTTATAGAATTAACGTAGTTAATGTCTTCTTTTTCTGGGTTTGTATCGTCAAAACGTAAGTTACATAAACCGTTATAATCTTTTGCGATGCCAAAATTTAAACAAATTGATTTGGCATGACCAATATGCAAAAAGCCATTTGGTTCAGGTGGAAAACGTGTATGCGTTGTTGCATGCTTTTTACTTGCTAAGTCTTCATCAATTCGGGTTCTAATAAAGTTACTTGGGCGATTCTCAATTTCCGCCATAGGAGTGCAGTCCTCTAAATATTACGTAATAACAAAACTAATGCATTATTACAAAAACATACACTAACATACAGCACTAGATTAAGGTTTATTTTTGATATTGCTTAACTTTAATTCAGCTGAACCATTGTTTATGAATAAAATTTGTTTTAACGCAATATTTAAGTCATCTAAACAGTTTATAGTAGGTAAATAACCTACATTATAAGGATTTAAAGATGGCGACACTTAATCAACATCGTGTATATATTCCAACTAATGCACGCGCTAACCACTACCTTTTAGCTGAAATAACCCCTAATCACGATTTTTATAAAAGCTTTAGTGATATAAATTGCTGCTATGAACGTATTGCACGCCAGCTGTTTGCTTCTTGTGATGAGTATGAGCTTTATAATGTGCACTTATTAGCAAATGATAAACTACCCGTTGTAAGATTTAATGATGAGTCTTATCAATTAGAAACAGATAAACAAATGCTCTTTTTTTATAATCCCCGTTATCACGAAGCGCATAAGATTTATTACACTGAAGGTACACCAAGTAAAAAAATACGCATTCTATTTTTAGCAACAGGCGATGATTTACGAGCCAATTCTGCAGAATTTCATAATAAAGTCCAAAAAGTGTTAGACACTTTACAAGGACAACTCTTAATAAATCAGCCCCAGTTTAAACTACGCGACCATCAACACTTAACGTATGACCTATTTGCTAAAGAAAAAGGCAACAAGGAAAGCTATGGTTACAAATTAAGAAGTCTCTACCCTCGCTACCAATCAAGACAATGCAGCATACCCAATGATTATGCAGAGATGACTTACGCCACTTTTACTATACCGGTTTCGCGCGCTATTAAAACGCAGTTTCAAACACTAATGAACACAAACGATTATGCTAAATTTTATGACTACTTTGCTTATGCATTTATACGGGCGTGTCAAAATAATAACTTAAACCATGGCGCTATGGTTGCTAACGGTGCAACGCCTATTATACGCAACAGTAAAATAGATAAAAGTGAAGGCAATGATGAACTTCAAAAGTTAAGTTTTGATATTGAATCTAATGAAAATCAAATTAAGCACTTTTATGAAGCAAGTAAATTGGTAGAAACGCTGCATTTTGTAGTAGTCGCAACGCAGCAGGATAAACATGAAATGGGCTACGGTCGATTTATGAACCAAGTAGAAAAAACAATCTATACTCTGTGTAATGAGCTGGCTATAAATAAACAACGCCAAGACTTATCTGTACGTTTTTTCCAGCATATTAGTTACCCGTTCTAAATTTTCATCTAATGACAAAAAGGCCCGCATATGCGGGCCTTTTTAAAGAAAAACAAGCGATTACCAGCCTGTTTTCTCTTTAAGTGCTTTACCAATATCAGCAAGTGAACGTACAGTTTTTACGCCCGCAGCTTCTAATGCAGCAAATTTCTCATCAGCAGTACCTTTACCGCCGGCAATGATTGCGCCAGCGTGACCCATACGCTTACCTTCTGGTGCAGTAACACCAGCAATGTAAGATACTACAGGTTTAGTAACGTTAGCTTTGATGTACTCTGCAGCTTCTTCTTCTGCAGTACCACCAATTTCACCAATCATTACGATTGCTTCAGTTTGTGGATCTTTTTCGAACATTTCTAGAACGTCGATAAAGTTAGTACCTGGAATTGGATCACCACCAATACCAACACACGTAGACTGACCAAAACCAGCATCAGTAGTTTGCTTAACTGCTTCGTACGTTAAAGTACCAGAGCGAGAAACAATACCTACTTTACCAGGTTTGTGGATATGACCAGGCATGATACCAATCTTAGTTTGACCAGGAGTAATAACACCTGGGCAGTTAGGACCGATCATACGAGTACCTGTTTGATCTAGTTTGATTTTAACATCAACCATATCAAGTGTAGGGATACCTTCAGTAATACAAACTATTAGCTCGATGCCAGCATCGATAGCTTCTAAGATTGCATCTTTACAGAAAGGAGCTGGTACGTAGATAACTGAAGCAGTTGCGCCAGTTTCTTTTACAGCATCACGAACTGTGTTGAATACAGGAAGACCAAGGTGCGTTTGACCGCCTTTACCTGGGCTAACACCACCAACCATTTGTGTACCGTACTCAAGCGCTTGCTCTGAGTGGAAAGTACCTTGGCCACCAGTGAAACCTTGACAGATAACTTTTGTATCTTTATTGATTAATACAGACATTATTTGCCCTCCGCAGCAGCAACAACTTTTTCAGCAGCGTCTGTTAGTGATTCAGCAGCAATGATATCTAGACCAGAGTTCTTAAGAACTTCACGACCTAATTCAGCATTAGTACCTTCTAAACGTACAACTACTGGTACGGTTACGCCAACTTCTTTAACTGCGCCAATGATGCCTTCAGCAATCATGTCACAACGAACGATGCCGCCAAAGATGTTTACTAAAACAGCTTTAACATTGTCGTCAGAAAGAATGATTTTGAATGCTTCAGAAACACGTTCTTTAGTAGCACCGCCACCAACATCCAAGAAGTTAGCCGGCTTGCCGCCGTGTAGGTTTACGATGTCCATAGTACCCATTGCTAGGCCTGCACCGTTAACCATACAACCAACATTACCGTCTAGAGCAACGTAGTTAAGCTCGAAGCTTGCTGCGTGTGCTTCACGAGCATCTTCTTGAGATGGATCGTGGAATTCACGGATTTTAGGTTGACGGTAAAGTGCATTACCATCAATACCGATTTTGCCGTCAAGACAGTGAAGGTTGCCTTCGTCTGTAATTACTAACGGGTTGATTTCAAGTAATGCGAAATCAAAATCAGTGAACATTTTACCAAGACCCATAAAGATCTTAACAAACTGTTTCATTTGTACTGGGTTAAGACCCAATTTGAAACCTAGTTCACGTGCTTGGTAAGCTTGAGGACCTACTAACGGGTCGATCTCTGCTTTGTGGATAAGCTCTGGTGTTTCTTCAGCAACAGTTTCAATTTCAACGCCGCCTTCAGTAGACGCCATGAAAACTACTTTACGAGATGCACGGTCAACTACTGCACCTAGGTACAATTCGTTAGCAATGTCAGTACAGCTTTCTACTAAAATTTTAGCTACTGGCTGGCCTTTCTCGTCTGTTTGGTAAGTAACTAGGTTTTTACCTAACCAGTTAGCTGCAAACGCTTTTACTTCTTCGATAGTTTTAACTAGCTTTACACCGCCAGCTTTACCACGTCCACCTGCGTGAACCTGAGTTTTAACAACCCACATATCGCCGCCAATTTTTTCAGCAGCTGCAGCAGCTTCTTCAGGTGTATCGCAAGCGTAACCTGTAGAAACGGGTAAACCATATTCGGCAAAAAGTTGTTTTGCCTGATACTCATGCAAATTCATGATGCTTTATCCAATTTTTTATACTAAAAGAGCTGAATATTTTTTCAAATAAACAACTATCCCAAATTGCGCACCTAGTATAGATCCCAAGGCTTAACATGAAAACCCCAGTACGACCAAAGGCGCAAAAAAAAAGCTGTGAATGTTCATTCACAGCTTACATTTCATACAACTAGATTAAACATCTAGCAATAAGCGAGTTGGATCTTCAAGTAACTCTTTAATAGTCACTAAGAAACCAACAGATTCTTTACCATCAATGATACGGTGGTCATAAGAAAGTGCTAAATACATCATAGGTAGTATTTCAACTTTACCATTTACAGCCATCGGACGGTCTTGGATTTTATGCATACCCAAGATTGAAGACTGTGGCAAGTTAATGATAGGTGTAGATAGCAATGAACCAAATACGCCACCATTAGTAATAGTGAAATTACCACCCGTCATATCAGCAAGCGTAAGCTTACCATCACGACCTTTAAGTGCTAACTCACGAATACCTTTTTCGATTTCAGCAACAGATAGTTTGTCACAATCTTTAAGTACTGGAGTAACTAAGCCACGTGGAGTAGATACTGCAATGCTGATATCGAAATAGTTATGGTAAACAATATCGTCACCATCAATTGAAGCATTTACATCTGGAAAACGCTTAAGAGCTTCAGTTACAGCTTTCACATAGAAAGACATGAAACCTAAACGAATGCCGTGACGCTTTTCAAACGTTTCTTGATACTGCTTACGAAGGCTCATGATTGGTCCCATGTTCACTTCGTTGAATGTTGTTAACATTGCAGTTGAGTTTTTAGCTTCAAGAAGGCGTGTCGCAATCGTTTTACGTAAACGAGTCATAGGTACACGTTTTTGAGTACGATCGCCCATCGGTGCAGCTGGAGCAGAAGCTTCTGCTTTTTTAGCCGCTGGCGCTGGTGCTTTTAAGAAAGTATCAACGTCTTCTTTAGTTACACGACCATTTTTACCCGTGCCTTTAATTTTAGAAGCGTCTAGGCCTTTCTCAGCAATTAAACGACGAACTGATGGTGTTAACACATCTGAACTTTCGCTTGAATCTGCTGCTGGCGCTGCGTCTGCTTTTGCAGCTGGAGCCGCTGGTGCACCGCCTGCTTTAACCGAACCAATTACTTGCTCGCCTAATACAGTATCGCCTTCGCCGTGAATGATATCACCCATGATGCCATCTTCTTGAGCTACTACTTCAAGAACAACTTTATCTGTTTCAATATCTACCAAGTTTTGGTCGCGTGTTACCGCGTCACCTGGTTGTACATGCCATGTAGCAATTGTTGCGTCTGCAACTGATTCTGGAAGTACAGGTACTTTAATATCCACTTCTTTACCTTCTGATGCTGGTGCTGATTGCGCCACTGGCGCGTCTTCTGATTTAGCTGGTGCTGATTCTTCTTTAGTTGAACCTTCACTTGCTGGCGCTGCATCAGCATCACCAAGTAAACCCATAACTTGATCGCCAAGTACGGTTGCACCTTCTTCTTGTGATATTTCTGTTATTACACCGTCATGCTGTGCAACAACTTCTAAAACCACTTTATCTGTTTCAATGTCTACTAAGTTTTGATCGCGAGTTACTTTGTCGCCAACACTTACATGCCATGTAGCAACGGTAGCATCTGCAACCGACTCAGGAAGAACAGGAACTTTAATTTCTGTGCTCATTGCTTATCCTTTATTTTCTATAGTAAGCGCGTCGGCAACGAGCGCTTGTTGTTCTTTAGTATGTACTGACATGTAACCACACGCTGGTGATGCAGACGCTTTACGTCCTGCATATTTTAATTTAGCACCTTGTGGGATTGCATCAATAAAGTGATGTTGTGAACAGTACCATGCACCTTGGTTTTGTGGCTCTTCTTGACACCATACAAAATCAGTTACGTGTTGGTAGCGCTCTATAATTGTTTGCATTTCATCGTGTGGGAACGGGTATAACTGTTCAACACGTACAATTGCAATATTATCTTGCTCAAGCTTACGACGCTCTTGTAGTAACTCGTAGTAAACTTTACCGCTACAAAATACAACGCGCTCTACTTTCTCAGGGTTAATATCATCAACTTCGTCGATCATATTATGGTAAACACCGTGTGAAAGCTCTTCAAGTGATGAAGTTGCAAGCGGGTGACGAAGTAGCGACTTAGGCGTCATAACAATCAGAGGACGACGAAGTGGTCGAACTGACTGACGACGAAGCATAGCGTAAACTTGCGCCGGCGTTGAAGGAACACACACTTGCATGTTGTGATCAGCACATAGTTGCAAGAAACGCTCTAAGCGTGCTGAACTATGCTCTGGCCCTTGACCTTCATAGCCGTGCGGTAGCAAAATTGTAAGCCCACATAAACGGCCCCACTTTTGCTCACCAGAACTTAAGAACTGGTCAAATACAACTTGTGCACCATTGGCGAAGTCACCAAATTGCGCTTCCCATATTACGAGAGACTTAGGTTCAGCGGTAGCATATCCATATTCGAACGCAACGACAGCTTCCTCAGATAAAACAGAATCAAAGACTTCAAATGTGCCTTGATCTTCACTTAAATGCTCTAAAGGAGTGTAAGTTGTACCATCAGATTGACCATGAACAACAGCATGACGATGAAAGAATGTTCCTCGACCTGTGTCTTGTCCTGTTAAACGAATGTCAGTACCTTCAGACGCAATTGTTGCATAGGCAAGAGTCTCTGCCATACCCCAATCAAGTGGTTTTTCACCTGTGGCCATTAGCTTACGATCGTCATAAATCTTTTTAACGCGAGATTGAGCTTTATGTTGTTCTGGGTAAGAAGCTACTTTCTCACCAAGAGCTTTTAGCTTCTCTACAGATACGCTAGCATCGTAGTCAACATTCCATTCATGACCAATATATTTGGCCCACTCAGAAGAATGCGACGTCTCTGGCTGTATTTCTGAAACAACACAGCTGCCTTCATCTAGTGCATCACGGTACTCATCAGCTAAGGCTTTAACTTCTTGTTCAGAAAAAGAGCCTTCAGCAATCAGTTGGTCTGCATAGATTAAACGCGGCACTGGATGCTTTTTAATTTTTTGGTACATGACAGGCTGAGTTGCATTAGGCTCATCAGCTTCATTGTGACCATGGCGACGGTAACAAACTAAATCAATTACTACGTCACGCTTAAACTGATTTCTAAAATCAAGAGCAAGTTGAGTAACAAATGCAACGGCTTCAGGATCATCAGAATTAACATGGAATATTGGAGACTGAACCATTTTAGCAATGTCAGTACAGTATGGCGTTGAGCGAACGTCATCTTGCTTAGAGGTTGTAAAACCTACTTGGTTGTTGACAACAATACGAATACTACCACCACAACTAAACGCATTAGTTTGTGACATGTTAAACGTTTCTTGAACAACACCTTGTCCAGCAATAGCAGAATCACCATGGATGGTAATAGGAAGTGCTTTAATGCCTGACTTATCACCTAAACGGTCGAGACGACCACGCACAGAGCCCATTACAACAGGGTTTACGATTTCTAGGTGAGATGGGTTAAACGCAAGCGCCATGTGTACATTGCCACCTTTGGTAGCAAAGTCAGACGAATAACCCATGTGATATTTAACATCACCAGAACCTAACGTTTCTTTATGTATACCAGCAAATTCATCAAATAATTCTGATGGGTTTTTACCAAGTACATTAACTAAAACGTTTAAACGACCACGGTGAGCCATACCAATAACAGCTTCTTGTTGGCCGCTTTCACCAGCGCGGTGAATAAGCTCTTTAAGCATTGGAACTAACGCATCGCCACCTTCAAGTGAAAAGCGCTTAGCACCAGGGAACTTAGACCCTAAATATTTTTCTAGACCATCTGCTGCAGTAAGCCCTTTAAGGATACGTAGCTTTTCATCTTTTGAGAATTTAGGCCTAGACTGGACAGATTCTAGACGTTGTTGTAACCAACGTTTTTCCTCTGTTGATGTGATGTGCATATACTCAGCGCCAATTGAACCACAATATGTAGTTTTTAGTGCTTGGTATAGTTCACCTAAAGGCATAGTATCGCGCCCTACGGCAAACGATCCTACGTTAAACTCGCGGTCAAAATCACTTGAAGATAGGTCGTGGTACTCTAGCTCTAAATCTCGTACACGCTCTCGTTGCCAAATACCTAATGGATCTAGGTTTGCATTTTGGTGCCCACGAAAACGGAAAGCATTAATAAGTTGTAGAACTTTAACCTGTTTAAGGTCACCGCCACTACCCTCTGCTACCACTACTTCTCTATGCTTGTTTTTTGCAAGCTGTGCAAACTGTGCTCGAACCTCTGAATGTTTTACTTCAACATCCACACCATCAACTTTAGGTAATTGTTCAAACACTTCTCGCCATTCGTCTGGCACAGAAGTCGCATCGTCTAAATACGCTTCATAAAGCTCTTCTACATAAGCAACGTTGCCGCCGTTTAAATGTGAAGATTCTAGCCATGCCTTCATCACACCTTCGTGCATTTATAAGCCCTTTTTTTTAGCGCAGAAATTAATAGTTATTATAACAAGATGGCTAATATAATTTAATATTAGCCATCTTACCTTTACTAAGCTATCAAACCGCTCGGTTTAGTAACATAGATTTGATTTGTCCAATTGCTTTGGTCGGATTAAGACCCTTAGGACAAACGCTAACACAGTTCATGATACTGTGACAACGGAACACACTGAACGCATCGTCTAAATCCGCTAAACGTTCTTCAGTTGCTGTATCTCGGCTATCAGCCAAGAAACGGTAAGCATGAAGAAGGCCTGCTGGACCAATGAACTTGTCTGGATTCCACCAGAACGAAGGACACGATGTTGAACAACATGCACACAAAATACACTCATAAAGCCCATCTAATTTATCACGTTCTTCAATAGTTTGAAGACGTTCGCCTGCTGCAGGCTGATCATTAATTAAATAAGGTTTAACTTTTTCGTACTGAGTGTAGAACTGACTCATGTCAATAACAAGGTCACGAACCACAGGTAAACCTGGTAATGGACGTACTACGATTTTACCTTTGCCATTTTTTTGTAGCGTAGATAAAGGAGTAATACATGCTAAACCATTTTTACCATTCATGTTAACACCATCAGATCCACACACACCTTCACGGCATGAACGACGGAAAGATAATGTAGGATCTTGTTCTTTTAGAAGAATAAGTGCATCCAACACCATCATGTCGTGACCTTCCTCTGTTTGCAAGGTGTATTCTTGCATACGAGGAGCGTTGTCAACATCTGGATTATAACGATAAACTGAAAATTGTACTTGTGCCATCGTCTATCTCCTAGTAAACACGTGCTTTAGGTGGGAAAGCTTCACGCGTTTTAGGCGCATAGTTTACATCACGCTTGCTCATTTCATCCGTTACAGGATTGAATACTGAGTGACATAACCAGTTTTCGTCATCACGATCTGGGTAGTCAAAGCGAGAATGTGCACCACGGCTTTCTGTACGGAAGTTTGCAGCTACTGCAGTCGAGTAAGCTGTTTCCATTAAGTTGTCTAGTTCAAGACATTCGATACGCTGCGTATTGAAGTCTGATGATTTATCATCAAGACGAGCATGTTGCAGACGTTCGCGAATTTCTTTAAGTTCTTGAAGACCTGCAGCCATTGAGTCACCTTCACGGAATACCGAGAAGTTAAGCTGCATACATTGTTGTAGGTCTTTTTTGATTTGAACTGGATCTTCACCTTGGCCAGCCGTTGAATTTTCCCAACGATTGTAACGTGCAAGAGACGCTTCTAAGTCTGATTCTGAAGCAGCTTTAGATATTTCAACGTCATTTAGGTACTTACCTAAGAAGTTACCCGCAGCACGACCAAACACAACTAAATCAAGTAATGAGTTACCACCTAAGCGGTTTGCACCGTGTACAGATACACAGGCAATCTCACCTACTGCAAATAAACCTTGAACTACTGTTTCGTTGCCTTGAGCATCGATTTGTAGCGCTTGTCCATTTACATTAGTAGGAACACCACCCATCATATAATGACAAGTTGGAATTACTGGAATTGGCTCTTTTGCAGGGTCAACGTGAGCAAATGTTTTAGCAAGGTCACATACGCCAGGAAGACGTAAGTTAAGTGTTTCTTCACCTAAGTGGTCAAGTTTTAACTTAAGATGTGGACCCCAAGGACCATCACAACCACGACCTTCACGGATTTCAGTCATCATTGAACGTGCAACAACGTCGCGAGACGCTAAGTCTTTTGCGTTTGGTGCGTAACGTTCCATGAAGCGTTCGCCATCTTTATTTAAAAGATAACCGCCTTCACCACGACAACCTTCAGTTACTAGCGTACCAGCACCTGCGATACCCGTTGGGTGGAACTGCCACATTTCCATGTCTTGCATAGAAATACCAGCACGTGTTGCCATACCAACACCGTCACCAGTGTTAATGTGAGCATTAGTGGTTGATGCAAATATACGACCTGCACCACCAGTAGCTAATACAACAGCTTTAGATTTGAAGAAGGTAACTTCACCTGTCTCAATCTCAATTGCAGTACACCCTACTACATCACCATTATCGTTTTTAACTAAATCAAGTGCATACCATTCAGAGAATACATTTGTTTTGTTTTTAACGTTTTGTTGATATAGAAGGTGTAATAAAGCATGACCAGTACGGTCAGCAGCTGCTGCAGTACGTGCGGCTTGTTCACCACCAAAGTTTTTCGATTGACCACCGAAAGGACGTTGGTAAACACGGCCATTTTCAAAACGAGAAAATGGTAAACCCATGTTTTCTAATTCGGTAATAGCTTCTGGGCCAGTTTGACACATGTATTCAATAGCGTCTTGGTCACCGATAAAATCGGAACCTTTAACGGTATCGTACATATGCCATTCCCAGTTATCTTCGTGTGAATTACCAAGCGCAACCGTAATACCGCCTTGAGCAGATACAGTGTGTGAGCGCGTTGGAAATACTTTAGATATTAATGCACACGTTTTGCCAGATTCTGTAATTGCTAAAGCAGCGCGCATACCTGCACCACCTGCACCAATTACTACGGCGTCAAATTCACGAACAGAATATTTCACTTAAACACCCCATAATACGATTAGACCAATAGCTACGTAAGCAACGGCCATTAGGTTTAATACAAAACCTAAAACTGCACGAAGCTTTGCGCACTTAACATAGTCTGTAAGAACTTGCCAAAGGCCAATGCGGGTATGAACCATAATGCAAACAAGGGTAATTAACGTAAACCCTTTCATTGCTAGGTTAGAGAAGAGGCCTGTCCAGGCTTCGAAAGTGACTTCTGGCGTCGCTAAAAAATAGCCGATAATAAAAATCGCGTAAGCGCTGATTATTAATGCCGTGGTACGTAAAGATACGAAATCTTGTACACCATCACGTTTTAGAGTTGCTTGATTTAAAACCATATCCACACCCCTGCCAATACGGCAAACACAACACCAAGAGCCATTGAAACTTTAGCGCTGAGGTTACCTGATTCAAGTTCTTCCCAATGTCCCATATCCATAATCATATGACGGATACCACCAATAAGGTGATAACCTAATACAGAAACAGTGCCCCAAGCTATAAATTTGGCAATGAATCCGTTAAACAGACCCTTGACGAATTCAAAACTTTCAGCTGAAGAGAGAGACTCAGACCAAGCCCAAATGACAAACGTTAAAGCAAAAAATAATGCAACACCGGTGACGCGGTGAAAAATTGAAGCTTTAGCCGTTGCCGGCATAGATATAGTTGTTAGATCTAGATTTACAGGTCTTTGCTTTTTCACAGTTACTTGCCCATCTTTGCTCACAGTGGAGCTCATCTACTTGTTTTTCTAAAAACCCACCAAATATTACTGATGGAACTATCAAAATAAACGTACCAAAACAATTAAAGTTCACAAACCTGTAAATTTTAAGCTGTTAAGAATATGTTTACCCAAATACAATACGGTTTAAAACCACCGTTAGTATATATACCCACAGGGCTTTTTACAATTCTTGTTTATTTAGAGATGTTTGCGAATTAGCCAATAGTATTATATTTAATTAATACCGAATATTTATTATACATATATGCATAATGTTTATAAAAATTGACTTTAACCCCCTCTTTCACGTTAAAATGAGAAGATGTGCTTAAAACAGATTTCAGAACTTTAAAATCTAAAAATCAGAATAGATATCTTAATAGGAGATACATAACGATGGCAGATAAAAAAGCCACAGTCCAAATTGATGGACTAGATCCAATCGAACTTCCAATTTATCAAGGCACTGCTGGCCAAGATGTAATCGACGTACGTACGTTAGGTTCACACGGTCACTTTACTTATGACCCAGGTTTCATGTCGACTGGTTCTTGTGAATCTGCAATCACCTATATTGATGGTGGTAAAGGTGTACTACTTCACCGTGGTTACCCAATTGAGCAATTAGCTGAAGACTCAAATTACATTGAACTTTGTTACTTACTTTTAAATGGTGAGTTACCTTCTAAAGAACAATATGAAGTTTTTAAGAATGAAATCACTACAAGCACTATGCTTGACGAGAAGATTGCTAACTTTTTCCAAGGTTTCCGCTTTGACGCTCACCCAATGGCAATGCTTTGTGGCGTAGTAGGTGCATTATCATCTTTCTATCATGAAGACCTTGATATTACTGATGCTGAACAACGTAAAACAAGCGCAGTTAAGCTTGTTGCTAAGTTACCAACAATCGCGGCAATGGCTTATAAAACAAATATCGGCCAACCGTTTGTATACCCACGTAACGATTTAAGCTACGCAGAAAACTTCTTACACATGATGTTCTCTGTACCTGCTGAAGAATATAAAGTTAATCCAGTAACTGCAAAAGCGATGGATAAAATCTTTATGCTTCATGCAGATCATGAACAAAATGCATCAACTTCAACAGTTCGTCTTGCTGGTTCATCTGGTGCTAACCCGTATGCATGTATTGCAGCTGGTATTGCATCTTTATGGGGCCCTGCTCACGGCGGCGCTAATGAAGCATGTTTAAACATGTTAGAAGAGATTGGCTCTGTTGACCGTATTGATGAATACGTAGCTAAAGCTAAAGATAAAGCTGACCCGTTCCGCCTTATGGGCTTTGGACACCGTGTTTACAAAAACTTTGACCCACGCGCTACAGTAATGCGTCAAACGTGTCACGAAGTTTTAGCTGAGCTGAATATCCAAGATCCACTTCTTGATATTGCTATGAAGCTTGAGCAAATTGCGCTTGAAGACCCATACTTTGTAGAGAAAAAACTATACCCTAATGTAGATTTCTACTCTGGTATTATCTTAAAAGCGATTGGTATTCCAACAAGCATGTTCACTGTAATCTTTGCAATGGCACGTACTGTTGGTTGGATCACTCACTGGGATGAGATGCTATCTCAACCTGGTCATAAGATCAGCCGTCCTCGTCAACTTTATACTGGTTACACTCAACGTGACTACGTATCAACTGACAAGCGTTAATTAACGTTGGTTAGTTTAAAAAGGCCGCATTTTGCGGCCTTTTTTATTAACAACACTTGAGAATTATCATAAACCGATTACAATTCCTGCCTTAAAAACACTATGTAGATGAGCCATGCTTGCTTTAAAGTTTGATATAAATAAAATTAGAAACGACTTCCCAACATTAAATCAAACAATAAACGGCTGCCCGCTTGTTTATTTAGACTCAGCAGCAACCTCACAAAAGCCTCAATCAGTTATAGATACAATTACTGAATTCTACACGTTTCAAAACGCTAATGTACACCGTGGACGCCATACACTTAGCGAGCAAGCAACTTATTCATATGAACAAGTACGGGATAAAACTGCAGAGTATTTCAATGTATTTAGTAAAGAGATTGTATGGACTAAAGGCGCTACAGAAGCCATTAACTTGGTCGCTAACGGATTAAAAAAGCGCTTAAATGAAAGTCATACCATAATGATATCTCCGCTTGAGCATCATGCAAACATAGTGCCTTGGCAAATAGTGAGTCAACAAACGGGTGCTAAATTAATAGCGCTTCCACTAAATAAAAATGGCACGCTGAACACCAAAGAATGCTGTAAATTTATAAAAGAAACAAAACCTGCCCTATTAGCTATTACACAAGCATCTAACACACTGGGTAATATAACCGATTTAAAACCACTAATTAGAGCTGCAAAAGACGTCAATTCTCTTGTTCTAGTGGATGGTGCACAAGGTGCACTGCATTTAAAACCCGATTTACGTGAATTAAACTGTGACTTTTATGTCTGCTCAAGCCATAAAATGCTCGGCCCAACAGGATTAGGTGTGCTTTATGGTCGATATGAGCAATTAAATACCCTTGATATTTACCAATCAGGTGGGGAAATGATCGATAAAGTGTACTTAACTCACAGTACTTATCGTCCTGCGCCTGCAAAATTTGAAACTGGAACACCAAATATCTCTGGAGTTTTAGGCTTTGGTGCCGCATTAGACTATTTAAATGAATTAGATCACGCAAAAATCCAGCAATATGAGCAAAAATTGTTTAGTTATGCCGCTCAAAAATTGGTAAAGGTTGATGGTATTACAATATATAGCAACCTATCTGACAATATTGGTACACTCTGCTTCAACTTAAATGATGAACATCCTTATGATTTGGCAACTTTACTTGACGGGTACGGGGTTGCATTAAGGAGTGGACACCATTGTACACAGCCATTAATGACACATTTAGGGCTTAATGGAACGCTAAGAGCGAGCTTTTGTTTTTATAATACCTATGAAGATGTAGATATATTCATTGATTCACTTAAAAAATGTATCGCTTTACTGTACTAAACGTCACTTTAATAGAATTAATTAGGATAACTCATGACAAATACGTTTAACAAAGTCACAGAATCTATAAAAAATGCGCCCGCTTGGCAGCAAAAATATCGTGAGATAATGCTTTTAGGAAAAACTTTACCTGTTTTAGCTGATGTTTTGAAGACTGATGATGCACTTGTACCAGGCTGTGAAAGCAAAGTATGGATGTTTGTTGAATTTGATTTAACAGAAAATACACTTGTTGTAATTGGTGACTCAGATACACGTATAGTAAAAGGATTATTAGCCATTATTTTAGCGCTTTACAATGGCCTCACACCAGAGCAAGTAGTGAATAAAAATGCGTATGAAGAATTTGAAAAGCTCGGCCTTATAAGCCACTTAAGCGCATCACGTGGTAATGGTATTAAAGCCATGGTTGATAAAATACAAACCATGGCACAACACAAGCTTAGTTAGCAAAAACTAAGCTTGCGAGCGTTGTTTTTTATCTAGATATTTACGCACCGCTTTTGCCGCAACAAAAAAGCCAAAGCTTCCTGTGATCATAGTCACAGATCCAAAACCATTATTACAATCCATATTCATCGAGCCATCAGCACTTTGCTTTGCATGACATACGCTGCCATCGCTTCCTGGGTAAACCAATTGCTCTGTTGAGTAAACACAATCAATATTAAATTTACGTTTAGGATTATTACTAAAATTATATTGCTTACGCAAAATATAACGTACTTTTGCAAGCAATGGGTCTTGCGTAGTTTTGGCTACATCACCAAACGTTATTTGGCTAGGATCTGTTTGCCCGCCAGCACCACCAGTTGTAATTATAGGTAGTTTATTACGTTTACAGTGAGCAATTAATGCTGCTTTTTCTTTAACTGCATCAATACAATCAATTACATAATCAAAACCTTGAATATGCTCTTGAATATTATCAAGCGTAATAAAGTCATCTATTACATTAATTTGGCACTCTGGATTAATAAGCTCGCAGCGCGCTTTCATTGCATCTACTTTAGCTTGACCAATAGTGCCCGTTAACGCATGAATTTGTCTATTGACGTTAGTCGCGCAAATATCATCCAAATCAATCAATGTTATTTTACCAACACCAGTACGTGCAAGTGCTTCTGCTGTCCAGCTCCCTACACCACCAATCCCTACTACACAAAAATGTGCTTCTTGAAGCCAATCAAACTGTTGATGACCATATAAACGTTTAATACCACCAAAACGTATATCTGTAACTTTTTCGCTCATTTACCAATCCAGTTGCCATGGCGATTGCCATGCTTGAAAATCTTGATGTTTAATTAACGCCAAATACTCATCACCATTATCGGGTAATAAAGTTAGCTGTATTTGTTCACCTAGCCATAAAAAGCTCAATGCATATGCATGTAAATAGGTACGATTTGATGGCGTGCCTGAATACATTGCATCGCCTAAAATAGCAGAGCCAATACTTTTTAGTGCCACTCTTAATTGATGCGTCTTTCCTGAATAAGGCTTTAAAATATACCCTCTAAATCCCGGCTTATAACTTAGCGAATAAAATCGGGTGATTGCAGGGTTAAGCTTACTCGTTAGTAACTTAAACGAGCCACGGCGAGATTTAGCCATATCGCCTTTAATCCAACCTTGCTTCTTTTTTGGTTTAGCGTCACTAATCGCTAAATAAAATTTAGCAATCGCATGCTCAGTAAACATAACAGTAAAGCTGGCCGCAGCGGCTTTGTTTCGCGCTAAAATAATCAGCCCTGATGTCACTTTATCTAAACGATGAACGGCATAAAGCTTTTGCGCTAATTGTTGTTCGGCTAACACAACAAAGCCGGGGCCCTCTTCCGAATGAAAATTAAGACCCGCTGGCTTTTCTAAAATATAAAAATCGTTATGTGTAAAAACGATTTTTAATATTTTACTTACTTGTTCACTCACGCGCTTGTACTTTTAATATGCGCTATCACTTTCGCTAAGTCATCGGGCGTATCGACACCTGCATGAGGGGCTATTTGAGCTTGTTCTATTTTGATTTTATAACCATGATACAACACACGTAACTGCTCAAGCGATTCAAGTAGCTCAAGTGGCGATACGCTCAATTCTATATATTGTTTAATAAAACCCGCTCTGTACGCATAAATACCTACGTGGCGCTGAAATGGCGCTAAATTAAGAGCACTGCTGTCATTCATCATTGTGCTTCTATCAAACGGAATACTTGCACGAGAAAAATACAGCGCATTTTTATTTATATCGCTAACCACTTTAACGGCATTAGGATTAAATACTTCATCACGCTCTTCAATAGCAACACTTAACGTTGCCATTGGTGCTGTTGAATCACTTAATAGTGCAGCAACTTGAGATACGTTTTCTGGCGCAAGTAAGGGCTCATCGCCTTGTACATTAACCACAATTGTATTGCTGTCGAGATCAAGTAAATCAACTACTTCGGCTAAACGCTCAGTACCCGATTGGTGATCTTCGCGAGTCATTACAACATCACTAGTAAATAAACTTACTGCATCAAACACTTTTTGATGATCGGTTGCTATAACCACTTTACTTGCACCTGATAAACATGCTTTTTCGTAAACATGTTGAACCATTGGCTTACCGCAAATATCAGCAAGCGGCTTACCAGGTAGTCGGGTTGATGCAAAACGTGCAGGAATTACAACTACGAATTCCACTTTTCAACCTCTTCTAAAGATAACTCACGTGCTTCGTTTTCAAGCAATACTGGAATATCATCTTGAACGGGGTAAGCAAGCTTAGCTGCAGTACTAATTAGTTCGTTGTTTTTTCTATCAAAGCGTAATTTACCCTTACAAACTGGGCAGGCAATTATCTCGAGTAATTTTGTATCAAAGGCCATTGAGTATTCCTTTTTCTTTTAATAATGAATTTAATGTGTTTATTACGCTATCGGAAGGCTCTGCATCTACAGGTAAATAATACCAATTAGGTTTTGCAAAGGACTTACATTTAACCGCGTCTTTTTCGGTCATTATAATGCAATCATCACCAAACTGAATAAAATCATCTGCTGTATAAGCATAATGATCTCTAAAGTGATGAGTCGACAATAGCTTAATATTTTGTGCTTCTAATGAGTTTTCAAACCGTTTAGGGTTCCCAATTGCACTTATTGCATGCGCCTCGCTTACGTTACTTTTTGCATCATCACTTGAATTAACTAAGCGAAGGTTACTTACTTGCAGCACGTAGCTATTATTAGCCTCACCGCCATTTTCAATTACTATATCAACACTTTGTAAGCGTTTAGTTGTTTCGCGTAGTGGCCCTGCGGGCATAACAAAACCATTACCAAAGCGGCGTTCACTATCAACAATACAACACTCAATGCTACGAGGCATTTTATAATGCTGCATCCCATCATCAGAAATAATGACATCTAGCGTATAATTTTTTTCTAATAAATCGATATTGTGTTGTCTATTAGGGCCAACTGCTATTGGGCACTTTAAACGATGGTATAAAAGTACAGGCTCATCTCCAGCCTGTTGGGCGTCAACAACTGAAGTGACTAACAGCGGGTAATTATCTGATTGCCCACCATAACCTCTACTAATAATACCCACTGATAAACCTTGCTGTGTTAAATGACTATACAGCCACAAAACAAAAGGCGTTTTACCATTACCGCCAACGCTTATATTGCCAACTACAATTACAGGCGTTTTGCACTCAAAAGATTTAAGTATTTTAGCGCTGTATAAGTATTTTCGAAATGACGATACAACCCAAAACAAAGCACTTAATGGTAATAACAGTAAAGTAATTAGACCAAATGGTTTATACCAGCTTTGCTCTATTTTGCTCACGCCTGATCACCAAACTGCATTTTGCAAAGTGCTGAATAAGTACCGTCATTTGCTAATAAGCTACTATGATCGCCACTTTCTATCACACTACCGTTATCAATAACATAAATTCGGTCACTGTTTTCAATAGTAGATAAGCGATGTGCTATAACAATAGAGGTTTTATCTTTCATTAGCGTTTCTAATGCTTGCTGAATAAGCTTTTCTGATTCGGTATCAAGTGCTGATGTTGCCTCATCTAAAATCAAAATAGGTGCATCTTTTAATATTGCACGCGCTATCGCTATTCGCTGGCGTTGACCACCTGAGAGCATTACCCCATTTTCGCCTACCATGGTGTTTAATTGCTCTGGCAGGTCTTTAACAAATTCCCACACGTGCGCTTGTTTGGCAACTTGTTCTAACTCTTCAACAGACACATCGTGCTTTATGCCATAACAAATATTATTGGCAATCGTATCGTTAAATAACACAACTTGCTGAGACACTAAAGCAAATTGGCGACGCAGATCAGTTAATTTATAGTCCTGCAGTGCTATGCCATCAAGTAATATTTCACTCGGTAGTTCTAAATCATAATAGCGGGGTAACAAGTTAGAAATTGTTGACTTACCAGAGCCTGAGCGCCCTACTAAGGCAATACTTTCACCCGCCTCAATCGTTAGCGACAAATCGTTTAATACGGCTTCATCTTTAGTTGGGTACTTAAAGGTTACGTTCTTAACTTCAATTAAACCTTTAACTTTATCAACCGAAACAGTGCCTGTATCTTTTTCCATTTCTTCGTCTAAAACTAAAAATATACTTTGCGCTGCAGAGATACCACGTTGCATATCACTATTCACATTGGCAAGTTGTTTTAGCGGACGTAATAACATCATCATTGAGGCAATTAATGCCATGAAGTCACCAGATGTAATCGTATCAATCATTGATGGCAACGACACCGCCCACAAAATAACTGCCATGGCACTTGCCGCTAAAATTTGAATTATAGACACACTAAGCGCTTTAGTTGCGTCCATTTTGATACGTTGCTGACGATTATGATTATTAATTTTCGAGAAGTGATTAATCTCTTGATCTTGACCACCAAAACCATGAATAACTTTATGTCCGCTCAGCATTTGTTCTGAGCTACGGGTAACTTGCCCCATGGCAGATTGAATGTTTTTAGAAATGTGGCGAAAACGTTTAGAGACGACGGCGACAATAATAGCAACAAGTGGGATGATCACTAAAAATATCAGTGATAGTTGCCAACTGGTATAGAACATTACCGCAAGTAAAAATACAACAAATGCCCCTTCACGTACAACTATTAGCAAGGCTTTAGTAATCGCCTGTTGAACTTGTTCTGTATCAAATGTGATTTTTGAAATTAAATCTCCCGTTGAGTTTTTGTCATGAAAAGAAACGGGTAAGTGCAATATGTGCTCAAATAACTCTTGGCGTAAAGAACGTACAACTTGGGAGCCTACATAACTTAAGCAGTAAGAAGACATAAAGTTAAAAACACCACGCCCTAGAACTAACGCGATAACGACAAAAGGAGCGTACTTTAAAACTTCTGTATTACGCTGGTTCAAACCTTGATCAATAAACGGCTTCATTAATTGAATAAATAAAGCATCCATTGCTGAATAGCCTATCATCCCAATAATTGCGACAAATGCGACGCTTTTGTAGGTGCCAACATATGAGACAAGACGTTTATAAATTTGTGTAGTACTTTGATCCATAACACTCTCTAAATACAGTAACAATCTGTATTGTATCCTCCGATGAGATAAAACTAAACGTCAATCTTTGATAAACCAGTAACTTTCCTGCCCTCTTGCTGTTTCTATAGCCAAATTCTTTGCATAAAATTTAATACTAATTTGCCCTTCAACGCCTGTCGTAAATTGCTGAGCGTTTATTTGGTTATAACGTTCGACGACAAGAGGCTTAGGGAATTCCCATTGCCCTTTATAGGCACTTGAATGAATAACTACTTGGGGAGCAACGTTATTTATAAAATTAACACTTGAGGATGTATCGCTGCCATGATGCGGGCTTAACATTACTGTACTTTTCAACGATTTATTATCCGCTAATAGCGATGCTTCACGCGCCTTTGATATATCACCGGTAAGTAACACGCTATGAGTATTATCTGATACCCTAACAACGCATGAATCATCATTTTCATTTCCAAACCCTTTTGTACTAAAGCTTTGTACTTTTAATCCAGCAAAATCAATGTTTATGACTTCACATACATTATGTGTATTTTTAGGATGAAATTGTTGTAATGTTTCACCAAAGCCAGCATCTATGAAATGTTGTAATCCTCCAGCGTGATCATTATCTTCATGACTTAGAATCGCCGTTTTCACTGTTAAATTATTTGCTTTAATATAAGGCAATAAAATACTTCGCGCACGGCTAAAGCGATTGAAATAACTGGGGCCAAAATCATAAATAAGCACTTGTTTATCTTTTTCAATTAATGCCATAAGTCCATGCCCAACATCAAATACATGTAGTTGCCACTTAGACTTTTCTGTTAGCCAATAATTTAATAAAAGCGTTATTGCTGGAATAAAAGCGAGCCATTTATAAGGAAGAAAATAAACCATCAACATAATAATATAAGTAAAAACGACAAATATTGAGTCAATTCTGCCAGTCGTTATCCATCTTAACGATTCTGGTATTTCATTAAGCAATTTAAATAGCGCATATAAGCCTGTATCAAACAGGTTTATTAAAATACTTATATCTAAGAAAATACTCAGTAATGTAAAAACAATTAAAAAAGGTAAGATAATGATTGAAAGCAGCGGTATAGCAATTAAGTTTATTATCAAACCTGCAATACTTACCCCATTAAAAAAATAGAGTGAAAGTGGCAATAAACCAATAAATAACGCTATTTGAATAACAAACAGTGAAATAACTTTGTTTTTTATGCGAGTGTTTAATATTGGTAATTTATTAATAACTGTAAAAATGATAGCAACAGCTAAAAATGAAAAGTAGAGACCTGGATTGAGTAAATTAAATGGGTTAACAATAAAAACAATAACCAAGGCAAATAAAATGCTCCGCCAACGCAGCGGCTGCTTAGCAAGAAAATACAATAATAAATAACAACCCAGCATGATAAGCGCTCGCGTTGCCGATACTAAAAAGTCACTTAAGTACACATAAACCAAGGCTACTAAAAATCCGCATGAACTGTAATAAAGAGTCAGGTTGAATGATTGCCCAATCGAAGAATTAATTTTTGCAAAAATGAATCGAGTAAATAGATAACCGAAGCTAAAAATCAAACCAATATGTAACCCCGATATAGCAAGTAAATGACTTAGCCCAAGAGATTGCATTAATTGTTTGTCAGCGTAGCTCATCAAAGATTTTTCACCGCTAAGCAATGCATAATAGAGCCACTGTAATTTTGTATCCGTATAAGTGTTTTTAAGGAAGTGCTGATAATCTAAAATTATGCTTTGTTTGTCGCTATTTATAATATTAAGATTTTTATTAAGCACTTTACCTTTAAATAATATTCTACTTATAAAAGCATAACGTTCATTATCAAATACATTAAAATTTTTATTACTACGAAAATGTTTTAAATGAATTAAAGCAGAAAATTCATCACCTACTATTAAAGGCTGTGCAGAATTAACACTGAGCATTGCTTTGGGTGCTCTAAAATCCGAAAAATTACTCCCTTCTAATGCCACTATTTTAACTTTAATATATTGAGGTTTTTTGTCAGAAATAACCTCTTCAACAATTAATGTAGAATCAAGTGCATACTTTTCATCCGGTTTTGGTATTTCAAAACTATAAAAAACGTAAAAATGCAGACCAACGAAGCAAATTGCACAAATAAAGCCTAACAATACATTTAAAAACGGCTTAAAATAAGCGCTCACTATAACAATGAAAATTGTAAATACTGTAAATTCGAGAGTTTGATAATAAAATACGGTTGCTATACAGCCAATTACAAACCCAAGACTTATCCACACTGATGTAAATGGTTGCTTTAAATGGCTAAAAAAACGATCCAAAGATTTTTACCTGATCCAAATAAAATTAGACATCATAAATCACTAAGAATATTTGGACGCCTTTTACAAGATGCAAATCTTTGGCATTTAAATAGACGTTCTGCTCGAGGTGCATTTGCAGTCGGGTTATTTTTTGCTTTCATCCCTGTTCCTTTTCAAATGGTTTTAGCAGCAGCCGGCGCTATATTATTTAGAGTTAATTTACCTATCTCAGTAGCATTAGTATGGCTTACAAACCCTCTAACTATGCCACCTATTTTTTATGGCTCATACTTAGTGGGTACATTAATACTTAATCAGCCTGAGCAACACTTTGTATTTGAAGCTAGTTGGTCTTGGTTTCTTGAGAGCATAGAAACTATTGGTCCTGCATTTTTACTAGGTTCGTTAGTATGTGCTTCTATTGCATCAATTATCGGCTATTTTGGTATTGATATTATTTGGCGCCGTTCTGTTAAAAAGGCTTGGTTATCGCGAAATAATTAGTAGCGTTAAAGCTAAATAATAATTATAAGATTCATGGCAATCCTAATCTTATAAAATATTATAGACGAAAAAAAACCAACTTTATTAAGTTGGTTTTTTTATAATCAATATTATTAAACTTTAAAAGCGAAATATACGTCTTAAGCCAACTAATGGTAATAGCAATAATGTATACCAAGGAAAGCTAGCAGAGTTACGCTCATACACTTCTGCTTCTACTGGAGCACAGTTTTCTACTTCACCATTTGCAATTGGCGTTAACTTAACTGCAACTGCAATACTTTCGTATTCAATTTCACCATTGATATCAGTTACAGCACCGCCTAAAGAATCAAGTTTTTCAACTGTCTTAGTCGCAGTACCAAATATTTCATTATTTTCATTGATAGCTGTTGCTTCAACCATTGAGTAAGCGTAGTCAGTTTCGCCATCAGTGTCATAACAAGGCAGTAAATCATTCAAATTAGTGATTTTATCTTCACCAATTTTGTAAATAAAGGCTTCTTTGAGTCGTGAACTATCAGATACACCCACTTCCCCTTCGCCTACAATATATCCTTGATTATTTATATCGTTGCCATAAGAACTTGAACTTGAAAAATAATCAGTTGGAAAAACTGTATTACCTGTTTCGATGTCATGATAGAAGAATTTATTACGAAGAGTGCCTTCAATACGCTTTGTCGCATAACCTGTAATTACATCATTATCATTAATAGCGATTGATTTACCAGCCTGCCAATCGTCTTCTTGATTAATAAAGTCAGTGACTGCACCGTCTTTAAAATAGACTGGCATTGTAAGAATCGTATCATCATTTTTGTAATAACGCGTATTTGATGAACCTACAATTGTACCGTTGTTGTTCACTGCTAAAGCAGTACTCGTAAATGCGTCATCTTCCGTTTCACCTTCATCAGGTGTAAGTGCCATACCAAGCTCTTCAACAGAAATAATATTTAACGATTCATCAAGTTCCCATTTAACAGCACGCTTATTAAATAAGCCTCGTGAAATATTAGAATTTAATAAGTTGATACACACTGACGTTGGTTCGTCTTCATTATCACAGTTATCATCAATATTATCTTGTCTGTCATCAGGAATACTTGTAGAAATATTACCTACAACAGTGTAACCACTATTTGTTTTGACTATATCGTTAGCCCGGCTTGTGCCGCCATATTCATTAAACTCAGGCTCTAACTCAACACTTATACTGCCATCAGCACTTATTACAATCCCACGTTCTATAAACTCATGTGTGAACCACGTTTCTGCATCATCTTCACCATCAGGTGTAAAAGACACTTTATCGTAAGGAGCACCGCCCCAACCAACAGTAACGCCGTCTTCACTTACAGCATTAAAAAGGTTAATAGTTGAACGCGTTAAGCCATCATAATCAACAGATGCAACATCAAATAACGGTTGCTCTGTTACTTGTGTGTCATTGTACTTTATGCCAACTAATGAGCTTAATTTTTGATATTCAAAATTTGTAGAAATTGAAGATAAAAAACTAACCATGAAAGTATGTGCATCAGAATTAGTAAGTACTGCATCATTATTTTCAATGTCATCAAGTGTAAAGGTAATCTCTTTATCACTTAAATCAAATGCAGCCTCTGTATTATCGTAGCTATTTTCAATAATATTTTCAGTAAAATCTATATAGCTGATATCAATAGGTAAATTGTATAAACCATTTGCGAAACCAATAATATGCCCGCTTTCGCTTACATCTGTTACATAAGAATATTTAGCGTCTTCAAGAGTCCCTAATTCACTTAACTGGTACGTAGCACTTGTTGCTGAAGTGCTTAATGTCGCTAAAATACTGGCAGCGAGTAATTTATATTTCATTTTAGTCCTTACTACTGATTCTGTAATTCTTCAAGTTCTTCCCAGCGCTCAAGCGCAGCTTCAAGGTCAGACTCAAGTTGTGCCAAATGGTTCAATGCTTTAGTTGTTACATCACTCTCTTGTTTAAAAAAGTCTGAGTCACTAACTACAGCTTGTTGAGCTTCAATTTCAGCTTCTAGTTTTTCCATTTTATTCGGTAGTTGCTCTAATTCAAGTTTTAATTTGTAAGAGAGTTTATTTGTTTTAGCTGCAGGTTTAGCAACTGGAGCGACTACTTTTTCAACTTTTTTTACTGGTTGCTGCTGCGTTTTTTTTTCTTGTTCAGCTAAATAGTTAACGTAAGCCTCATAGTCGCTATAGCCACCTACAATATCTGTAACTTTACCGTTACCTTCAAACGCCCATACACTTGAACATGTATTATCAATAAATTCACGGTCATGGCTTACAATCAGCACTGTACCTTGGTATTGATTAATGATGTCCTCTAGTAACTCTAACGTTTCAATGTCTAAGTCATTTGTTGGCTCATCGAGAACAAGGATATTAGACGGTTTTAAAAACAATTTAGCTAATAGTAATCTGTTTTTTTCACCACCAGAGAGTGCTTTAACAGGGGTTCGAGCACGTGCTGGCGGGAATAAAAAGTCTTGTAAATAACCTAAAACATGACGTGAGCGGCCGCCCATCATCACTTCTTGTTTACCTTCGGCAACGTTATCTTGAACTGTTGCTTCTTCATCAAGCTTTTCACGATATTGGTCAAAGTAAGCAAACTCTAAATTAACACCTTGCTTAGTTATGCCGCTATCTGGTTCTAAATCACCAAACATTAGCTTTAATAGTGTTGTTTTACCAATACCATTTGGGCCTACTAGACCGATTCTGTCACCGCGCATTACCAGTGTAGAAAAATCATCAGCAATAACTTTGTCTTTAAATGCATGACAAAGATTCTTAGCTTCAAATACTAACTTACCAGAGCGATCTGCTGTTTCAATATTGAAATCAGTTTTACCAACTTGGTCAACACGTTGCTTACGCTCTGTACGAAGCTGCTTTAACTCACGAACTCTACCTTCGTTACGCGTTCTACGCGCTTTAACACCTTGGCGGATCCATGTTTCTTCTTCGGCTAAACGCTTATCGAACAATGCATTTTGGCTTTCTTCTACTTTTAAATCATGGGCTTTTTGCTCTAAGTACGTAGCGTAATCACCAGGGTACGAAATAAGCTTACCACGGTCTAAATCTAAAATACGCGTAGCAACAGCGCGAATAAACGCACGGTCATGCGATATAAATACGATTCCGCCCTTAAACTCTTTTAAAAATTGCTCAAGCCACATGACGCTTGCCATGTCTAAATGGTTTGTTGGCTCATCAAGTAATAATAAATCAGGCTCACTAACAAGTGCACGTGCAAGTGCTACTTTACGTAACCAACCACCAGAAAGAGACTCAAGTTTAGCTTCTGGCGTTAATTCTAATTGTGTTAGCACTAATTGAATTCGGCTATCAAAGCGCCAGCCATCAGCCGCCTCTAGTTGATTTGATAAACGTTCAAGTTTGTTTAATAACTTATCGTTACACTCTGTTTGAAGCTCATTACTTACATGATGAAAATCAATGAGTAAGTTTGCAATCTCAGGCATACCTTGCGCAACATAATCAAATACAGTGCCATTTGCGCCTTTTGGTGGATCTTGTTCTAAACGAGAAATTCTAATCCCGCCTAGCTGATTTATTTCACCATCATCTAAAACAACTTCGCCATCAAGCACTTTTAATAGAGTTGACTTACCCGCGCCATTTCGACCAACAACACACACTCTTTCGCCACTTTCTATAACGGCATCTGCTTTGTTAAGCAAAGCATGCGTACCAAAAGCAAGTTGTGCTTTTAAAATTCTAATTAAATCCATAGTTCTTATTTGCTCTTATTCTGCTTGTGCTAAAAATTCGCGCACAGTGTGTAAAGTAAAAGGCCAAAATAATTGCTCGCCTTTTTCACTTTTTAATACAGGAATAGTAATTTGATACTCAGCTATAAGCTGCTCATCAGTCATAATATCGATTAGTAATAACTCACTCGTATTACTAAGTACCTCAGTGATAAGTTGCTCAGCTTGCTCGCACAAGTGGCAACCATCAGTGTGGTATAAAACCCATTTAGCCATGTGTGATTAACCAGCTATTATGGATTTTTTTATTACGTTTAAAGTCTGGTGATAACGTTTTATCTGAAATATTAATGGCTTTTAAACCTAAACCAATCAGACCAACTTCATCTATCACAAAGCCACGTTTGTTATTAGAGAAAATTAAGGTACCTGATGGGCTTAAAATCTTTTTAACCCACGTTAATAATTTAATGTGATCGCTCTGTACATCAAACGCGTCTTTCATACGTTTTGAGTTTGAAAACGTTGGAGGATCTAAAAATATCAAATCATATTGTGCTGTCGCGTGCTCTAACCATTTTAAACAATCAGCTTGTTCAAAACGGTATCGTGTATTACTAATACCATTTAAATCAAAGTTATCTTGGCCCCATTTTAAGTAGGTCTTTGATAAATCGACTGTAGTAATGGCTTTAGCACCACCAAGAGCAGCATGTACAGAAGCTGTACCTGTGTATGCAAAAAGGTTTAAGAAACGTTTATCTTTAGCATTTTCTTGAATATAACGGCGCATTAAGCGATGGTCTAAAAACAAGCCTGTGTCTAAGTAGTCAAATAAATTAACTTTGAACTTAGCACCAAACTCTTCAACAACCATAGTACGGTTTTGTTTAGACATAGCGGTGTATTGATCTTCGCCCTTCTGCTTTTTACGTACTTTTACAGCAATGTTTTCAGGTGAAATCTCAAGCTGTTGAGCCGTTAAACTTATTACGTCTTGCAGGCGTTTTTCTGATGTTTTTTCATCAATTTCTTTAGGCGCTGCATATTCAAAAATTACAGCAGAGTCACCATAAATATCTACAGCAACATTGTATTCAGGGATATCTGCTTCATAGACGCGATAAGCATCTATTTTATTTTGTTTAAGCCAGTTTTTTAAGCCTTGCTTATTTTTTTTCAATCTATTTGCGAATGACGTTGAGCCTTCAAAATTGAGTGCTTTTTTGTCATCTGTGGTCAAACTTACTTGCTTATCATCTAATTGATATAAGTTAAGTTCTACATCAAGCGGGCCATTTTTAAATTTATAACGCTTGAGGCGCACAAGTTTTAAAAGTTTAAATAAGCTCTCGTCCATACCCAATAAGGCAAGTTTCCAGTGATTGAAGTGCTTTTTAAAGCCAACGCCTAAATTACGGTGTAAATCAACAAGCTCAGCCATAGAGCCAATACGCTCACCATAAGGTAAGTTCGAAATTACAACACCCGGTAATTTTGCAACAGCTGTAAGTTTAGTTGCATCACTTTGCTTAAACTTAATCACGTCGTCAAGCTCGGCTCGTTTAGCATTATCAATTGCTTTACTTAATACTTGCTCATCGTAATCGTGGCCAATTAACCACAATTTAGGATCAGTAATATTAGCGAGTAACTCTTCTTTAAGCTCTTTAAACTTAGCGGCTCTAAAACTGGGTAAACGCTCAAAAGCAAAACCTTCACGGAATAATCCTGGCGCTTCGTTTCGCGCCATACCGGCAGCTTCTATCAAAATAGTACCCGCACCACAACATGGATCGAATAAAGGCTGTTTTACATTTTCAAGCCAGCCACTTCGCTTAATTAATGCAGCAGCTAAGTGCTCTTTAATTGGCGCTTTACCTTGGCCTTGGCGGTAACCACGTTCTGACAAACGAGGACCTGAATAGTCAATATACATCGATACGCCGTAACGATTTAATCGTGCAACTACGCGCACGTTAGCATCTTGCTTATCAACGTTAGGACGTTGCTCGTATAAATCATTAAAATAGTCAACAATCGCATCTTTGATTACAAGACCCGAAAATTGCGTGTTTTTTAATGAGTCATTGGTACCGTTGAAGTCGACAGCGAATGTTTGCGTAGGTCCAAACCATTCTTGCCAAGGTTGCGAGCGCGCAAAATTATACAGGCTATTTTTGTCATCTACGCCTTCTTTTTCTTCAATAAGCATAAGCACACGCGTTGCAAAACGAGTTGATAAACAAACCTTTTGCGCAAGTAATGAGTCAGCCTCAAAACGAACAGAACCAACAGTTTGCTTAGACACGGTTGCGCCAAGTTCTGTTAGTTCATCAACCAATAAATTTTCGATTCCGATAGAAGTAAGTGCGATAAATTGCAAAGTAATAACCCTTAATAGCTAATTGCGCAGGATTATAACATAGGTTGGGCGACAAACACGCCATAAAGACACGCTTAAAGCTTAATTTTGATGAGGGTCTGTTGAACTTTCAAGGTTAAATTTGCAGCAGTCTGTTTGGTATTTAGGCAAGGCAGAGCCTATGCAGTGTGGTTATTCCCCATAAATGGGCGAGAACGTAGCATTAATGCCAAACAGGCGCTGCCCAAAGGGTTCTTCCTAGGGACTATTTACTCTTTGTTGCTCGGTTTTTACTTAGCCCACTAGGTTACAAATCTCGCGCTGCGATTAAATAGCCCCTAGTTTGAACAAATTTTAATCCGCAAAGATCAACAGACCCTACGCGGTTTGACTTTGATATTGCTGATTTAGGATGGGGTGGACTCGATTATTCAAAATACGGATTACTTCAAATTGCGCTAAAGATAAGTTTTCGTCTAATTTAAAGGTTTCACTTAAATTCAAACAAATAGATGCATCAGGACAATGCTCTACAATTAAAAAATCACCTGACTGCGCTTTAGATGTTAATTTTACTATTGCCTCTACGCTTGGCTCTGTCCCGGTATATTCTTCAAAAAACCAACTTTTTGCTAAAACGGGTTTTAAGTGATACTTAACAGCAGTAGCATTTAATGATATTTGACAAATTTGAGCCGCAGACCACAATTCAAATCCATCCAGATAATTATAAACTTGTTCGTAAAATGCAGCATCTTCGAGACTAAAACGTGGATTTTTAAAAACAGAATCGGTGAGCTGTCTTAATTTATAAGGCGTGCATAATTGCATGTCGTCATTTAAATCAAGTAACAAACGATTTTTATCAGGACAAGTAATCCACTGCCATTGCTTTGATGCTTGTAACATTTACTCCTCCTTGGGTATGTTGAATAATTATTGCTCAGAGTATAACCGCTTTTGACCACTTTTAAAATGTTTGCTTAGAACATTTAGCTAACGATCAAAAGCTTAGATAACTGATCCTTATAAGCCGTTAACGATCGACTTTACCAATTGTGGACCTTTGTAGATGAACCCAGTATAAACCTGAACTAAATTTGCGCCTGCATCTAACTTTTCTTTTGCAGATATAGCATCATCAATACCGCCGACTCCGATGATTGGTAGCTGACCTTGTGTTAAGCGTTTTAGTTCACTTACTACCTCTGTAGAGCGCATTCTAACAGGGTGACCTGATAAACCGCCCGCCTCTTGTGCATATTGCTGCCCCATGACTGCGGCTCGTTCAAGCGTTGTGTTTGTGGCAATTACACCATCAATTTTATTATTTAAAAGTGACTCACTTACTTGCTCTATTTGTATTTGATCGAGATCCGGTGCAATTTTTACAAGCATAGGAACTTGCTTATTATGCTTTGCAATTAAATCTAACTGTTCATTTTTAAGACTTTGCAATAAATCATCAAGTGCAGCACCATATTGTAAATCACGAAGCCCTGGGGTATTTGGTGATGAAATATTTACCGTAATATATGAGGCATGCTCAAATACTTTACGCATACAATGAATGTAGTCATCTTTACCTTGCTCGTTAGGTGTATCTTTATTTTTACCAATATTGATACCGAGTATGCCACTGTACTTTGCTGCTTTTACATTTTCGACTAAATTATCAACACCTTTATTATTAAAACCCATACGGTTAATAATTGCGTTTGACTCTGGAAGTCTAAAAATACGTGGCTTGTCATTACCAATTTGAGGACGCGGTGTAACCGTTCCAACTTCAATAAAACCAAATCCCATTTGACTAAATGCATCTATACATTCTGCATTTTTATCCAGGCCAGCGGCAAGCCCTACTGGATTTTTAAATTCAAGACCTAAAAAGTTTACGGGTTTATCTGAAACACTTTGTGACCAAGCTATATTTAGAGGCGTATTAGCAAAACGACGAAGATTATTAAGTGCAAACTCATGCGCCCACTCCGCATCACGGGTAAACATAAAACGGCGAGCTAAATCATAAAACATCAATATAATCCTCTTTTTAAATTTCAGACAAAAAAATACCTCAGACAAGGCTGAGGTATTGTATAACAATTTTAACAATCAGTTATTTATTTACTAAACAAATAACTGATTAAAGCTAAATTATTTTCCTGATGTATCACAGTTGTGACTTAATAACATAAGTTCACGAAGTGCAACTGAGAACTTAGCAAAGTCATGGCTTTGTGATGTTTTAAACTCAGCCAACATTTGTTTCCAACGCTGAAGTAATAAATCTTGGCTATCCATCCACTCATCTATTTGGCTATCAACATCGCTCTCGTCACCTTCAAAGCTATTTAGCACCACTTCAGATAACGTACGTTGCTGCCAATCAAGCTCTTCACGGTAAGATGAACGAGCAAGTGCTTGCCAATGATTTGCTACTGGTTGCTTAGTTATTTGCTCTAAGAACCAATGCAGACCCATTCTCGCGCCTAGTTTAAAGTAAGTATTCGATACCATCGAAATACTCTTACCTGAATTATTAGCAACCTCAGCTAAATCCATCACAGAGAATAAGCTTGATAACGAAACAATACGCTTAGCTATATCTGCAGGAACGCCGGCATCAATTAACTTATTAGCTTCAATTACAATACGGTCATTTTCTTTTTCAATCATGTATGTATTTAAATTATCGCTTAAATCTTTAAACGTTGGCGCAAAGAATTCAATTCCTTGTTCAATCGTTTGTGACTTATTACGATGACGTAAGAACCAACGCGTAGTACGGCGAACAGTACGACGAAGTTGGTAAAGCATTTCAGTTTGTACCGCTGCTGGTATTTTATTATCCAGTGCGCTGATAGAAGACCATGTATCGCGCATTTCAAATATTTCGCTAGCAATTGAGTAACACATTGCAATTTCAGCTTCGTTGGCACCGGTTTCTTCATGCATACGTACCATGAAGTTTAAACCCATATCATTAACGATACTGTTAGCAAGTTTAGTTGCAATAATTTCTTTACGAAGTGGATGGTTGTTCATCGCATCGTTAAACTTCTCACGTAGAGGACGTGGGAATGACTTCACAAGCAATTGACGATAGTAAGGGTTTTCAGTAATTTCATCACTTACTAAAGACTCTTTTAATACCATTTTTGCGTACGAAACTAGCACTGAAAGCTCAGGGCGAGTTAAGTCTTTACCTGCTGCTGCACGTTCTGCCAATTCTTCATCACTTGGAATGAACTCAATAGCACGGTTTAACTTGCCATCTTTTTCAAGTGCATGAATAAAGCGAATCTTTTCTTTAAGCGTGGAAGTACCTTTAGACTGCGTAATTGAAATAGTATGTGTTTGTCGGTAACAGTCTTTTAATACTAATTCAGATACTTCATCTGTCATTGAATAAAGTAGCTCATCACGTTGTTTACGTGTTAAGTCGCCTTCAGCAACCAAGCCATTAAGTAAAATCTTAATGTTAACTTCGTTATCTGAACAGGCAACGCCCCCTACGTTATCAATAAAGTCAGTATTAACACGACCACCCTTAGCTGCAAATTCAACACGACCTAATTGAGTTGCACCTAAGTTACCGCCCTCACCAATTATTTTAGCGCCTAAATCTCTACCATTGATACGTAGTGCATCGTTTGCACGATCCCCTACATCTGCATCAGTTTCTTTAGAGTTTTTAATGTATGTACCAATACCGCCATTCCACAGTAAATCGAACTCCATCATCAATGAAGCTTTCATTAACTCATTTGGGGTCATACTTGCTTTTTTAGTACCCAACATTTTTTTCATTTCTTGGCTGAGCGTAATTGATTTAGCAGCACGAGAGAAAACACCACCACCGGCAGAAATTAACTCTTTGTTGTAATCTTCCCAAGATGAACGCGGCATATTAAATAAACGTTCGCGCTCTGGGTAAGAAGTAGCAGCATCTGGGTTAGGATCAACAAAAATGTGCATATGGTTAAAGGCAACTTGTAAACGAATATGCTTAGATAACAACATACCATTACCAAATACATCACCCGCCATATCGCCTATAGCTACCACTGTAAAGTCAGTCGTTTGACAATCGATATCCATTTCACGGAAATGTCGTTTAACTGACTCCCATGCGCCTTTAGCTGTAATACCCATTTTCTTATGATCGTAACCAACCGAGCCACCTGATGCGAATGCATCGCCTAGCCAGAAATTGTATTCATTAGCTATGCCGTTTGCGATATCAGAGAAAGTAGCGGTTCCTTTATCGGCTGCAACAACTAAGTAAGCATCATCTTCATCGTGGCGAACAACATCGCGAGCTGGCACTACTTCACCGCGCTCTATGTTATCTGTAATATCTAGAAGACCACGGATAAAGATTTTGTAACACTCTTGGCCTTCTTTTATAAACGCTTCGCGCTCACTAGGTAATTGTTTACATACAAAACCACCTTTAGAACCAACAGGTACTATTACTGTATTTTTAACTTGTTGAGCTTTAACTAAGCCAAGTACTTCAGTACGGAAATCTTCACGACGGTCAGACCAACGCAGACCACCACGCGCTACTTTACCGTAACGTAAATGCACACCTTCAACGCGCGGAGAGTATACAAAAATCTCAAACGCAGGAAGAGGAAGCGGTACGTCAGGAATTAAGCTAGGGCGTATTTTAAACGATATATACGCTTTAAACTGACCTGCATCATCTTTTTGGAAATAGTTAGTTCGTAGCGTCGCAACAATCATATCTACGTATAAACGTATAATACGGTCATCATCAAGGTTTGCTACATTTTCAAGTTCTAAGTAAATTTGCGTACTTAACTTTTCAAGTGTTTTAGCACTTGCTGGGCTCTTAACTGAGAACTTTTTAGCAAATAAATTAACAATTTGCGCTGCAATGTTTGGATAATTTGCAAATGTGCTTTCAATGTAACTTTGTGAGAACGTTACACCAATTTGACGCATGTACTTAGCGTAAGCACGTAAAATAGAGGCTTCGCGGCCAGTTAGCCCACCCATTAACACTAAACGGTTAAAACCATCATTTTCAAGGCGGTTGCCCCACACATTTGTTAATGCAGCGCGAAAACGTGCTGAAATTTTATCAAAGTCTGCCATCCCTTTGCTGTCAATAAGCATCGAGAAGTCCATGATCCAGTTAATACGACCATCGCTAGTTTTAACTGAATATGGTGTTTCACCAACAACGCGCAGACCAAAGTTTTCAAGCATTGGCATAACATCAGATAAGTGAATTGGCTCATCTTTATGGAATAAGCTTAATCGTACAATATTACTGTTTGCTTCTTCTTGAGGACGGTAGAACAGCATTTCTAGCTTGTTTTCATCGCTAAGTAGTTCTAACTTTTCAATATCAACAACCGCAGCACTTGGAAGCACTTCATCTTTGTATGAGCGTGCAAACGCATTACAGTATTTACGATTTAAATCGTTACCACGTGCTTCACCCGCAGACTCTAAAAGTGCAGATTGAAGTTTATCTTCCCACGTACGTGCAGCTTCTACTAAATTGTTTTCGATGTCTTTCACGTTATATTCGATCTTGTTGTCGGTCACACGAACGGTGTAATGAGTACGCGCCAGTGTTGACTCAGAGAAATAAGTAGTAAATTCGACTTTATCGTCAGAATTAAATGCATTAGCTAATATATCTTGCGTTTCACGACGAAGAGCCGTGTTATAGCGTTCGCGAGGAACATAAACCATGCAAGATAAAAAGCGACCATACGCATCTTTACGTACAAACAAGCGACACATATCGCGCTCTTGTACTTGTAAAACACCCATAGCAACTTCAAGTAGCTCACTTTCGCGCGCTTGAACTAGCTCATCACGTGGGTAGGTTTCTAAAATATTTAAAACAGCTTTGTAAGCGTGTGTACCTTTAGCAAAATCACACATTTCCATAATGCGGTTAATTTTACTTTTTAAAACAGGCACATCAGTAGCACTATTATTGTAAAAGCTTGATGAGAACAAACCAATAAAGCGGTCTTCACCAATTACATTGCCTTCATCGTCAAAACGCTTAATACCTACGTAATCAATGTAGGCTGGACGGTGAACGCGAGAAACAGAGTTTGTTTTTGTCAAGATCAGTAGGTTGCTGCTGCGTGCTTCTTGGCGAGCAACTTCTGGTAATTCTGATAATAATCGTGTGTGTTCTTCAGTAGAGTTTTTCATCAAGCCAAGGCTTGATTCCATTTTACCTTTTAATTGGTAATCACCTTGAACTGGGCTTAGCTCATATTCACGGTAACCCATTAGGGTAAAGTTATCTTTCGCTAACCAATCTAAAAACTCAGTTGTTTCTGAAACTTCTTCTGTCGTTTTATTATGATGACGTTTAGGTAACTCTTTGGTTACTGCAATCAATTTTTTACGAATTGGCTGCCAATCATCAACAGCAACTGACACATCAACAAGAACCGACTCTAACTCTTTCTTGAAAGACTCAATCACAGAAGAATCTGTTTGACGGTCAATTTCAATAAAAAATACTGTTTTAGTAGATGAGGATTCTTGCTCTGCTTTTAAATTTGATAATCCAGAAATTTTAGCGTTTTCATCGCGCTTAATTTTTAATGGGCAGTGAAGTAATAAGTGAGAGGCGATATTTTCACGAGTCATGGCCATACGAACAGAATCAACTAAAAACGGCATGTCTTTAGTAATAATCTCTACGATTGTATGTGATGACTGCCAGCCATCTTTTGCCACTTCAGGGTTGAAAACGCGGATAACAGCGTCGTCGGTAGTATTTTTTTCTAGCGAGTTCCAAAGGCTTAATGCTGCGCCATATAGGTCACTATCGTTGCGGTTTGCCAAATCCTCTTTAGACATATTGCTGTACAAGGCTTTGGCGAATTTCTCAACGAGTAACACATTATCAGCGCGAACTTTTTTCTGGATCAGCTTGCAGACATTATCTAGGATAACCGAGGCTTGGCCTTCATTTCGTGTCATTGTATGTTCCTTAATCTATTACTGCTCAGGAGCAGGAATTTGTACAGCTATTCATTAGCGTGGAGTCAATTAAATTCTAACCCTTTTACAGCTAATAAACAGCCTTTTCGATGAAAACATTTTAAGCATTTCAGCTATTTGGTCATCTATTCACAAATTGTAGATATAAATGGCCTTTACAGGCCATTTAGGAGCAAAATTATTCACATTATTTTTTCTGGTCAGTCCAGAGAAGGCTACCAATAGCGGGTAATAACAACACTGCACCTAACATATTTACTAAAAACATGAAGGTTAACAGTATACCCATATCAACTTGGAATTTAAGATCTGAGAATATCCACGTACTCACACCAATCGCAAGTGTAATACCGGTAAATAGAACCGCACTTCCACGTTCAACAAGCGCATTTCGATAAGCAACACTTAATGGTACATTTTGCTTAAGCTGCCCCATCATCGACGACAGTATATAAATACCGTAATCGACCCCAATACCTACTCCTAGAGCAATAACTGGCAAAGTAGAAACGGTTAAGCCTATTTCTAATTGCACCATAAGTGCTTGTGCAAGTGTTGATACGATATAAAGCGGCAATACCACAGCAATCGTTGCTTTTACGCTTCTAAAGCTCATTAAACATAAGATGATAACGGCACCATAAACATAAAGCATCATTGGTATTTGCGCTTCTGCAACTGACTCATTAGTCGCTGCCATTACGCCAACAGGTCCTGACGCTAGTTTAAATGCTAATTTATCAGTGCCCTCTTCTTGTGCAAATTGCTTAACACTTTTAATCACAGTATCGATAGTTTGTGCTTTATGATCATCTAAAAATATAATCACTGGCATAACTGAACAATCACCGTTAAGTAAACCTGTACTAGTTTCAACTCGAGACGTTGACTGCACTAAACTTGCTGAATTTCGTGGCAAGCTTTGCCATTTCAAATTGCCTTCGTTGTAGCCTGCGTTAACCGATTGAGCTACAGAGCTCAAACTTACAGCAGACTGCACACCTGCTACATTCTCTACTTTGTATTGAAAACGGCTTATACGCTCCATCACATCATGCTCAGTACATGCTGCAGGATATGCTTCTACAATTACCTTTAAGATATCAGACGAGATAGTATATTTATCAGATATTAAGAATGTATCCTGATTATAACGGGCATCTTGATGCAGTGATGGCGCGCCTGCATGTAAGTCACCTATACGCATTTTATCTGCTTGCCAGTAACCTAAAGCAAATAGAACAAGTGTAAAACCAATAATCATTTTAGCTACTTTAGGATCAGTCGCTTTAACAAGTAAGTCGCGGATTTTATCGAGCATGTTTGGTTTTGCTGCATCACCAGATTGAATATGTACACTGTTTTCAAAGTTCATGTACGAAGCCCAAACTGGCAATAAGATTAAATTAGTAAATATAATTACTGCTACACCTAAACTCGCTGTAATGGCAAGTTCACGGATAATACCAATATCGATGGTAAGTAATGTTAAGAAGCCTACGGTGTCTGAAAGCAGTGCAATACCGCCTGGCACTAATAAAGCCCTAAAACTTGACTGACAACAAATACGTGTTGTTTTACCTTCACCTACTTTTTTACCAATCGCATTTATCATCTGCACGCCATGGCTTACACCAATAGCAAATACTAAAAACGGTACCAAAATAGACATAGGGTCTAGGCCAAAACCTAAACTTGAAAGCAGGCCTAATTGCCAAATAACAGCAATAATGGAACATGCGATAGGCAAAATAGTCAGCTTTAAACTGCCACAAAATAGCCAGACCATAATAAAGGTAAAAGCGATAGCAATGGCAAAAAATACAACCACCCCTTTAGCGCCTTCAGCTATATCACCAGCCATTTTTGCAAAGCCAATAATATGAATACTTACTTTGTCCGTACTTAAAGGCTCTCTTAAATCACTTTCTAGCTTTTGTGCAAAAGCTAATGTGTCTAATTTTTGTTGTGTTTGAGGATCAGTTTCTAAAAGTTGAGCAGTTACCATTGCACACGAGTAATCGCTGGCAATCATACGTCCTACAACTTTTGCTTTTTCGATATTTTCTTTTACAACACCTAAGCCACGTTTGTCAGCTTTAAAGTTGGCAGGAATAATTGGACCGCCTGCAAAGCCATCCTCGACTACTTCAACAAAACGAGCACTGGGTGAAAATATAGAGTTAACTAATGGACGATTTACACCTGGAATAAAATAAAGCTGATCGTGGACCGCTTTTAACTGAGTAAAGAATTCTGGATTAAATATATCACCGCTGTCATCACACACTGAAATCAAAATACTGTTTGCACCACCAAACTGTTTTTCATGCTTAGTGTATACTTTCATATAGTCGTGGTTTAACGGAATATTTTTATTAAACGATGCATCTAATTGAATTTGAGTCGCTTTGAATACAAGTAAACAGGTTATAAGTGCAAAACTTATAAGCATAATTAAGCGATGTCTAAAAATCGCCTTTTCAATAAAATCGAGTAGTTTATGCATTAAGGGGTTAACTCCTTCACTTTAATGCCATCTTCTGTAGCCATGATCAGTCTGTTATCTAAAATTACACCATCAAGAATCGCTTTACCGTCAGCAAGCTGCTCATGGGTGAGTAACCCATCTTGAAGATGAAAAATAACGCCACTGTTGGCAAGCATAAGCCATTGTTTGTTATTATAATTAATGATGTTGTTGATCGTCGCTGTTTTAACATTTTCGAAATGCTGCCACTGCTGTTCACCATTTTGCTTTGCAAAAACATTACCTCGAAGCCCTGCCACAATTTCTTGTGTGCTATCTGATGCAACTGCAAAGAATGAACCAGGATAAATTTCTTCTATCCTTTGCCAAGTTTGACCATCATCAATGCTTCTGGCCATCAAGCCCATCTCACCAACCAGCATTAAACCATTATCTGTTTTTTCGATTCGATTAAAGTGCGGTAAAATTGAAGCAGTTTCGGCTTCGTATCCTTCGGGGTCATTTTCTTTTAAATCGTTCAAGTAATCACGATCATCACTAAATAATAGCGAATCTAAAAAGCGTTTTTGCCAATGTTTACCACCATCGGTGGTTTGATAAAACATGCCATATGCGCCCACTGCAAAACCTTTTAAATCATCTTCAAATAGAATATCTAAACATGGTTTGTCTAATTTTGGTTGTGCTTGTTGTAGTTGCCAATTAACACCACCGTCAGTAGTATTTATTATTGTTGCATCGTGGCCACACGCCCATCCATTATTTTCATTACTAAAATCAACGGCAGTTAATAGCACTTGAGTTGGGACTAGCTCAGCTTGTTGCCATTTATCACCCAAGATACTTTTAATAACAGTACCGTGTTTACCTACTGCAATTAGACTATTGCCTGTGTTGGTTATTTCGGTGAGTAAGGTTTTAGCTGCATTTGTTGCACTGATTGCATTGTTAGGGGCTTCTTGTGCAACACTCGCACCGCTTATTATCAGGCTGGCATATACCAAATACTTCATAAATTTTAATCGCCTTGTACGAGAGAGTTGTTTGTCTTTTTACTGGGGAAAGCGTTGCGCGCTGTAAGACAAACGCGATGAGAAAGGAAAAGGCACTTAACAAATTGTTAAATGCCTAGTTTAATACTATCTACCTGCGCGACGTAAAGCGCTTGAAGTAAATTCGTTATCGTTAAATGACTGTGAAAAATCGTACATTTTTTCTTGGTTATCTAAACCAATTGCTAAATAACGACGAGAATTCAAATCATGATAAACCTCAAGCGTACTCCACTGTGTAGGTACTTCGTAGTAGTTAAGGCCATAAGCCATTGCTACACGGTAAAGTTGGTCGCGGTTATCATAAATATCAGTAACCTGTACTTGCCAGCTATCTTCATCGATGTAAAACACACGTTTTTTATAGATATGACGTGTATCATCTTTTAAGTTAGCTTCAACAACCCAAACACGGTGTTTTTCGTAACGTGTATGTTCTGGGTTAATATGGCCAGGCATTAAAATATCATCGTACTCTAGCTTATCACTATGAAGTTTATAGCTGTTGTAAGGTATATATAACTCTTGCTTGCCTTTTAGTGTCCAGTTGTAACGATTTGGCGAGCCATTAAACATATCAAAATCATCGGTAGTACGCAGGCTATCTGCAGCTGTGCCTGGTGCATCATATGCAACATTAGGTGCACGACGAACACGACGTTGTCCCGAGTTATAAGTCCATGCTTGACGCGGCGTTAATATTTGATCCATTGTTTCATGAACTAATAATGCAGTACCCGCTAAACGAGCCGGTTCTGTAACGCTTTGTTTAAACTTAAACAAAATATTTGAGTCTTGCAGCTCTGCTGGTGTTGCACTAGGGTCTGAGTATTTAACTAATAACTGCTCATCAAAGCCAACATAGTTATAAGAACCAGATGCAGTCGGTGCAGCTTGACCACCAAAACGCTCAATAGACTGGCCACGGTAACGTAATAAGTGATTCCAAATTGCCTCTAAACCCGTTTTAGGAATAGGGAAAGGAATACCAATCGCCGTATTTTTAATACCGTTACCGCCTTCGATTAATTCAGCAGTCGGTGCAAACTTTTTAGTCGCATCATACACAAACTGAGGGTAAGACGCAGAACGACGTGTTTCATACACAGGCATTTTAAATGTGTCTGGATATGCTTCAAATAAAGCGATTTGACCCGGACTTAAATTAGCTTTGTACTTTTCAATATTACTTTTATCAATAGTGAAAAGCACTTTATCAGCTGTAAATGGGTCAAGGTGATGCATACCAGCTTCATAACCTGCTGGGGCTGTTGTAATGCCATTATTCCATTCTGGAATAGAGCCATCAGCATTAGCTGCTTTTTCTGCGCCCATTGGCGTTAAATTTTGACCTAATTGAGCAACTTCATCAGCGTTTAATTTAGCTAAAGCTGCGCTGCTTGCAAACAAGCTACAAAAAGCTGTAGCGATGAGGGTAGGTTTTTTAATCATAATAATGTTACCCCTAAATAGAATATTTTAAGTTAAAAGAAACGTAATCGCGATCCGAGAAAGTATTAATATCGCCGCCGCCCCAAAACGAGTTATAGCTCACATCAAGTGACCACGCATTTTGGTAGTTAAAGTTCATGGTTGCACCTAAAGATTTACGATCTTCAATAAATAAGAACATAGGATCTGGTGTATTACCATTTACGTCATGAGAAAATACAAAACGTGGAGAGAAGTTAATACCTTTGTAAAGGTTAAAATAATCACCTTTAGCAATTAGGCGGTAACCCCAAGAAGATGCTGTGGCGAATGATTTTTCTTCAGCGCCATTTGATAAACCAAGTTGCAATGTTGAATAATCATTAGTACCTGGGCCTGTAATTGTGCCACTACGGCCAGTACCGGATACATTTAAACGCATTTCGTCATATTCTGGCATGTTATGAATTTTTACAGCACCCACTTCACCAACAACAGCCCAACTATCAGCCCCTAATGAAGGTCCAAATAAGTGAGTAGCCGTGAATTGAATTTGTGATGTATCACGTTCTATATAGCCTTGAGCAACTTCACCCGCTCCAACAGAGCTTATAGCATCGCCAAAACTCATTTGCGAAATACCCGCAAAATCAGGACGAATACCGGCAAGCGCCAATTGCTCAGGCATAGCTGTGTAAAGTAACTCTACGTCATCAATTTGCAGTGGTTCATCTTGACGAAACGCAAACTCACCCGCAAAGGCTGTTTCACCAATAGTGGTGTTAAAACTTAAACCATATAGTTTAATATCTTCTGGGTAGTCGTTTTCAGCTTTAGAAAAAGCGGTTAAATCAGCAACATTATCTGACGTAATTTCTGTCGTCATGATCATCGCTAAATCTTGGGCAATTGCAGCTTGTGAAAAGTTTGATACGCGACCAGATATAAGCGGACGACGGCTATGGTAATTCACATGATAGAGTGCAATTTCAGTATCATTAAATTCAGGTAAAAACACACCTAAACGTAAACCATACTGGCCGCCATCTTCAGGTTCTGTTTTACCATTATCCCCTTTGCCTTTTAATGCAACCTTAGTTGGGTAAGCAAGATACATTTGGGCTAATAAAGCGCTTCCTTCAGCACTTGAAGGATCAATACCTTGAGCAGCTGCTGCTAATGCAAAATCAGATGTTAGGTTATTTAAACTATCCGTTAAAAAAGCAACATCAATATCAGGATTAGACGTAAAGCCTAATTGAACATTCTGCTGATAACCATTTTCTGCTGCAAAGTCATTAGTAGAAAAGTATGTACCTGCTGCTGGTAAACGTGTTTCTTGCCATTGATATTGGTAGAAACCTTCAAGCGTAATGTTCTCAGTAATTCCGAGCGATGCCCAAAGCATACCGATTGGTATAAATGCTTCTTTTAGCTCAGCGCCAGGTGCTTTTAATCGATCTATATCAACTGGGTTTACGTTAATACCATGAGATATAAGCGTACTTTCACCCCAGTTAACTACTTGCTGGCCTAAACGGACAGATAAAGGGTTATTACCATCATTTAAATCAAAATCGGCCCATACAAACGCGTCTAATAAACGTATGTCGGCACAACTTTGTGCTTTGGTGTCTTTATCGTCACATGGATCAACACCCTGCCCTGATGTAGGATTTGAATATGCATGATTGCCATCCATCAACGCAAAGTCATAAAAATACATGAAGCGAGTGAACAAACCGTAGTTATCTTTGTTTATTGAAAGGTCGTGTGTGCCCTTCAATAGTTTTGAGAAGGAGTCACCACTATCAAAATTTAAATTACCCGCATCACCATTGTTTGAGTAAGAGCCCGGTTGTGCCCATACATCTTGTGATGAGTAAATAGTATTACTTAGCGCTGGGTTGTATCCTGTCCAATCAAATGCTGGGTTATTACTTTTGCCAATTAGGTTAAAGTCTCTGTCTTCTACGCGAACACTTTGCCCATATGAAAAGGTTGAATCGAAGGTAATATCAAAACCTCCAGCTTCAAATGTTACAGCTTGAGTACTTGCTGCAGATAAACCTAAACTAGCGGCTGCTAAACCTATAGCGATTCTATTTTTAACAAAAAGCGATCTTCTTATCATTTTGGTTCCCCCCTGTCGCGGGTCATTTTGTGTGATCAAGTTATTGTTTTTAGTGTAATCATAACGATAGAAGCGAATCAGTAAAATTACAAATACTCGCTCTAATCTGTCATATACTTCTTATTCTGGTTAACGCTTACGTATTGGTAAGACGTCGTACCAGATAATTTATACACGTAATTTAACAATAGGACAAATTGAAATTAACAAAAATACAATATTTTTATGTATATATAACATAAAAACCGAGTGTCAGGCCACTCGCTCTAGGCGGATGAACTTGTTTTCGGGGGTTAATAAGAGTCTAAAACGGCCACGTACACCCAAGCTCGAAATGAAGGGCCTCAAATGCGTAGCAGCAAAACGAATTGTTTTACCGCCATCCTCTACAACTTGTAAAGAGCTAAAACGGCCATGGTAGTAATCCATGCACTCGTTATAGCTCAATCTTAAGGTAAAATAATACTCAATCATTTATGCGAGCGCTTTTTCAACCTTTTCATACAAGTCAGCACTTAGGCCATCTAAGTTGGCTAAGCGTTGTAATTGCAGCTTCATTGCTTGTGAGCGTACATCATCGTAACGCTTCCACGACATAAACGGTGTTAACATACGAGATGCATTTTGTGGATTAATTGCATTAAGTTTTATTAATAAATCACCTAATAACGCATAGCCTTGAGCATCTGCTCGATGAAATTGTGCTGTATTAAAGTGGCTAAAACTTCCTACAAGTGCACGTACACGGTTAGGATTTGAAAAATCAAAACACGGGTGTTCGTAAAGTGCCTTAATATCATCTATAGCAGTACTGCCTGATTGCATAGCTTGCAGTGCAAACCACTTATCCATGACTAAAACATCATGACGCCACTGACTATCAAAATGACTCAAAAGCTCATCTCTAACAGGGTGTGAAGCTTTTACCACAGCGCTTAGGGCACCAAGTACATTAGTCATATTAGTCGAGCTTGCAGCTTCTTTAATAAAGGTTACAGCTTCTGGACTTTGTGTTTTAGCAAGGTAGTGCAGACATATTTGCTTTAAAGCACGATTCGCAACAGCGCTTGCACTTATACTGCCATCATCTTCAAGAGATTCGTAACAACTAAGCAGCTCATCAGCAAGTTCATCAGCAATTTGTTGCTCAAACTTTTCTGTTATTTCAATAATGTCATCTACAGGTATTACATCAAATTCAGCAGCTAACGTGTCAAAACTCGGCAATTTAAACAGCTCTGCAATTAAAGCTAAATCGCCCTCTTTGGTGTTTATAAGTACACGTAGCGCATTTATAATTTCGCTGCTTAATACGCTATTCGTTGCATCGGTGATTTGAGATTTAATCGCCTTAATGAATAGCTGCTGTTGTGCATCCCAACGTGAAAAATCACTGCGCGCAAAACGCATAATATGCAATAGTTCGGGCTCTGTTGTTTGCTGGTTTAAAATACAAGGAGCAGAAAAGTCTTCGAGTAAAACCGCAACAGGCTTTTCTAAAATATTATCAAAGCTAAATGTTTGAGTCGCATTAGTTACATCGAGTACATGATCTAGCTTTTTACCTTTATATTGCAGAGCAATACTTTGTCCATTGGCATCAAGTAGTTCAATAGCAAAAGGTATATGAAGCTTTTTATTCTCTGGCTGATTAGCTGGCGCTGTTTGCTCGATTGTCAAAGTGTATGTATTTGAGCTGCTATCAAATTCTTGAATTGCATTTAAACGCGGTGTACCTGATTGGCTGTACCATTGTTTAAATTGCTCTAAATCAACACCTGATGCATCGCTCATCGCACTTACAAAGTCATCACATGTAACTGCTTGCCCATCGTGGCGCTCAAAGTAAAGCGTCATCCCTTTTTGAAAGTTAGTTTCACCCAGTAATGTGTGCATCATACGGATAACTTCAGCACCTTTATCGTATACAGTTACTGTATAAAAGTTATTCATTTCAATAACTTTCTCAGGGCGAATTGGGTGAGCCATAGGGCCTGCATCTTCGCTAAACTGATGCGTACGCATAACTTTGACCGCATCAATTCGGTTAAGTGCACGAGAGCCTAAATCACTACTGAACTCTTGGTCTCTAAATACAGTTAACCCTTCTTTTAGCGATAACTGAAACCAATCTCTACAAGTAACTCGGTTACCTGTCCAGTTATGAAAGTACTCATGCCCTACAATGGATTCAATCGTATGGTAGTCTTTATCTGTGGCTGTTTCTTGATTAGCTAATACGCATTTACTGTTAAAAACGTTTAGCCCTTTATTTTCCATCGCGCCCATGTTGAAAAAATCGACGGCTACAATCATATAAATATCAAGGTCATACTCTAAATTAAAGCGTTCTTCATCCCACTGCATTGCCTTTTTGAGTGAGGCAATAGCATGGGGTGTTTTAGATAAATTACCTTTATCAACAAACAATGCTAATTCTACATCTCTGCCGCTTTTAGTCGTGTACGTATCTTTTAAAACATCAAAATCGCCCGCTACAAGTGCAAATAAATAGCTCGGCTTTTTAAATGGGTCTTGCCATTTCACAAAATGACGACCATCTTGTGTTTCACCACTGTCTACTTGATTACCATTAGAAAGAAGTTGTAGATACTTTTTATCGGCAATAATAGTTACATCAAACGTGGCAAGTACATCAGGGCGATCCATGTAATAGGTGATCTTTCTAAAACCCTGCGCTTCACACTGTGTACAATACGCACCGCCAGATAAATACAAACCCTCTAAAGAAGTATTCGTCTCAGGCGATATCTCGGTCACAATACTTAATTGGCAACTATCCGGTAGGTTATTAATTATTAGCTGCTCGCCAATAATTTCATAATCAGTTATATCAACCGTATCAATAGATAAAGACAGTAAGCGTAAATCAATACCATCAAGCACTAAAGGTGCTTTTTTATCACCAACACGCGTAAGCGTTAGCAAAGAGCTTACTTTGGTTGATAATGGCTGTAAGTCAAAGGTTAGCTCTGTGTGGTCAATTAAAAAATCAGGAGCTTTATAGTCTTTAAGATATTGTGCTTGAGGTTTACTTGATTCAGTCATAGATACTCCAAAACAGCTCCTTTTAAGTTAAAAGGAGCAGTTTAAAATTAGGCGGATTGTTTTGGCTTAATACGTAAAATTTTAATGCCCAAGTAGGCATAAACCACCGCTAAAACAGGGTTAATTAAGTTAAAGAAAGCATAGAGTGCATAATCAAAAGGATTTATTAGTAAAACGCTTTGCATATATGCGCCACACGTGTTCCATGGAATTAGTGGGCTGGTAATTGTACCGCCATCTTCCAATGTACGAGATAAGTTAACAGGCTTCAAACCACGTTTTTCATATTCATCTTTAAACATACGACCAGGTACAACAATTGCAATATATTGATCGGCCGCTATCACGTTAGTACCAATACACGTTGCTATTGTTGCCGCAATTAACGATCCCGTACTTTTAGCTATTTTAAGTATGCTTTTAACAAAAATATCCAAAAGGCCTGTTTTTTCCATAATGGCACCAAACATCAGTGCAGTCATAATAAGCCATGTGGTTGTAAGCATTCCGGACATACCGCCACCACTGAGTAGGGAGTCCATTTTGTCATCGCCTGTACTTATGCTAAAACCATCAAAAAACGTCGTCCAAACAAGCTTAAAATAGCCAACTAGCTGCCCTTGAGAAACATCAATTTGGCTAGCAATTAAATCAGATTGAAACAACATGGCCCAAACAGCGCCCACAACAGCACCGATAGAGATAGCAGGAAAGGCTGGCATTTTTTTAATCGCTAAAACTAAAAGTACAATTAGCGGGATTAGCATTTCAAAACCAATATTAAAGTTTTGCTGTAAAATAGCCGTTATTTCATCAATGCGCCCCGCTTCGCTTGAAGCAGTTGCGTTAAAGCCCATGAATATAAATATAATCAGTGCAATTACAAAACTTGGTACTGTCGTCCACAGCATATGTTGAATATGCTCAAATAAATCAGCGCCTACAACTGCTGGCGCTAGATTGGTTGTTTCTGACAGCGGGCTTAACTTATCACCAAAGTACGCACCAGATATAACAGCGCCTGCTGTAACTGTTTGTTCAAGTCCAAGACCCGTTGCAACGCCTAATAAAGCAACACCTATCGTAGCGGCAGTAGTCCAAGAACTACCTATACTCATAGCTACAATGCCACAAATTAAACAACTCGCTGCATAAAACCAACTTGGGTTTATAACTTGCAAGCCATAATAAATTAAAGTTGGTACAGTTCCAGAAAGTAGCCAAGTGCCAATTAACGCACCTACCATAAGTAAAATTAGGATAGCGCCAAGTGAAAGCGTTATACCTTCGATCATGGCTTGTTCTAATTTTTTCCATGTATAACCGTTTTTAAGCCCAATTAAAGCCGCTGCAAAAGTAGCAAATAAAAGTGCAATTTGGTTAGGGCCTGATGAAGAGTTATCACCAAATAAGTAAACTGCAGCACCAAGTAAACAAATTAATACAGAGATAGGAATTAATGCATCAAAAAACGAGGCGGGCTTGATTGGTTTGTCATCCAATAGCTTCAAAGTAGAGACTCCTAGACACACTTACTGTGTGTTTAATTATTATTTTTAGCACGTAAAGCGCATTAATTGAGCATGATTGATCTAGCTCAACTTTATGTAATCAAATATTATAACAATTTAGTAAATTTTAGGTAGTAAAAAAGGCGCTAATGCGCCTTTTTTATAGAGGTAAAACCAGTTGTTACTTCTTAGCTATACGACCATAATTAATATAATCTTGAGTAATTAATGCAGCTTCTTCCAAAAATGGGTCAAGCTCTTCAATTACTTCAGGTAAATCGTCTAAGTTTTCTACCGGATCTTTACCTAAACGCTTAAGACGTTCGTTAGTACGTACAAGTGCACGTGCTTCACCTTCATCTTTTTCTTTAATACGCGTAGCTTCAACTAAAGAGATAGTTTTACGGTCTTTCTCTTCGTTGTATAAGGTAATGTCATTAAATACATAACCAAATTCTGGTTCTGATTTAATTCGTACTTCGTGTTGTTTCTCAAGGTACGTAATAATAGGTGTTAAATTACCTAATTTTTTGTATTTCGCTTTAACAATGCTGTCCCAAGGAAGTGCATTATCTTGCTTACTTTCGCCCCACTCTGCAGGATCGATTGCTGATGGAAACGAAATATCAGGGATCACACCTTTATGTTGCGTACTACCACCGTTAATACGATAAAACTTAGCAATCGTATATTGTACGCTACCCAGCGCATTATCGTATAAATCGTAAGCGCGGCCTAAGCCTTTGTGCTGCTGTACTGTACCTTTACCAAAAGTTTGCTCGCCAATAATAACTGCACGACCATAATCTTGCATAGCTGCTGCAAATATTTCAGAAGCAGAGGCACTGTAACGGTCAACTAAAACAGTTAAAGGACCGTCGTAATAAGTTATACCATCACGATCTTTTTGCTCTTCAATACGGTTATTTAAGGTATGAATTTGAACAACTGGACCTTGGTCAAAAAACAAACCAGACAGTTGTGTTGCTTCATATAAAGAACCACCACCATTTTGGCGTAAGTCGATAATAATACCATCAACTTTTTCTTCTTTAAGCTTAGCCAGCTCAACTTTTACATCTTTCGAAAGATTATTGTAAAAGCCTGGAATTTCAATCACGCCAACTTTACTTGTTAAATCAGAGTATTTGGCTTCAAATACTTCTGATTTAGCCGCTCTATCTTCAAGTCGAATTTTATCACGCGTGATTTCAACAACTTTAGGTGCGCCGTGAGCGTCAACACCTTTTAAATACTGTAGACGTACTTTAGTCCCTTTAGGACCTTTAATTAAATCAACTACGTCATCTAAACGCCAGCCAATTACGTCTACAAATTCTTCGCCATCTTGGGCAACACCAATAATGCGGTCATCAGCTTTAATTTGATCTGTTTTATCTGCAGGGCCTCCCGGCACTAAGCTGCGAATAACAGTGTAGTCTTCATCAGGGCTTAGTACGGCACCAATGCCCTCAAGCTCTAAATCCATATCCATTTTGAATTGCTCTGCACGACGTGGCGATAAATAAGATGTATGCGCCTCAATACTACGTGCTAGCGAATTCATAACAATTTGAAAAGCATCTTCTGAATTAGATTGTACTAAACGTTTTTCTGCATTTTTATAGCGTTTGGTCAGCACTTCTTTAATGCCTTCCCAATCTTTACCCGTCATTTTTAAACGCAGTGCGTCGTACTTTACACGCTCACGCCAAATTTCATCAAGCTCAGCTTGTGACACAGGCCATGCTGAATCTTCACGGTCAAAAAAGTATTCATCTTCTTTATCAAACGTCATTTCTTTTTCAAGTAAAGTAAGTGAATACTCGTAACGTTCAAAACGGCGTTTAAGACTTAAGTTAAAAATATCAAACGTAAAGTCTAATTTACCGGTAGTAATAGCGTTATCAAAGTCATCACGATATTGCTCAAAAGAAGCAATATCGCTGGCTAAGAAAACGCTTTTATTAAAATCAAGGGATTCGATATAACGATCGTACACTTTACTAGAAAGCTCATCGTTAAATCGAACCGGTGTATAGTGTGAACGAGCAAATAAGCTGGCCACTCGTTTGCTAGCAGTACCATGTTGACTCTCTTGCTTAAGCTGGGGTAAATCGTCAATTGTAACGGCTTCTACAGCAGCAAATAATGAACCTGAAAACAGGGCAGCAACTAACGGAATGAGCGTAAACTTTTTACTCATACACAACTCCTTAATTTATTTACAACTTAAACGATGTATAAGCTGTCAGCTTTGGTTTTAACTTGCATACCTGTCACTAATTCAACATGAACGTCATCTTTGTTCACTTCAGTGATTACTGCATTTACAAGTGCTTGGCCAAGTTTAACCTTAACCTTATTATTAACCTTGACCTCAGTTGCTGGTAAAGGTTCAATTTTTCCTGAACGTTTAACTGGCGCTGCTTTAGCAGGTTTGTTAGCTGCAGGTGCGTTTTTATCGCCTGCTTTGCTAGCATGAGCTGGTTTTTTCTTGAAAGATTTAGAATCAGAATCTTGGCGAGGACGCTGTTGTTTTTTGCGTTTTGCCATTTTAGCGCGGCTTTCTTCCAATGCTTTTTGTGCATGGTCGATATGCTCTTGCTCAACTTTTTCACCTTGATTACCATCAAGATCAATACGAAACTCTGACTTTGTCACAGCTTCTAAATAACGCCAATTAGACGTGTATTTTCTAAGCGCTTGACGAACTTGAGTCTTACTTACTTTTTCAGACCCTTCAATACGCTCAGCAATATCTTTAAAAATACCTACTTTAAGCGGCTTGATGCCATCTTTTTGTTTAAAACATTGTGGGAATTCTTGATATAAAAATTCCAACACTTCATTAATATCTTTTAGCTTGTTTGTGGTTTCCATTTTAGAACCTATTTTTCACATCTTTTCATCAAGGGACGAATCGACGTAGTGTGTTACCCAGTCGACCAACTCTTCGAAATCGGCTTCTATTACAGCCATATCACCCCGAAGGTGTTCCCAAATACCATTAATTGTTTCATCAATAAATTCACATTCTGAATCATCTGGAAGACGATCCCATGCAATATGAATTAAATCATTGAGCGTTTCCGCTACATGCTCTTCTTCGCCTTCCCAGTCGCCAACATCTTGCACAGCAAATAGGTAGTCTTGAACATTTAGCAAATCTTTCATTACAGGCTCGCCTCTAAGCATTTCACTAATGCTTCAAGGCCAGCTTTATCATCAGCATCAAATCGGCCAATACTTGGACTATCAATGTCTAGTACTGCGAATACTTTACCATGTTTCATGATAGGTACAACTACTTCAGAGTTAGACGCTGCATCGCAGGCTATATGCCCGTCAAAAGCGTGAACATCTTCAATTAATTGTGTTTCAGCGGTTGCCGCAGCTGTTCCACATACCCCTTTCCCAACGGGAATACGGATGCATGCAGGATTACCTTGAAACGGACCAAGTACTAATTCAGTAGGAGAATCCATAAAGTAAAAGCCCGCCCAATTTACATCTTCTAAAGAGGTAAATAACAGCGCGCTTATGTTTGCCAAATTGGCAATTACATTAGATTCACCAGCTATCAGCGATTCAGTTTGCTTAACTAATGACTGGTAAAAATCGTGCTTTTGCATACCAAACTACTTCTTATTAAACATACAGTAGCTAAAGGTACTCTTTGTCGTGAAAAATTGGAACCTTTTGGAGGTAAAAAAAAGGAAATCGCACCGTTTATCAGCGTGCTTGGTTAATAATGCTGCGATTATTTTTTTACCGATTTGCGAAGACCAAATAAAAACAGTCCGGCTGCAAATGCTGACATAACACTATTAATCAAAAATATCTCGCCAGTTGAGGCACTTAATAAGTAACTAAATATAGCGCCACCTAACAAACCAAGCGTTAATACACCTGAATAATTAACTTTAGAATACTTAAACATTAGTAAATACCCTGGCACAACAAAGGCCGCCATCGTTAAGCCTACAATATGTGCATTTGAGATAGCAGTCATCAACAGTTGAAAAAATACGGATAAGAAATCACCCTGTAGCGTTAGTGCATAATACAATCCTAACAAGCTGCCAATAATTACCGGGGACAATAATGAAAGCGCGACGCTTTTTGCGAGTTGATGTTTCATCTAATAATCCTTAATACAGAGTATAAATTTTAATGTATTAAGCATGCACCAAGATCTAAAGCTTAGAAATAGAGACTATGGTCGTAATTTATGATTAAAAATAAACCTTATTGCAGTATGAGCCTATTAATAAATTAATAGGCTCATACGTTTGGGTCATACTTATCAAAGTGCTTATAACTGAGCTATTTTATTTGATAACTCAAAGTGGCGAGATGTTACTATTTCCTCTAGCACTGCCAATCTTTTGTTCAACATCGCTCTTTGTTCCTCTAATTTTGTTATCTTATTATTATTCAGTCCATTAAATTTTACTTGCGCTGCCATTATTGTAGTTTTATAGGTGAAATAACGTTTAGTAATAGTAAGAATCAAAAAGGGTGAGCTAAATATAATTATTACAATAAATAGTTCTAGCATGGTCGTTTCCCAATCAATTTAAGTAAGCTTGTTGCGTATAAAGGCCACTTTTAGTGCATTGAAATAATTTTGATAATGTAACTTCGCGCTGCTTTCCTCGTCGAATTAGCATCTCAACATACACAATACTTAACACAATGGCTGTTGCTTTAAATAAGTTACCTTGTAGATCACCTGCTGCGCCGCCCGACATACCAAATATTCCGTAAGCTGCATTCATAAAAATATGCATCCACATAGGAAACCAAATACGATAACCACATTCACAATATAGCCACGCAAACCATGTACCTGCTACAGTAGTGATCGCAACCGCCATCAATGCAGAAATCGCATCATTACCTTGATAAATATGGCCCAGGCCAAATATTACTGAACTAATCAATGCCGCAGGCACAAAGCCCCATCTACAATATTTAAATAAAACACCAAACAATGCAGCCCTAAAAATTAGCTCTTCAAAAAAACCCGCATAAACTGAGCCGGTGATTATTGCTGGTATTGATAGGTTAAGTTCATCACTCAAAAATCCATAACCTATTGCCATAGGAGCACAACAAATAATTGCTGCGAGTGCATAGTTAATAAAACCAGAAGAATTAAGCCCTATAGATTCAAAAGGCTCACTTTGTTTAAACAAAATAATAGCCGCAATAACTAACGGTCCATATAAAAAAGTATATTTAGCGGGGGTAAATAAAATGCCAGTTAGATTATCAAGTTCAGACAACCAGCTAGACCAACCTTCTCCCCAAAACTGCCTCATTACATAGTGGCAAAATACAAATATAGAAATTATTACAAGTGCCTTGATAGCGTATTTCATATCTACTTTCCTCGTTAAGTTGTAAATTTCAACTTAATCTTCGCAATAGTAAAAATACAAAGCGACTTATTAGGTCTCAATTACAAGACGAGGTATAAAGCCCATGTTTTAGGGGGGATTAACATGTTTTTGGGATTAATGACAAAGCATCTTTTATTACTTTTACATAAGAACGAGACACCGGTATTTTAATATCAATTGTATGCAGCGATAATTGCAACCCTCCAGCATTACCACTGTAGTGCTGAATGTTTTGCAGGTTGACCGCATAAGAACGGTGGCATCGTAATATAATTGTATTTTCTGGAAGCTGCTTTAATAAACCGCTAAGAGATACACGTAATAGTTTACGTGAAGTTGAAGCTCCTTCCAGTATTGTTATTTCACAATAGTTGTCTGAAGATTTAATAAATAAAATATGGTGATGAGCCGTGTTAATTTCGTCGTTTTTATTATCGCCTTTAAGAGTAATTGTCTTTAATTCAACTTCTCTCAACTGCTCTTGAACGACGCTAACTGTACTTGGCTTAGTTAAATCTATTACATGCCTATTTACCACAAGTAAAAAAATAAGAGGAAATACACCAATACAAAAAATATACCCTACAAAAAGTAATTGATTCTGCCAATGCCAAGACCCAAGTACAGCAACCACAAAATACCCATGATTGAATAACGCAGTAATTAAAATATATGTGACAGGAATAATAATTAAACGGCTTAATTTACTTAGCTTAAACTTAAGTAACACTATTTCTATGAAACCTGACAATAGCAAAGCACAAAAGGTTACTAACCCATAGCCAAAAAGCCGCAGAAACTTGTAAGACTCGGTATCGCTTGAAGTGCCAAAAGGTTGAAATACAAAAAGTACAAAAAGCGCTATAAACGAAAACATGACGGCACGATATACAACTAACTTTCTCGAATCTAGATCATCTTTGAGCCACAACATCCTATTTTGCATACCTTTAATCCACCAATGTTTAAAAATAGCACACATTAATATGTGCATTCCAACTCATTTAAAATTTTTGTGATGGTAGTTTTATTAAAAACAAAAAAAGGAAGAGAACATCAACGTTATTTAACAGCAGAAGATGGTGTGTGAGCAATTCTATCTGCTTTTAAGATTTTACTAATGAGAGATAAAACATGTAATACCAATTCGCTTAATTAAGTGGTCTATTTTGAGGGCGGAAAAACGTGTTGATAGCTAGGCAAAAAATCCGCTATTTAGTTGTTCTAAATGAGAATTTTTTAACGCAGCGAGCGACACGTTTAGCCCCGCAAAATGATTAAGTATTATTGCGGATTGGTATAAGTGCACTGATTTTGTTCCAAACACAAAAAAGCCCGCTAAATTAGCGGGCTATTTTGTTATATGGTGGAGAGATAGGGATTTGAACCCTAGATGGGCTATAAACCCATGCCGGTTTTCAAGACCGGTGCATTCGACCACTCTGCCATCTCTCCGATACTGCTAAGTTAAAAGTAAGAGTGTACTAATAACTATTTAAATGAATGATACTTTAATTACCACACACTTATTAAATAAGTGGTGGAGAGATAGGGATTTGAACCCTAGATGGGCTATAAACCCATGCCGGTTTTCAAGACCGGTGCATTCGACCACTCTGCCATCTCTCCGCACGGCCTGCATAATAGGGAAACCCATCCCTTTTGTGAAGCTTTTTTTTAAATTAATTGTTTAAGTGCTTAAAAAACAATTAATTTGTCTAAAGTTAGAACAAAGTGTTTTTAATTTAGCCGTCAAAACTCTTTTATTTAAATATTTAACTCTATTGATCTACAAAGGTTTGCCCAAACATATAAGAGTTGGTAATCTAATTTTAGTTAAATTATCGAAACACACACGTTTCACTTAAAGGAGCTCTACAATGGCGTTTAATCAATCGTACAATACCGCGAAACCGGTAATGTCTACCATTGAAACAAACAAGGTACTTAAAAACACCTACTTTTTACTAGCTATGACACTTGCATTCAGTGCTGTTACAGCCGGTATTTCAATGGCACTACAATTACCTTACTTTATGGGAATTGTGTTTACACTTGTTTCGTTCGGTTTATTATTTGTTGTAAATAAAAAAGCAGATACAGCATCTGGTGTATTTTGGGTGTTTGCTTTCACAGGTTTAATGGGGGCTGGCTTAGGTCCATTGCTTAACCATTATGCTGCAATGCCTAATGGCCCAATGCTTATTATGCAAGCGTTAGGTTCTACGGCGCTTATCTTTTTTGGTTTATCTGCTTATGCACTGAACACTAAAAAAGACTTCTCATTTATGGGTGGCTTTTTAACGGTTGGCTTAATCGTTGTGATTGTAGCTAGCATCGTTAATATTTTTGTTGGCAGTTCACTTATGTTTATGGTGCTTAATGCGGCAGTTGTATTGATCATGTCTGGTTTGATTTTATTCGATACAAGCCGAATCATTAATGGCGGCGAAACCAACTACATTCGCGCAACAGTGTCTTTATACCTAAGCGTATATAACTTATTTACGTCTTTACTTGCTCTACTTGGCGCAAGTGATGACTAATTAAATAGTTCTGTTAAAATAGCCCCTTAATTGGGGCTTTTTTATTGGAATTGTTTTGTCACGTTTTGTTCTTTCATTACATACACCACCATCCGATCACGATACAACGCAAAGGTTAGTTAAGTTTGCGAATGCATGTTTAGCCCAAGGGCACACCATTGATGCTGTTTTTTTATACCAGCAAGGTATTTATCATGCATCTACCCACTTTGATTTATCCTCAGACGAACTTCAAATTTCAGCACTTTGGCAGCAACTCGCCGATCGAAAACTAAATTTAATGCTGTGTGTTACCGCCGCTGAAAAACGCGGGTTAGATATTAAAAACACAGGTGTATTTGCAGTCGCAGGGCTAGCTGAATTTGCAATGCTTGCAAGCGACGCTGATAAATGGGTGCAATTTAAATGATAAACGTATTAGTAATGAGTCAGTGCAGTCCATTTGACGATTTAAATATTCGTGATGCACTTGATATGACATTGATATTTGCTGCCGTTGACCAAAATGTGAGTTGGTTGTTTAGCGGCCCCGCCGTTTTGGCTTTAAAAAAACATCAACAACCAAACAATATTGGCTTAAAAGATTTTTTTAAAAACATTAAAACACTCGAAATCTATGATGTTGAAAACATCTACGTGTGTGAAAAGTCATTGCTTGATTATGGTTTAAATAAACATGATTTACTCATAGAGGCAAAAGCACTCAACTTTAGCCAACAACAAACATTAATCAAAGCGCAGCAACATGTGGTGAATTTATGAGTACATTACATATTTTTTCTAAGCCGCTTAACTATTATTCGGCTAATCAGCTAGAGAACTTAATTTTATCACACGATAACGTGCTACTTGTTGGTGATGCCTGCTTTGCAAAAAAACAATTTAGGCAATTTGCAGATACACTGTTAATACTTGAACAAGACGCGCAAGTACGTGCAATAAAATTAACAGATAACGATAAAGCCATTAGCTATGAAGACTTTGTAGCACTCACTTTATCAACTAATCAATCAATTACGTGGTAACTCATGCTTGAATTTAACAACCAACAGATTGAAACCGACAAACAAGGCTACTTGCTTGACCATACTTTGTGGTCAAAGGAGCTTGCACCTGTAATTGCTATCCAAGAAAACATTACCCTTAGCGTTCAACACTGGGAAGTCATTAACTTTGTTCGTGATTTTTATATTGAATATAACACCAGCCCAGCAATTCGGATGCTTGTAAAAGCAATGGCTAAAGCACTCGGTGAAGATAAAGGAAACAGCCTTTATTTATATAAATTATTCCCTAAAGGTCCTGCTAAGCAAGCAACAAAAATCGCCGGATTACCAAAACCAGCTAGGTGCATATAATGAGATCTAAATCAGGCAATAATCAAGTAACTGAATCCAAGCCAAAAAGAAGTACAGGGCGTACTTATTCACGCAGTGCACTTAACAAAACGCCTTCAGGTAAAAGAGAGATAAAGCCGCAAATAGCATCTAAAGACAGAAAAATTGTGTTATTCAATAAACCATTTGATGTGCTATGCCAATTTACGGATGACGCAGACAGAAAAACTCTCGCTGAGTTCATCCCTATTAAAGAGGTTTACGCAGCAGGAAGATTAGACAGAGACAGTGAAGGTTTATTACTTTTAACAAACTGTGGGAAATTGCAAAACAGCTTAACTGCACCTGATAAAAAAACGAATAAAACATACTGGGCACAAGTTGAAGGTGAACCAACAAGTGAATCAATTAATGATTTATGTAATGGCGTAGAACTTAAAGACGGGCTTACACTCCCCGCTAACGTTAAAATAATTGATGAACCTACAATTTGGACGCGTAATCCGCCTGTACGAGAGCGAAAAGCAATCCCGACTACTTGGTTAAGTATTACCATTAACGAGGGTAAAAACAGACAAGTTCGCCGAATGACCGCGCATATTGGACACCCTACACTTCGCCTCATTCGTTATAGCATTGGCAACTATACCTTGGATGATATTAATTGTGGTGAATACAAAGTAATTAAGGGCGTAGTTGATGCATAAACCGCATGTAACAGTTGCGGCAATAGTAAAAAAGCAAAATGAGTTTTTACTTGTAAAAGAGCGCGATAAATTTACACAGCAGGTTTGTTACAATCAACCTGCGGGTCATTTAGAGCAAAACGAAACTCTTGCACAAGCTGCAAGCAGAGAGTTGCTTGAAGAAACAGGCTTAGCGCTTGAGCCAGTCGGCTTTTTAGGTGTGTATAATTTGCATGCCGAAAATGGAGTGCACTATTTACGATTCTGCTTTTTATTTGAAGCGCCTGATAATATAAAAGCGCCAACACCAATAGATACCGACATTATCAGCGCTAACTGGTACACATTAGAGCAAATAAAATCACTACCGCTTAGAAGCCCTTTAGTATTGAAGTGTATTAACGACAGCCTGAATCGACCAGTATTAAGCCTAGAAACTATTTATAATTAGCTATATTGGGGAGTAGCTTAAATAAAATAATTAACTCTATTTTATTTACTCGGAGCTTAGCGCTATGCAGTTACGCCCTTGTTTTTTAGCATAATACAGGGCGTTATCAGCGGCTTTAACAAAGCTAATTTCATCACTATTTGTATAGTCACTGATGGTATTAATACCCATACTTATAGATAAAAATCCGGTAAAGCTATCCTGGTGTGCAATAGCTAAATTTTCTACAGCTTTTTGTATTTGCTCAGCTATAAACAACGCCCCTTGCCTATCGGTTTGAGGTAATAAAACAACAAATTCCTCTCCCCCATAGCGAGCAACAAAATCTTCTGGGCGACTAACCGTTGAAGCAATTGTTTGAGCCACATCATATAAACACGTATCGCCCGCTACATGCCCATACCGGTCATTAAATTGTTTAAAATGGTCAATATCGATAATAATCATCGATAGCATGCCTTCGCATTCTTTTGCTCGTTCGTACTCATGCGTTAGTTTTTCATCAAACCGACGCCTATTTGCAATTTTGGTTAATGCATCCAAAAAGGCCATATCCCTAAGTATATCCTCTGCTTCTAAACGCTCTGTAGCATCATTAAAAACAGCTAAAAACTCTTCACCTATATCAATTCCTGAAATTTCCATCATCACTTGTGAACCATCACGACAAGAAACTCGATAGTTATTTGCGGGTATATCGTTATTATTATTTAGCGCCTTTTCAAGTGAGTCTTGCCACAGATCTTTTACAAGTGCTCTATATTGCGGATCTGGATACGCTTTTTCCCACCACGATTTAAGATTAGGTACATCCTCTACCGTATAACCAAAAACATCTACAAAGCGTTGATTAACTTTTAAAATATCACCCGTTTTAGCACACACATTACATACCGGCATTGGCAAAACGGTAAATAACCTAGCGTAATGACTTATCTCATGCTTGCGCATAGGGTTGAGCGTACTTTGAGGTAAGTAACTCATTGGCATATCACTTTTTTCAATACTAAGCTTTTCGTCCATTTCTAAAGCAAAATACCATTCAAGCCACCAGTGCTCTACATGCTCAAGCACCTTTAGCTCAATGTTCTTTTTAGCAGTTGAGCCCTTAATTAAACTAAATAACTCATGTACATGATTTGGTTCTTGGAAAATGTGAGGGTTTTTGAGTTTTATTAACTCATAAAAAAGGTGATAGGCTGACTTTTTAAACTCTGTCGTTTTACTGGAGAGTAATTCACTATCCACAAAATCAGATTCGTTTGTGTAGTGTTCAACTAAAGAATTTATCTTGTTTATTTGATAGGCGTAATTCATATATTCATTCCATTGACTATATATCAAGCGACTTAAAGTGGTTTACATTCATATACTCACCACTATTTTTATTTTATTAAGTGTATATTTACTCTAGTAGTTTTAAAAGAAAATACTATTAATAAAACTCAATAACTACATGAATTATTCTATAGTCTTAATTTATTAGTAAAGATCACTTTAATATTACTAAAGTTACCGCCTGATAACGCGCTTAAGTCTAGTTTGCTATTTGTTATATAAATAAAATACTGACTAATTCCCCTCTTTGCGCCCTTAGTCTCTTTAAGCACAAACAAAATACATGCTATAATCGCGGCCTTTCCAAGTTAACAGCAATCTGTATAAGCGAAATTATTCATGAGCGAAAATAGTCACATTAAAGTCATTGTTGGCATGTCCGGCGGTGTTGATTCTTCTGTATCTGCATATTTATTACAACAACAGGGCTACCAAGTAGAAGGCCTGTTTATGAAGAACTGGGAAGAAGACGACAATGATGAATACTGTGCTGCCGCTGATGACTTAAAAGATGCACAATCAGTGTGTGATAAGTTAGGCATTGAACTTCACACAGTAAACTTTGCAGCAGAATACTGGGACAACGTATTTGAGTACTTTTTAGCTGAGTACAAAGCAGGTCGTACACCTAACCCAGATATAATGTGTAACAAAGAAATTAAATTTAAAGCCTTTTTAGAATTTGCTGCTCAAGCACTCGGTGCTGACTTTATTGCAACGGGTCACTATGTTCGCCGTGAGCTTCGCGATGACAAATACGTAATGTGTCGCGGACTTGATAACAATAAAGATCAAAGCTACTTCTTATATACTCTAAGCCATGAACATATTGGCCAAACGTTATTCCCTGTAGGCGATATCGAAAAACCAGAAGTACGCCGCATAGCAGAAGAACAAGACCTAATCACTCACGATAAAAAAGACAGTACAGGTATCTGCTTTATTGGTGAGCGTAAATTTAAAGACTTTTTACAAAAGTTCTTACCAGCACAACCTGGCGTTATCGAAGACACTGACGGTAATAACGTAGGTGAGCACGAAGGCTTAATGTACCACACACTTGGACAACGCAAAGGCTTGTTAATTGGTGGTATGAAAGAAGGTTCTGGTGAGCCTTGGTACGTAGTAGATAAAGACCTTGAGCGAAATGTACTTATTGTGGGCCAAGGTAAAGATCACCCTCGCCTATACAGCAACGGTCTTAACGCAAACCAACTTCACTGGGTAGACCGTATTGGCCCTAAAGGCACAACTCGCTGCACAGTAAAAACGCGTTACCGCCAAGAAGACTTAAGCTGTACCCTACTTGTAGGTGAAGACGGCATGGCCCGCGTATTGTTCGACGAGCCACAAAAAGCAGTGACGCCTGGTCAATCTGCCGTATTTTACGCAGAAGATATCTGTTTAGGTGGCGGTATTATTGATTCGGTGATTAAGTAATGAATGAACACCAAGTCATGGCGCTTGCCGCCATGTGCCAGGCTGCTAAACAAGTTCAAAAAATTGCCCAGTACGGCAACAATAACGAACATGATTTAGAAATCTTACTTTCAAGTATTATTCAAACATCTCCGGCATCGCCAGAAGATGTTTACCAAGGTACTGACAACTTACGTGATGGTTACAAAACATTAATGGCGCAGCTAACCGCAGGCGCTCAAAAAGATGTTGAAATTGTAAAGTACGTAGGTGGTTTAATGCAGCTTGAGCGAGCACTAAGTGCAAACGGCAAAAGCTTAAACGAATTAGGTAAACGAATTGATGATATTCATCGTCGTTTAGACCACTTTGCTATTACCGATGAGAGCGTTGTTGCCGGTTTAGCAGATATATACTCGTCGGTGCTGAGCCCCCTTGGGCACCGAATACAGGTTTATGGCAAACCCGAGTTATTAAAACAGCAGCTCACTCAAAATAAAATCCGTGCGTTATTATTAGCCGGCATTAGAAGTGCAGTATTATGGCGACAAATGGGCGGTAAACGCCGTCACTTTTTCTTTGCAAAAAGAAAAATACTCGCTATTGCTAAAACAAAAATTTAACTATCGTTCAAACTAAAATTTAGGAGTTATTATGGAGCTTTCAGCGTTAACGGCTATCTCTCCAGTGGATGGTCGCTACGGCAGCAAAACCACTGAACTACGCAGTATTTTCAGCGAATTTGGCTTAATCAAATACCGCGTAATTGTTGAAGTGCGTTGGTTGCAAGCGTTAGCTGCAGCAAGCGATATTAAAGAAGTACCTGCATTTAGCGAAGAAGCTAATGCACTTCTAAACGCCATTGTAGATAACTTCAGTGAAGCTGATGCACAACGCGTTAAAGATATAGAACGCACTACAAATCACGATGTTAAAGCGGTTGAATACCTACTAAAAGAAAAAGTAGCCGATAACAGTGAGCTTCATGCAATAAACGAATTTATTCACTTTGCTTGTACTTCAGAAGATATTAACAATCTATCTCATGGTTTAATGCTAAGCGAAGCGCGTAAAAATGTTTTACTTCCTTATTGCGATGAACTTTTAAGCGCAATTAAAGCTAAAGCAATTGAATACAAAACAATCCCAATGATGACTCGTACGCACGGACAACCTGCTACACCATCAACTATGGGTAAAGAGTTTGCTAACGTATATATGCGTTTAAAGCGTCAACGCGGGCAAATTGCACAAGTAGAGATGCTAGGTAAAGTTAACGGTGCTGTAGGTAACTACAACGCACACCTTAGCGCATACCCTGATTACGACTGGCATACACATGCAGATAAATTTGTATCAAGTTTAGGCTTAACACTAAACCCATTTACTACACAAATTGAACCGCATGACTATATTGCAGAATTGTTTGACGCAATTGCACGTTTTAACACTATATTGTTAGATTTTGACCGTGACATGTGGGGTTACATTGCCCTTAATCACTTTAAACAAAAAACAATTGCTGGCGAAATTGGCTCATCAACAATGCCACATAAAGTTAACCCAATTGATTTTGAAAACTCAGAAGGTAACTTAGGTTTAGCAAACGCTATTTTTGCTCATCTTGCACAAAAATTACCCGTTTCTCGCTGGCAGCGTGACCTTACTGATTCAACCGTATTGCGTAACTTAGGTGTAGGTATGGGTTATGCGATTATTGCATACCAATCAACACTTAAAGGTGTAAGTAAGCTTGAAGTAAACGAGCAACGTTTAGCTGACGAGCTTGATCAAAACTGGGAATTGCTAGCCGAGCCGATTCAAACAGTTATGCGTAAATATGGTATTGAAAAGCCATACGAAAAACTTAAAGATTTAACACGCGGCAAACGTGTAAATCAAGAAATAATGGCTGACTTCATCGATGGTTTAGACCTTCCTGAGCACGCTAAAGTAGAAATGAAAAAACTAACACCTGCTAATTACATTGGTCGTGCTGTTGAGTTTATTGATGATTTAGTTTAAAAACTAAATTGCTCTTTTAAAAAGCGAAAGGATCATCCTTTCGCTTTTTTTGTTTTAACCCCATTGCACTAACTAGTAGGCATAATGTATGTATCAATTAAAAATAAATAATTTGTCTGAGCAAGAGTTTTTAAGCCATTTTTGGCAAAAAAAGCCGCTTTTAATCAAACAAGGTTTTGCTAATTTTCAAGACCCGCTTGATGCTAATGAACTTGCCGGCCTAGCAATGGAAGAAAGCATAGAGTCGCGTATTATCACCAATCATAAAAATGATTGGCAAACGCACCAAGGTCCATTTGAAGACTTTGAGCAGTTAACCGACGATCACTCCACTTTACTCGTGCAAGCAGTTGATCACTGGCATAGCGATGCTGCACAACTGCTAGAACCTTTTAGGTTTATTCCCAACTGGCGCATAGATGATTTAATGATCAGCTATTCAACGCCTAATGGTGGTGTTGGTCCACATTTAGACCAATACGACGTATTTATTATTCAAGGCGAAGGTAAACGTCATTGGCGTGTAGGCTTACCCGACCCAACACTTAAGCAGTTTGCTCAAAACAAAAAGTTACTGCAAGTTGAACCTTTTGAAGCCGTAATTGATTGCATATTAGAACCAGGCGATATTTTGTATATTCCACCTGGGTGCCCTCACGAAGGTTACGCTGTAGAAAACGCACTAAATTATTCAGTTGGTTTTAGAGCGCCAAATCAACAAGATTTATTGTCGAGCTTTGCCGATCATATTATTGATACCGAAAGCGGACAAAAACGTTATACCGATCACAACATCACACTAAGAAAATCAAAAGGTGAACTTACAAACCTTGAAGTTGATAAAGTTAAAACACTGATGGCGGCACTTTTAGAAAATGACGATTTATTTAAACAATGGTTAGGCTCAACGCTTAGTCAGCCCAAACATGAAATGGATTTAGCACCAGTAGAACCTCCATTTACACCTGAGCAAATAAGCGATGATTTAAGTGATGAAGAAACTGTGTTTGAGCGTTTAGGTGGCACGCGTGCTATTTATCAGCAACTCGATACCGAAGTGTTATTAAGTGTAAACGGTGAAAATTACGCTATGCCATTAACTGACTTAGCGGCGGTAAAACTACTTACCGATAATACTGAATTTGAAAGTTCAGCATTAAATTTAACAAACCCAAGTTTAGTTTTTACTCAAACTTTTACTACACTTGTTAATGAGGGGCTTTGGTTTAATATAGACTAAGAGTAATAATACCAATTTTATTAATAATGGTGAGCATTTTGCAGCGTAAAATATTATGTATACAGGTTAGTTAAAAATTTTAATTTTCACCTGATATTGGCTTAAATAATTTTGCTGTGATTGCTTACTCATTTTAATTGGCTATCAATAGGAGTTTGCAATGGGCTATCTTGTAGTGGTCAATAAAATTTGGCCACAGTTTTAGAGTCTTTGTATCTAATCTCAGATTCATTTGGCGCTAAACCAGCATTATAATGATGCGGTCTAACGTTGTTGTAATATCCGTTGATAT